>DATLHO010000086.1:0-2636 GCA_035539855.1 Kapaibacterium sp. (SeqCode) | reverse complement strand
GAGCCGTTCCAGCGCGCCATGTCGATCACCTTCGCGCTCCCCGCCGAATCGATCGCGGTGCCGGCGGCATAGAGATCGCCGTTCGGGGCGAACGCGATGGCCTCCACCGAGGCCTGCAGTCCGTTCGCCTTGCGGCGCACGCCGGGAATTCCCACGGGACGCCAACGCTCTCCGTCGTAGCGCACGACGTCGCCGAGCGAGTCGTCCATGAAGTTCCCCGACGCGTAGAGCTCGCCCGCGGGTGAGATCGCGAAGTCCCGGACGATCTCGAACTGACCCTGCCCCTCCTTCCGCAGAGTCCTCCAGCGATCCCCGTTCCAGCCGAGCGCGCCGGCGAAGACGGAGTCGCCGGCTCTCAGGAAGAATCCCCCAAGAATCAGCTCGTCGTTATGTACCACCAGCGTGCTCGAATAAGAACCGCTGATCCCCATCGACGTCCAGACCGAATCATCGAGCCGGTAGAGATCGACATCCCCAAGCGATCCGAAGCCGCCCGAGAGGTAGAGGCGCCCGTCAAACTTCGCGAGCGCCGACGGATACGCGTCGGCCGGAAGCTCCGCGTCGATGGCGTGCCACTGCGAGCCGTCGAACCGGGCGACGCCGCGCGCCGCGACGGGTCCGGCGGTGTCGAACTCGCCTGCGACGTAGAGGTTCTCTCCATCGGCGACGAGCGCGGTCACCGGTCCGTTGACGCCGTTGAATCCGCGGTCGACGATCTGTCGCCAGACGCGCGAGCCGCGCTCGTACATCATGATGAAGCTCGCCTCGACGCCATCGATGGCGGTGAAGTTGCCTCCGACGTAGATCCTCGACGGAGTGGCGGCAATTGCCGAGACACTGACGGTGCCGAGTCCTGCATCGAGCGGATTGAATCGTGCGTCCCAGTGCTCGTCGCCATCGACGGCGAACGCGGATGATGACGCGGCGCCCGCGGCGGAGCCGGAAGCGTCGCCAACAGCACGGCCGGAAGCGTCACCCGGGGCGGCGACGCGTGTCTGCTCGAGCACCCGGAGTGTGCCGTCGGCGTCGCGCACGACGCGCGGGTCGATCGATTGCGCGGACACCGACAGCGGAACCAGAACGGCGGCGGCGAACAGAAACAGCGAGCGTCTCATTGGGGTGGAGCGGAGGATGAAGGGGAACCGCACCGCAGTGCGGACGGGGTGAACGAAGATAGGAAATGCGGTGCGGTCGCCCAGCCGCTAGCCTATCCGACGGTGCGACGCGGGTGTTATCTTCACGCCGGCCCCGCCGCCACCGACATCACCATCATCATGCGACGCCTCCTTCTTCTGATTGCGTGCGCCCTCGCTCCGACGGCGTTGTGCGCGCAGATCATCATCACCGAGATCATGTACGATCCGGTCGCCGATCGCGGCACCGAGTACGTCGAGCTGCACAATCCGACGTCGGCGCGCGTCCAGTTGCGCAACTGGAAGATCTACGACGCGACCGGCAAGGCGCAGGCGACGATCTCGCGCACGACCTCGATCGCGCCGGGCGAGTACCTCGTGATCGCCGCCGACAGCCTGTTGTTCTTGCAGTTCCCGGAGCTCATCGATTCGTCGACCGTTCGCATTCTCGGTCGCGCGTCGCTTGGACTCAACGCCACGGGTGACATGGTCGTGCTGCGCGACGACGACGGAGCGACCGTCGACAGCGTCGCCTACCTTCCCGCGTGGCACCGTCCGGATCTCGACGACGCGACGGGCACATCGCTCGAGCGCACATCGTTGAGCGCGGCGTCGACCGACGCGCGGACGTGGTCGAGCTCCGTCGCACGTCGCGGCGGATCGCCCGCGGCGCCGAGCTCGATCGCGCTCGAGCCTCGCGTGGCCGATGCCGAGATCGCGGTCGAGCCGGCGATCGTCTCGCCCGATGCCGACGGCTTCCAGGACGTAACCCGCATTAGCTACCGCCTCCCGATGCGCACAGCGCGCGTGACGATCGCGCTGTACGACCGACGGGGACGACTCATCGACCGGATCGTCAACAACGAGCCGAGCGGTCCGGAGGGAGAGGTCGTGTGGCGGGGATACGACCCGAACGGCATGCCGCTGCCGCCGGAGATCTACGTGCTGCTGATCGAGGCATACGACCCGGTGGGGATCGCGCTGACGCGTGCACGGACGGGTATCGTCGTCGCGCGGCGCTGAAGTTTTGCCTCGTCGGTCCGTCGTGCCATCTTTGCCATGATGAGGACCTCGCGACGACTTCACAGCAACGGCACCCTTCTGTTCGCAGTCGAGGCCCGTCGACAGCTTGCCGCCGGCGAGCCACGACGGGCGATCGAGACGTGCAAGATGGGGCTGGCGCGGCATCCCGACCACGCGGCCGGGTACGTCGTCCTTGCGGCCGCCTATCGCAGCGCCGGCGAGCCCGATCGCGCGCGACTGGTTCTGATGCGCGGCTACGAGCGCACGGGCCTCGACAGCCTGCGAGCGCTCTCCGAGGCCGCGGCCAGCGAGTCGACGGATGTTCCGGTCGCAGACGGCGCTGGCCGACGGCTCGCGGTTGAACACGCCGATGCACCGCAGGTCGCGATCGCGAGCCGTGACGACGAGGGGGTCGACCGCCTCGAGGAAGCGCGACGCGAGGCCGAGCGGATTGAGGCTGAGAGACTCGAAGCCGAACGG
>DATLHO010000085.1:0-11060 GCA_035539855.1 Kapaibacterium sp. (SeqCode) | reverse complement strand
ATCGACCGGCAGCAGTTCCAGATAATCATCCATGGAGCGGCCGGCCGCGGCAAAGAGCTCGCGAAAGACCCAGGGATAATTCAGGAGCGTCGGACCCGTGTCGAAGGTGAAGCCGTCGCGGCGAATGACGTTCGCGCGCCCACCTACCAGGGCGTTCGCCTCGTAGATCGCCACGTCGAATCCAGCGAGTCTCAGGTGAATCGCCGCGCTCAACCCGCCGAGTCCGGCACCGACCACGACCGCGCGCCGGCGCGGCCTGCGCACGCCCGCGGCCCGCCTGCCCGGTGCGAGGACGTCGCGCGAGATGCTGCCTCCGACTCGTTGCGTAGTCTGCGCGGACTGTTGAGTCACGTCGATCGACCTCTGGAATGTGAAGCGATAATCCTCATGCGCTGCGTTGCATCGATCGCGTGTCGACCGACCCGCCGGACCTTTCACGGAGTCAGGTACGCGAGCGGCAGGCGCCAGTATTTGCTCGGCGGCAGGACACGCAGCTTCGCGCTCATCGGCACCGACTCGCGTCGTGCGATGCCGGCCGGTTGTGCGCCGATACGCTCGTTGAGCTGCCGGTAGACGCGGATGCAGGAGTCGATGGCGACACGACAGTCGGGCGCGAACGATTCGAGGCCGGCGTGCGCGCGGGCATAATGTTCCTCGGCGCTCGCAGAGATCCGCGCTACGACACGGCCTAGCTGCTCGTGCTGCCTCGGATCGTTGATGTCCGGCACGTCGATGCGCTCCTCGGCGAGCATCGACAGCGGCAGATAGAGCCGTCCACGGCGTTGATCGTCGGCGACGTCGCGCGCGAAGTTCGTTAGCTGCAGTGCGATCGCCAGGTCGCGCGCGGAGCGTAACGTGCGATCGAATTCGCCCGGCCGCGATGGTCCGTAGACATACGCCAGGAAATACCCCACGACGATCGCGCTGCCGTAGACGTAGTTCTCGATCAGCTCGTCGAGCGTCGCGAACGGACGGGGCTCGGCGTCCCGGCGCATGGCGTCGAGGAAGGAGCGATAGTGCCCGGCGGGTATCCCCGCGCGCTGCACGACGCGCGCGAAGCCGGCGAGGATCGGAGGAATCCCCAGGTCGACCGCTTCGCGCACGCTCGCGATCGGTAGCGCCATCTCGTAGAGCTGACCCCATCGATCGAGCCGCGCGATCTTTTCGTGCGCGGCGATCGCGAACGTGTCGACGATCTCGTCGGGGTAGCGCACCGCGGCGTAGATCGCTTCGACTCCGTCGCGCGCGCGCGGCGGCAGGAACCGCGTGACGATGAAGAAGCTCGTGCTGAACGAGCGCAGGATCGTGCGCCCGCTCCTGACGATTAGTCCCCACGCCTGATCGTCGTCACGGCTGCGGCGGACCCGCGCCGAGAGCAGGGACTCCAGGGCGTTCCATTGTTCCTCCGTCCATGCGTCCGCGACGGGAGGCGGTGACGTGTGCTCGGCCATATCCCTCGGTCGTTGTGCAGACCGACCTACGGAAGGACCGGTGCGCCCGGATTTCGGAGCACGGCGGCGCTACACTCTGATACAGGGAGGAACCGACTGCTCCTTCCTGATGATTCCACGCGCTCGTCATCGTCGCGTAGCGGAGATCCGTCCTCCGCGGTAGCGGGGCCGGCTGGTGCGGCTTCCGCCGACGAGGGAGCCCCGGCGCGCCGCACGTCACCCGATCGGTCGCCGCGGCTCTTGCGCTGTCGCCTCCGCCGTTGCTAGCTTGGGCCGGTCACAGCCGACCGGAACATTCTCCACACACGACTACAATGAACGCGACCGCTCAACAGTTCGAGTTTCAGACGGAGGCGAGGCAGCTTCTCGACCTCATGATCCACTCGGTCTATTCGAACCGTGACATCTTCCTGCGCGAGATCGTCTCGAACGCCTCCGACGCGCTCGACAAGCTGCGCATCGAGGCGCTTCGCAACGACGAGCTCGCGATGCCCGAGGCGCCGGAGATCCGCATCGACGCCGACCGCGCCACGCGCACGCTCTCGGTCATCGACAACGGCATCGGCATGAATCGCGACGAGCTGATCAGGAACATCGGCACAATCGCGAAGTCCGGCACCCGCGAGTTCCTCGATGCGATGCGCGCCAGCAAGGAGGGGGCGCCCGGCGCCGCCGAGCTCATCGGACAGTTCGGCGTCGGCTTCTACTCCACGTTCATGGTCGCCGACCGCGTCACCGTCGTCACGCGACGCGTCGGCGAGAGTCAGGCGTGGCACTGGGAGTCGACCGGCGACGGCACGTACATGATCGAGGAGGCCGAGCGTCCCACCCACGGCACCACGGTGACGCTGCACATGAAGCCGACCGACGGCGAGGATGCCAAGGAGTACCTCGACGAGTGGACGATCCGCGGCATCGTCAAGAAGTACTCCGACTTCGTCACGTACCCGATCCGCATGCGCGTCGAGCGCCAGGAACAGCCCCGCGACGCCCAGGGCAATCCGATCGACGGCGCCGCGGCCGAGACCGTCGTGCGCGACGAGACGCTCAACTCGATGAAGGCGCTCTGGACCCGCTCGCAGAGCTCGGTCACGCCCGAGGAGTACAGCGAGTTCTACAAGCACATCGCCCACGACTGGAACGATCCGCTGACGACGTTCACGGTGCGGGCCGAGGGAGCCTTCGAGTACTACGCGCTGCTGTTCATCCCGTCGCATGCGCCGTTCGATCTGTTCTACCACGAGAAGCAGCATGGCCTGCAGCTCTACGTCAAGCGGATTTTCATTCTCGACGAGGCGAAGGATCTGCTGCCGACGTATCTGCGATTCCTCAAGGGCGTCGTCGACGCCGAGGATCTGCCGCTGAACATCTCGCGGGAGATCCTCCAGGAGAACCGGCAGATCCGCATGATCCGCAACCGGATCGCCCGCAAGACGATCGACACGCTCGCTGAGATGCTGCGCACCGATCGCGAGAAGTACCTGGCGTTCTGGAAGGAGTTCGGGGCGGTGCTCAAGGAGGGCATCTTCCAGGATCACGAGAACCGTGACGCGCTGCTCGACCTCGCGCTGTTCTCGACGACCGATCCCGCGCTCCGGGCCGACGCGAAGCTCACGACGCTCGGCGAATACGTCGCGCGCATGAAGGAGGGACAGGAGGCGATCTACTTCATCAGCGGCGACAACCGCGACGTCCTGCTGCAGTCGCCGCACCTCGAGGCGTTCGACGCGAAGGGCTACGAGGTGCTGTTGCTGAGCGACCCGGTCGACGAGATCTGGGCCAACGGCGAGATCGAGTACCAGGGTCGTCGCTTCCGCTCGATCGCCCGCGGCGCTGTCGATCTCGGAAGCGAGGAGGAGCGCAAGGCCGACGAGGCGAAGCGTGAGGAAGGCGCGCGCGAGTATGCCGACGTCCTCGGCGCGCTGCAGAAGCAGCTCGACGAGAACGTGAGCGAGGTGCGCCTGTCGAGCCGCCTTCGCAGCTCGGCGGTGTGTCTCGTCAGCGGCGAGCACGACATGAGTCCGCAGATGGCGAAGCTCTTCCGGGCGATGGGCCAGGAGGCGCCGAAGTCCAAGCGGATCATGGAGCTCAACCCGGATCATCCCATCCTTCGCACGCTGCAGTCGATCGTCGGTGCCGAGGGCGCGGAAGCGACGCTCGCCGACTATGCGGAGCTCCTCTACGGCCAGGCGCTCCTGGCCGAGGGCGTCGTTCCGGACGATCCCGTGCGCTTCAGCCGCCTCGTCGCCGACCTGATGGTCAAGGCCGGGTGAGCATGCCACCGTCGGACGCCCCCTCCCGGCCAACGGCAGGGAGGGGGCGTCGTCGTTCTACGGCCGACTTTCCACTTGCCCCGGGCCACCGCAACCGGTTTCTTTGCAAAGGTCTGTGTGCTCGTCGACCGCGCCTCAGTTGCCCATCCCCCGATGCCAATGAACCGCTTCTCGATCGTCTTCCTTGTGATCGCTGCCGCATGCGTCCTCTCGGCGCACGCGCAGAGCTCCATGATCGAGGAGGAGTGGGTCGAGGCGGATTCGATCAACATCGCGCGGATGATCGCCGTGATCCGCACGAGTCCGAAGGACGTTCTGACGCTCGACGTGTTCGCGCGCAAGGACTTCGAGGATCTCGGCTACGGATACTCGATGCACGAGACGGTGACCGAGGGAGGCTATGTCGCCACACGGCTTCAGGTGATCCTGAAGGACGGCAGGCCGATCTCGTTCGCGGCGACGCCGCGCATGCCCTACGGCTACAAGACCCTGTACGACCGCTACCGCGCCTTCTACGAGCCTCTCTTCAAGTTCGACACCCACGGCACGCCGCAGACGTTCTACTGGAACTACAGGGCGGTGGCACTCCCCTTCGGTGACTCTTCGTACGCGCTGCGCTTTCAGAAGCAGGTCTTCCAGAACCCGCTGCGCGAGAAGCTCGAGCTGCTGATGTCGCCGTACTCCGGCACGGAGTACGGCTGCGGCACGCGCTCGGGGAACTCGATCCCGTCCAACCGCGAGCTCTTCGAGGACGTGATGCCGGCCATGAGCTACCTGCTGGCGACGTGCCTGCTGCGCTCGATCAATCCGGCAACGCGCCTGACCGCGATCGAGTACCTGCAGCGGCACCACTCCGAGAAGTTCCTGCGCAAGCCGATGCAGCGCGACGTCAAGAAGATCTACCGCAGCCACCCGAAGGCCAAGACCGTCGACGGCTTCGAGCGCCGCTTCGAGGACTCCGAGGCGCTCGTCAAGCGCTTCATCAGCGAAGGCTGCCAGACGTCGCCGCCGTCGGACGAGGTGCTCGTCACCAGCGGCGACGCCAGGGAATAGCCGCCGTCCGGTCGTCGCTTCCGCGCGATGGCAGTCGGATTGCTGCATGCTTCGCCACGGAGCGTGCAGCATCAGGCGGCACCAGGCATCACCAACGAGCACGACAATCCATGGCTACCATCGACATCGTCCGCACTCATTCGCTCGGGCGCGCCGGCGCGCGCAAGGCCGTCGACGACATGGCCGCCGACATCGCCAGTCGCCTGCAGGCCGACACCACCTGGCAGGGTGACACGCTCTCGTTCAAGCGCAGCGGCGCCAACGGACGCATCGACGTGGAGGAGAAGAAGGTCCGCATCAACATCGAGCTCGGCATGCTGCTTTCGCCGATGCGCGGGATGATCGAGCAGCAGATCAACTCCTACCTCGACGAACACTTCGGAGGCTGAGACCGAGACATCCGGACACACTTCTCGGGTCAAATGTTAAAAAGTGTTTTGATTCGCGATTCGAGTACTCTATCTTTGCCCGCGATTCGTTGATGCCGCAATGGCTTCCGGATCACCGAAATATCTACCGCTCTGCGAAAGGGTGGCTGCCCCGTGAGGCCTGGGGGGGATCTCACGAACAATCAAGGATTGGGCAGTTACCCTTCCGCTTTTTCACCCCGTCCGCCCGCCGATCCAATCCCACCGCTCGTTTTCCATCATGCCGACGGGACGTCCCGATCGGGCGCTGCGGCGTATCTTCGCCGAAAAAGGGGGGAACAGCAGCGATGACCGGCATCACCCAGCTCATTCGCGCCAAACGTGACGGAGAGGAGCATTCGCCCGAGGAGATCCGCTGGATCGTCGAGGGGGCCGCCTCCGGATCGATCGCCGACTACCAGTTGAGCGCCTGGCTGATGGCGGTGTACTTCAGCGGGATGACCCCGACCGAGACCGCGACGCTCACCGCGGCGATGTGCGCCTCCGGCGCGCGGCTCGACCTCTCGCGGGTGGACCGACCGATCGTCGATAAGCACTCGACCGGCGGCGTCGGCGACAAGGTGTCGCTCGTTCTCGCACCGATCGTCGCAAGCTGCGGCATCGCGGTGCCGATGATCTCGGGCCGCGGACTCGGGCACACCGGCGGAACCGTCGACAAGCTCGAGTCGATACCGGGCTTCGTCGCGGAGATGCCTCTTGCGGCGATCCGCGCGCAGGTCGAGGAGATCGGCATCGCGCTCGCGGCGCAGACTCCCGAGCTCGTCCCGGCCGACCGGCGCCTGTACGCGCTGCGCGACGTCACCGCCACGGTCGAGTCGCTGCCACTGATCACCGCCTCGATCCTTTCGAAGAAGCTCGCCGAGGACATCGACGCGCTCGTCATGGACGTCAAGTGCGGGCGCGGCGCGTTCATGCGCTCACTCGACGACGCGCGTGCGCTGGCGGCGTCGATCCGATCGGTCAGCGACGCGAACGGCGTACGATGCTCGACGCTCATCACGGCGATGGACGCGCCGCTCGGCCGACGAATCGGCAACTGGCTGGAGGTCTGCGAGGCGGTGAGGATGCTGCGCGGTGAGGAGGAGCCTCCGCTGCTGACGGAGGTGACGCTCTCTCTCGCCGGCGCCTGCATGGTTGCGGGAGGGATGGCCGCGACGCTCAACGAGGGGATCGAGCGTGCACGGCTCGCGATCACCGACGGCAGCGCATACCGGCTGTTCCTGGACGTCGTGCGGCGACAGGGTGGCGACGTCGCCGCGGTGGAGCACGCCCAGGAGCCGGCCCCGACCGAGGTCGTTCTCGCCGACGAGTCGGGCATCGTCAACGGTATCGATGCGCTGCGTCTCGGGATGCTCGGCATCGATCTCGGCGCCGGGCGCCGGGCACTCGACGACACGATCGCGCCGCAGGCGGGGATCATCCTGTACCGGCACATCGGCGAGGAGGTCGAGCGCGGCGAGCCGCTCTGCGGCGTCGTCGAGGCGCGCATGGGCGTCAAGGTCGATCCGGCGGCGCTGCGTGCCTGCTTCACGATCGGCGGGGAGACGCCGGAGGAGTCGCGCGCGGTGCTCGAGGTCGAGCTCGCGTCCCCGCGGTCGTAGCCGACCCACCACACGTTTGCCTATCTTTGGAGTCTTTCGATTCCGGAACGACGCATGGCTGGCGAATCACCCTCGATCAAGACGGTCATCAGCAACCGCAAGGCGCGCTTCGAGTACGAGATCCTCGATCGCGTCGAAGCGGGCATCGTGCTGCTCGGGACCGAGGTCAAGTCGGTGCGCGCGGGCCATGTTTCGCTGCAGGAGAGCTATGCCGAGGAGCGCGGCGGCGAGCTCTGGCTGCTCGGATGCACGATCCAGCCGTACGAGCACGGCAACATCAACAATCACGAGCCGACGCGTCCGCGCAAGCTGCTGCTCAAGCGCAAGGAGCTCGACAAGCTCGTCGCCCGCGCCGCCGAAAAAGGCCTGACGCTCGTGCCGCTCTCGATCTACTTCAAGGGAAGCACGCTGAAGATCGAGATCGGCATCGCCCGCGGCAAGAAGCTCTACGACAAGCGCGAAACGACCAAGGCCCGCGACTCCGACCGCCGCCTCCGCCGCGGCGAAGAGTAGAGCGACCCGGCCGGGAACGGTGAGTGACGACGGCTGGGTTGTTCGGTATTGGTTATTGGTTTTTGGTTATTGGTTATTGGTTGACCGTCAGCAACACGATCAACCCCAACAACAAATAACAAATAACAAAAAACCAGAAGCGCCCCGTGACCTCTGACATCTGACCTCTGACATTTGACCTCTGACATCTGACCTCTGACCCCTGACATGCCAACCAAGTTCCCGTCGCTCAACGAGCAGATGGATCTCATCGCCCGCGGGGCAGAGGAGATCATACCGAAGGAGGAGCTCGTCCAGAAGATCGAGCGCGCCATCAAGACCGGCACGCCGCTCAACGTGAAGCTCGGCGCCGATCCTTCGCGACCGGACCTGCACATCGGTCACGCGGTCGTGCTGCAGAAGCTCCGCGACTTCCAGGATCTCGGCCACCAGGCGATCCTGATCGTCGGTGATTTCACCGCGATGATCGGTGATCCGACCGGGCAGTCGAAGACTCGTCCGGCGCTGAGTCTCGAGGAGACGCGTCAGAACGGCCAGACCTATTTCGAGCAGGCGACGAAGATCCTCTCGAGCAAGCGCCTGCGCATGGTCTACAACTCCGAATGGCTCGGCCGCATGAGCTTCGCCGACGTCATCATGCTCGCGTCGAAGTACACCGTCTCGCAGATGCTCGAGCGCGAAGACTTTCACAAGCGCTTCAACGAGGAGCGGCCGATCTCGCTGCACGAGATGGTCTACCCGCTGGCGCAGGCGTTCGATTCGGTCGCGGTCGAGAGCGACGTCGAGCTCGGCGGCACCGATCAGAAGTTCAACCTCCTGGTCGGCCGCGACATCCAGCGCTCGCACGGGCAGGAGCCCCAGGCGGTGCTCACGACCGCGCTGCTGGTCGGCACCGACGGCGTCGAGAAGATGTCCAAGTCGCTCGACAACTACATCGGGCTCAACGACTTCCCGAACGACATGTACGGCAAGGTGCTCTCGATCCCCGACGCGGTGATCCCGATGTACTACAAGCACGCGTGCTTCTACGGCGAGACCGAGGTCAAGGCGATCGCCGAGGGTCTCGCCGCCGGAACGCTGCACCCGCGTGATCTCAAGCGACGCCTGGCGCGGGAGATCGTCGCGCGCTACACGAGCGAGGGCACCGCGCGCAAGGCCGAGGAGGAGTTCGACCGGATCTTCATCCACAAGGACGCGCCCGAGCACATCGAGGAGTTCCACGTCGCGCACGCAGCTCCGCTCATCGACATCATGGTCGATGCGGGACTGGCGCCGTCGAAGGCCGAGGCGAAGCGATTGATCCAGGGCGGCGGCGTCTCGCTCGACGGCGCGAAGGTCACCGAGATCGCCCACCTGTTCACGCCCGGCGCCGAGTCGGTGCTGAAGGTCGGCAAGCGGAGATTCCTCCGGCTCGTCCCGAACGCCTAGTCGGCACGTGCGTGCTGCGCGCCGACGGATCGGGTGACGGTGCAGACCGACGGTGTCGGTGTTGGGCGACGGCTCGTGGGGATTGCGACGACAGGCGCCGGAGCGTACCTTCGTCGCAAGGTCACCGCCGATCTTCCGCACCAGCACATCGAGCCACCATCATGCTCACCGGCGAGAATCGACGCCAGGATGGCGCCGAGCACGAGACGCTCGCGCTCCGGCATCTCGAGGCGAAGGGCTACCAGCTCGTTCGTCAGAACTTCACCTTCGGACGGATCGGCGAGATCGACCTGATCATGCGCGACGGCGCGACCTGGGTCTTCATCGAGGTCAAGGCGCGCCGCAGTTATCGCTACGGCCGGCCCGAGGAGGCCATCACCGAGGCGAAGCGACGAGTGATCCGCCGCGTCGCCGAAGGGTTCATTCACCTCTGGAAGATTGCCGACGTTCGGGCGCGCTTCGATGTCGTCGCCGTCGACTACGTCAGCGGTCGTGACGGGGAGCCGGAGATCAGGCACCTGATCGACGCCTTCCCCTGAAGCGCTCATCGCACGACACATCATGCGCATCGAGATCAGCAACGGCATCATCGCATCGGTCGGCGCGTCGGAGCGTCCGCGCGTCGTCGTCGACGGCGCCGAGCTGCTCGTGCCCGCCGGCGCGGTCGTGCTCCCGGGCTTCGTCGACACGCACTGCCACCTGCTGGGCCTCGGCCAGATGGCCGAGCGCGTTCAGCTCGGCGGGCTCCGCACGATCACCGACTGCCTGGCCCGTGTCGCCTACCGAGCTGCGACAACGCCGGAAGGGGAGTGGATTCTCGGCTTCGGGTGGAACGAGACCGAGTGGCTCGATCGCGCGCGGCCGACGCGCGCGGCGCTCGACACGGCGGCGCCGGACCATCCGGTCGCGCTCTACCGCGTCGACACGCACGCGGTCTGGATCAACTCGAGCGCGATGGCGCTCGCGGGGATCGAGGCCGGCACCATCGACGGGGGCGAGATCGTGCTCGGCGACGACGGGAAGCCGGACGGGCTGCTCATCGACAACGCCGTTCGCCTGCTCGACAGTGCGATTCCGCGACCGAGCGCCGAGAGGATGCGGCGCTGGCTGACGATGGCGGTCGATCGCTGCCTCGAGTACGGCATTACCGAGGTCCACGACATGAACGTCGCGACCGACGTGCTCGAGGTGTCTGCCGCAGCAGCGGCCGCCGGCGAGCTTCGCGTGCGGGCGGCCGTGTTCCTCGAGGGAATGAACGACGGATGGCGCGACTTCGGCGCGCCCCGCGCGATTGCGCCGATGCTCGACGTCGTCGGTGTGAAGTACTTCGTCGACGGCGCGCTGGGCTCGCGCGGCGCACTGCTGCTCGAGCCGTATGCCGACGATCCGACGTCGCTCGGGCTCGGTCTGATCGACATCGACGAGCTGGTCGAGCGGGCCGATGCGGCGGCCGCGGCCGGACACGCGATCGCGACGCACGCCATCGGCGACGCCGCCAACCGCATTGCGCTCGACGCCTACGAACGCCTGCGCGCGCGACATCCCGGCACGCTGCTGCGCATCGAGCACGCGCAGATCGTGCACCCCGACGACGTCGGCCGCTTCGCCGGACTCGACGTCGTCGCCGCGATGCAGCCCACGCACTGCACGAGCGACGCGGCGATGGCCGAGGCGCGACTCGGACTCGATCGCTGCCGCATGGCGTATCCCTGGCGCACGCTGCTCGAGGGCGGCGCGCGCGTTATCGCAGGGTCCGACTTCCCGATCGAGTCGCCCGATCCGCTCGCGGGCCTGCGCGCGTTCGTGCGCCGCGAGCCGCGACCCGGCGCCGGCGCGTGGTTCGCGTCAGAAGCGATCGACCGCGACGCGGCGCTGCGAGCCTTCACGGCGTGGGCGCCGTCCGGGCGACCCGGCGAGACTCGGCGCGGTCGCCTCGAGCCCGGCTTCGATGCCGACGTCGTCGTGCTGACCGGCGATCCGTTCGACGACGGAACGACCGTTCTCTACACGATCGTCGGCGGCGTCGTTCGCTACGAGGGCATCTGACCAGACGTAAAAAACGGTCAGCCGAGAAAAACCCTTTGGACCGCCCCGGTCGGCCTCCATAGATTTGTCGTCTCTTCTGTGCCACCATAGCTCAGTTGGTAGAGCAGCTCATTCGTAATGAGCAGGTCCACGGTTCGAGTCCGTGTGGTGGCCCACGAATCGCCAGCCTTCCTGTGGGGGCTGGCGTTTTTCATTTCCTCCTCCCGTCGGTCTTCCTCATCCTTCCCGTATGAAGATCCCCCGGCTCTCCGCGCTCGCCCTTCTGTT
>DATLHO010000084.1:0-8892 GCA_035539855.1 Kapaibacterium sp. (SeqCode) | reverse complement strand
CCACATGCGGAGCTATTTCTTCGGCGACGATGGCTCGGTCGAGTGGAACACGCGCGAGCTCACCGGCTCGCTCGTGCGCTTCCGCCATCACGCGATCGACGTCCGCGATACTGCGGCGATCGACGCGCTCTTCGCCTCGCTTGGCGGCGACATCGCGCTCGTCGTACACACGGCGGCGCAACCGAGTCACGACTGGGCGGCTCGCGAGCCGTTCACCGACTTCACCGTCAACGCCAACGGCACCCTTTCGCTGCTCGAGGCCACGCGCCGGCACGCGCCGGAGGCCGTGTTCATCTTCACGTCGACGAACAAGGTCTACGGCGATACGCCGAACGACCTGCCGATGGTCGAGCTCGATCGGCGATGGGAGCTCGAGTCGACGCACCGCTGGGCCGAGCACGGCATCGACGAGACGATGTCGATCGACCAGTCGAAGCACAGTCTCTTCGGCGCGAGCAAGGTCGCGGCCGACGTTCTCGTGCAGGAGTACGCCCGGTACTTCGGAATGAAGACGGTGGTGTTCCGCGGCGGCTGCCTGACGGGTCCGGCGCACAGCGCGGCGGAGCTCCACGGCTTTCTCGGATACCTCGTCAAGTGCGGCATCACCGGACGGCCGTACACGATCTTCGGCTACAAGGGCAAGCAGGTCCGCGACAACATCCACTCGTTCGATCTGGTCAACGCTTTCTGGCACTTCTTCCAGCGCCCGGTCGGCGGCGCGGTCTACAACATCGGCGGGTCGCGTCACAGCAACTGCTCGGTGCTCGAGGCGATCGACCTGATCGAGAGCATGACCGGACGCGAGCTGCGCTACACGCTTTCGGACGAGGCCCGGTCGGGAGATCACATCTGGTGGATCAGCGACGTGCGGCGGTTCCGCCAGGACTATCCTGAGTGGAGTTATCGCTACGACCTCGCGGCGATCGTCGAGCAGATGGTCGCGGCCGGCCTCGAGCAGGGCAGGGTGCAATGAAGCTCTCCGTCGTCATCCCCGCCCACAACGAGGCCGAATGCCTCGGCTCGACCGTCGAGCGACTCGTCGAGGCGCTCGACGCCGACCGCATCGAGCACGAGATCGTCGTCGTCGACGACAACTCGACCGATGCGACCGCGGAAGTGCTTCGCGAGCTCGAGATGAGACTGCCGTCGCTGCGGCACGTCGTCAACACGCCGCCGCATGGCTTCGGCTTCGCGGTGCGACGCGGACTCGAGTGCTTCGACGGCGATGCGGTCGCGATCGTCATGGCCGACGCGTCGGACAGGCCCGAGGATCTCGTTCGATACTGGCGTGCGATGGTCGCCGCCGACGCCGACTGCGTCTTCGGCTCGCGGTTCATCGCCGGGGCGACGATCCATGACTATCCGAAGCTGAAGCTGGCCATGAACCGTGGCGCGAACCTCTTCATCCGGATCCTGTTCGGTCTGCGCTACAACGACGTCACGAATGCCTTCAAGCTGTACCGGCGCCACGTGATCGAGGGACTTCAGCCGATCCTCTCGCATCACTTCAATCTGACGGTCGAGCTGCCGCTCAAGAGCATCGTTCGCGGCTATCGCTACGTCGTGCTGCCAAGCGACTGGATCAACCGGACGACCGGCGTCTCCAAGCTCAGGATCAAGGAGATGGGCTCGCGCTATCTCTTCATCGTTCTGTACTGCTTCATCGAGCGATGGCTTTCGCGAGGCGACTATGCGCGACGGCCCGCTCCCGGTCCATCGAGTGGCGAGCCGATCCACGGCTAGCAGGTCCAGCATCGATAACGACGAATCGCAACATCACCCCGCGAGGTCGTGCCAATGAACGTTTACACCATACTGCTATCCGCGACACTTCTCGGGCTCGCCGCCGCCGGCGCCCGGGCGCAGGTCGTCGAGCTTTCGGGCGTCATCAACCGCTACGTCGCGGTGACGCGCGTGGACTCGTGCGGTCCCACCATCGACGTCGATTCGACAAGCGGCTTCGACATTAGCGACCGCGTGCTGCTGGTGCAGATGAAGGGGGCCACGATCGACACCGTCACGACCGACGATCGCTTCGGACGCCTGCTCGACGTCGGCTTGGCCGGTGCCTATCACTTCGGCACGATCGCGGCGATCTCCGGTCGGACGATCACACTGCTGGAGCCCGTCGCCCGGACGTTCGACGTGCGCGGCTTCGTGCAGCTCGTGCGCGTTCCGCGGCATCGGATGGCGCGAGTCGTCGACACGGTGCGCGCGCGTGCATGGGACGGCCGTACCGGCGGAGTGATCGCGCTCGAGGTGATGGACACGCTCTGGCTCGACGGCACGATCGACGCGAGCGCCAGCGCGTTCGCCGGAGGTCGCATGAGAGTGCAGAACGCGCTACCGTGTGACGTGCCCAACCGCGTGCTCGACCAGTCGAGCGACCTGGGCTCCGGTCGCGGCGAGACGGTTGCGCTCTATGACACCGTCCGCGCGTTCGGCGGCCGCGGCCGCGCGGCGACCGCGGGCGGTGGCGGCAACAGCTCGAACACCGGCGGCGGCGGCGGCGCCGGCATCGGCGACGGGGGACGTGGCGGCGGGCAGTACACTGGGTTCTGCACGCAGGGAACGAATTCCGGTGAGGGTGGCGCGGGCCTCGCCTCGCTTTCGTACGATGACCGACTCTATGTCGGCGGCGGCGCCGGGGGAGGGCACGCCAACGATTTCGAAGGAACGATCGGCGGACGCGGCGGCGGCATCGTGGCCGTTCGCGCGACGCATCTCTTCGGCAACGGACAGTACCTTCGCGCCGACGGCGCGTCGCCCTCGATGGCGGGCATCGACGGCGCCGGTGGAGGAGGCGGAGGAGGCACGGTCCTCCTCGAAGTCGATTCGCTGCACTCCGCGCTGACGGTCTCCGCGCGCGGCGGCGAGGGCGGATCCGGTCGCGGACCGAACGGCTGTCACGGACCGGGCGGCGGTGGGGGAGGCGGGCTCGTTCTGCTGCGCACGATCGTCGCGCAGCCGGGACTCACGACGGACGTGCGCGGCGGGTCACCGGGCGTTTACACCGCGGCGAACCTCATGAACTGCCAGGCCGCGCCGTACGGCGCCGAGCCCGGCACCGACGGCACCGTGCTCGATATCGCGACGGTCATCGAAGGACATGTCGGCGGCCTCTTCTCGGTCGCTCCGATCTACGGCGCGCCGGGCGATCGCGTCGAGCTGACGCTGAACTACCGCGGCGCGCTCGACAGCGCCTTCCGTCCGATCCGCGGCGTGACGACGACGATCGAGGTTGATCCGCTGCTGCTGTATCTCGACAGCGCCGGTGTCGAGGAGATCACTCCGGGAACGCTGCGTCTCTATCGTCCACTTGCCAGCGAGGCGGCGGTGCTCGCCCGGTATTCGGCGGTGCTGCTCGCCGGACCGACGAACGAGAGCATCGTGCGGATCATCTCGGTCGAGCCCGACCTGGCGATGAACCCGCGGCACTGCGCGTGGGCCGCGCGCACGACCAACGCGCCGATGACCATCGAGCTCTGCGAGGTCGGGTCGCTGCGAACCGTCCGCGTCGGCTCCGAAACGGCGCTTCGCGTCGTCGCTCCCAATCCCGTACGGGGCACGGCCGTCATCAACTTCTCGGTCTCGGAGGATGGTCCGGTGCGTCTGACGCTCGTCGACGCCGGCGGCCGCGAGCCCTTCGAGCTGTACACGGGCAGGATCGTCGCGGGCGAGTACTCGCTCCCGGCCGATCTCGCCGGCATCGCCCCCGGCCGCTACCTGCTGCGGCTGTCGACGGCGCGCGAGTCGGTCACGACGCCGCTCGTCGTTCAACGCTAGCTCCTATGTGCGGAATCCTCGGTGCCATCGCCCTCGACCGGCGCGCCCTTCGTTTCGATGACGGCGCGTTCTCGCGTGCGCTCGACACGCTGGCGCACCGCGGTCCGGACGACGCCGGCGTCTGGTTTTCCGACGACCGCCGCGTCGCGCTCGGGCATCGCCGACTGAGCATCATCGACCTCTCGGCGGCCGGCCACCAGCCGATGCGCAACGAGGACGGAACGGTCTGGATCGTCTTCAATGGCGAGATCTACAACTTCGCCGAGCTGCGCGACGATCTCATCGCCCGCGGGCACACGTTCGCCAGCCACACCGACACCGAGACGATCATCCACGGCTATGAGGAGTACGGCGCCGACGTCGTCGATCGCCTGCGCGGGATGTTCGCGTTCGCGATCTACGACGTCCGCCGCGACCGCATGCTCCTGGCGCGCGACCGGGTGGGGATCAAGCCGCTGTATTTCACGACGGCCGGAGGCGCGCTGTCGTTCGCCTCGGAGATCAAAGCCCTGCTCGCGCTGCCGGACGTGCCGAAGCGTCTCGACGGCGAAGCGCTGCGCGAGTACCTGGCGTTCGGCAAGGTCATGGCACCCGCGACGATGTTCGAGGGGATCAGCAAGCTGCACGCCGGGCACACGATGATCGTCGAGGCCGACGGCACGATTACGACGCGTGCCTACTGGTCTCCGTACGACGTGCCGATCGACGCTCCCGCCGATGCCGGTGAGGAGTACTACCGTTCGCGACTGCTCGCGACCCTCGAGGAGTCCGTGCGACTGCGCATGGTCAGCGACGTGCCGGTCGGTGTGTTCCTCTCCGGCGGCGTCGACTCCACCGCGAACCTTGCGATCATGAGCCGCCTGGCCGGCGGCGGCATCAGCACGTTCACCGCAGGGTTCAAGGGACAGGACGCCTACGACGAGCGCACGGTCGCGCGCCGCGCCGCCGAGCACTACGGCGCGCGCCATCACGAGATCGAGATCACGCGCGAGGATCTCGCGCGACATCTGCCCGAGCTCGCCTGGTATCTCGACGAGCCGGTGAGCGATCCGACGGTGATCCCGATCTACTTCCTGTCTCAGCTCGCCCGGCGAGAAGGGGCGGTCGTGATTCTCAACGGCGACGGCAGCGACGAGATCCTCTGTGGCTACTCGAAGTACCTGAAGTACCTGAAGGTGCATCGCTACTGGCAGGCCGTGCGCGGCGTCCCGGCGCCGCTGCTGCGTGCGGCGCATCGTGTCGGCACGCGCTTCGGACTCAACGGCGTCCCGGGCGAGCTCCTCGCGCGCGCGGCTGCCGGCGACGAGCTGTATGTCGGCGGAACGAGCGCGCTCAAGAGCGTGCGCGGCTTCCGCGAGGTCGTCGACGGGGGAGCGCGCAGCGTCTACGCCGGCGTCGGCCGCGAGCGCGCGCACTTCGACACCATGCGATCGAGCGACGACTACGCCGAGTGGCTCTCGTACTGGGGGATGCGCTCGGAGGTCGAGCCGGTCTTCCTCTATCGCGCCGACCGCATGGGCATGGCCAACTCGGTGGAAATCCGCGTGCCCTTCCTCGACCACAAGCTGGTCGAGCTCGCGATGCAGATGCCGCAGCACCTGAAGTACCGCGACGGCACGGCGAAGTATCTGTTGAAGAAGGCGCTCGAGCCGATCGTCCCTCACGAGTTCCTCTACCGTCGCAAGCAGGGATTCTGCGTCCCGGTGCGCGAGTGGGCCGGCACGATGATGATCGACGAGATTCGCGAGACGCTTCCGGCGATCGCGGAGCACCTGGGCCAGAGCGGCCGCTCGATGCTCGGCGGCGTCGAGGAGGTGCTCGCGGCCGAGGGAGATCTCGAAAGCGGTGGCGTCACCTGGGAGCTGTACTCGCTGGTGACGTGGTATCGCCGGTGGTTCGCATCGGCGGGGGACGCATGAACTACGTCGTCCTCGCCTTCTTCTTCGTCCTGCTGACAGCGCGCTTCTTCTCCGAGACGTTGCGCGTGATGCCGAAGGCACTCGATCTCGTCGACCTCGTCTTCATCCCGCTGCTCGCTATCGGCGCGATGTTCGCCGGCTCGCTGCGCGGCATCGATCGCACGCTCCACGGGAAGCTGCTGCGCTGGACGGGCGCACTCGTCGTGATCGCGGTCGCCTCGGGCGTGGCAAACCTCGAGCGCACGCATTACGCGCCGGTGCTCCTGTACATCTTCGGCATCACCGCGGGTCCCGCGCTGTTCCTGTCGCTCAACAAGCTCATCAAGCGCAAGGAGAAGATGGCGCAGCAGACCGCGCGCTTTCTCTTCGTGATGTTCATCGTCGAGGGACTGGTCGTGATGCTGGTGAGCATCCCGACCTTCTTTGCGACGGGCAATCCCGATTACATGTCGGGGACGTTCGGGCTCAACGCGTATCAGTTCAGCGCCTTTCTGGTGATCATCGGCGGGTACTTCCTCGGCCGCATGCGATTCGACCGCGCTCGAATCTTCGTCGGGATCGCGATCCAGCTCGCCGTCGTCGTCACGTTTCTGCTGCTGCAGTATCGCACGGCGACGCCGGCGTTCTTCATCTCGTACCTGGTGCTTCTGGCGTTCCTCTACGGCAAGCGCGTGTTCCGCATGGCGTTCGCGGTCATGCTCATGGCCGGCATCGGGTACTACGCCTTCAGCTACATCAGCAGCAGCGAGAGCTTCGACCTGAAGTTCGACGACCTCGGCGACCTCGCGAGCAATCCCGAGATGGTCTCCGACTTCGGCAAGGTGATCGCCTACGGCAACACGATCTCGATGTATGCCGATCGTCCGGGAACGTTCCTCTTCGGGGCGGGTCCGGGAACGATGGTGAGCCGATCGGCCTATACGTTCATCGTCGAGCCGATGGCCAGCACGGAGAAGGGGGTCGGCCGGATCATCGGCGGGATGTTCCCGGACGTCGAGTTCCAGACCGACGTGTTCGTCGAGTACATAGCGCCGCTCTTTGAGATGGAATCGGTCTTTGGATCGGTCCAGGCGAACAACCCGGCCTCAAGCGTGCTCGCGGCAATGGCGGAGCTCGGCATTCCCGGGCTCATCGTGCTCGGGCTGATCTACGTCACGATGATGCGTCACGTCGTGCGCTACGCGCGCTTCGCGATCGAGCGATCCGATCCGCAGATCGTGCCGCTCGCCTCGGCACTTGTCACCGGCTCGGTCTACCTGTGCCTTCTCGCGCCGCTCGACAACTACCTCGAGATCGCGCGCGTGACGCTGCCGGTGTGGCTGCTGTTCTGGACCGTCAGCGCGCTCGTGCAGGCGCGGCGCCAGCGCGAGCTCCTCGATCGGCTCGAGCGCGAGCAGATCATCGCCGAAACGCTCATGCTCAACGATGCCGCCTATGCCTCCCAGCGGTAACGCCGCGCGTGTGCTCCACGTGACGAACATCCCGACGCCGTACCGGTTGCCGCAGTACCGGGCTTTCGCGCGCGCGCTCGCGGCCGACGCGATCGACCTGACGGTCTACTTCATCGGCTCCGGCAAGCGCCCGCGCTACTGGAAGATCGACGAGTCGGAGTTCGAGGGGATCGAGGCGATCTACGGCCGGCCCGGAGCATCGATCCCGTTGCGCGCGCTCGGGATCACGCGCACGATCGACCGGATGAAGCCCGCCGTCGTCGTTCTCGCGTGGGCAATGGATCCGACCGCGCTGCTCGTGCTCTGGCACTGCCGGGCTAGAGGCATTCCGTGCATTGTCTACACCGGAGAGACCGACGACGCGGCCGCGCAGCGATCGTACCCCCGGGTGCGTGACTCGTTCCGCCAACTGTTCCTGCGATCGGCCGACGGCTTCGTCGTCTACGGCACGAGCGCGGCGTCGTACCTGCGCCGTCGCGGCGTCGATCCCGAGCGCATCGCGATCGCCATCAACGTCGTCGACACCGAGTTCTTCCGCACGAGCGTCGATGCGCTGCGCGCCGGCGGCAGCGACGCCGAGCTGCGCGCGGGATACACGACGCGAGACGGGCGCCCCTACGGCATGCACCTGCTGTTCGTCGGGGAGCTCCTCGAGCTCAAGGGACTTCCCCTGCTGCTGGACGCGCTCGCGGCGACCGGTCGCGACGACATCGCGCTGCACCTGGTCGGCTCGGGTCCGCAGGAGGCCGAGCTTCGTGCGCACGCCGTGCGCCTCGGGATCGAGGGCGCCGTCTACTTTCACGGCTATCGCCAGAAGCCGGAGCTCCCCTCGTTCTACGCGATGGCCGACGTGCTCGTGTTCCCGTCGCTCAAGGATGTCTTCGGCCTCGTGATGGTCGAGGGCGCCGCGGCGGGACTTCCGGTGATCGGTTCGATGCTCTCCGGCGGAACCGTCGACATCGTTCGTGACGGCGAGAGCGGCGCGATCGTCGACCCGCGCGACCGCGCCGCGTTCGCCGCGGCGATCGCGAGGCTTGCCGAGGATTCCGAGCTGCGCGAGCGCATGGGCGCCTCCGCCAAGCGTCACGCCCTCGAATCGCTGACGCCGGAGCGCAGCGCCGAGGGCTATCGCGACGCGATCAGGCGCGTGATGCGATGACAATGTCCGATCACATCGTCGCGGACGCGGCGCGTACGGGCATTGCGGCGCGGCGTGCGAAGGGGCGCGCGGGCAAACGCCCGCGGCTACTGGTGATCGGGCCCTTGCCGCCGCCGTTCATCGGGCCGGCGATTGCGACGCGGCGGTTGCTCGATTCGACCGTGCTCGCGCGGTACTTCGATATCGATCACGTGAACACGGGCGATCCCGAGGGCTTCGACGACATCGGGCGCTTCGGCTGGCACAATGTGAAGATGGCGCTGAAGCATGGCGCCGAATGTCTCGGAATCCTCATGCGGCGACGGCCCGACGCGATCTACGTCCCGATCGCGCGCGGGCTCTGGGGATTCGTTCGCGATCTCCTGTTCATTGTCCCTGCCCGCGTGCTCGGCACCCGCGTCATCGTCCATCTGCGCGCAGGGCGCTTCGATCTGATCCACGACAACGGTCCGCTCGGACGAGCGATCGCCCGCATCGGTTTCTCGCTCGTCGATCGCGCGCTCGTGCTCGGCACGACCGTGCGCGACGTCTTCGGCTCCGCGATCGACGCACGGCACGTCGGCATCGTCCCGAACGG
>DATLHO010000083.1:0-4532 GCA_035539855.1 Kapaibacterium sp. (SeqCode) | reverse complement strand
CGCACGCCGATCGCCTCGGGATCGTACTCGACGGTGGCGCGACCGGTCGCGAAGTTCACGCCCGCGACGCGCACGCCGGGAGCGCGCTTCAACTGCCGCTCGATCCGATTCGCGCAGGCCGCACAGGTCATGCCGGTAATCGGCAGATCGACGCGACCGCCTGCGAACGGTACGTCGGCGGTCGGCGCACCGGCGCCTACACGTTCGCGTGCGCCTGCGCTCGTGCCTGCATTTTCGCGTGCACTCGAATCCACGATCTCCTCAGCGGTCACATTCCCACTCGATCCATCCGCTTCGTGCGTGCTCATTGCTTCCTCGTAGTTCCCTCACCACCTGACGGGTAAGCCCAGCGCATGGTTCGCTCCCTCGTAGTGCGACGTCGCAGCCGCCGTCATCGTGGATGCCCCTCAGCGCGCGATGACGAAGCTGCCGGACACCGTCACATCTCCGTCCAGCACGAATCGATAGTGTCCCCCGGCGAGCTCGCGCACGTCGAGTCGGAGCCTGCCTTCGCCGTCGGCGCGCATCGTCTGATCGCGATGAAAGCGTCCGGCGACGTCGACGACGCGCAGTCGCAACTCGCGATCGACGCCGCGCTCGCCGAGGGCGATCGTCAGCACGTCGCTGGCCGGCATCGGCGCGACCGTCGCGCGAGCTGACTCGCGTCGCTCGTCGATCGACGCCGCGCCGATGTCGACGGCAAAGCGGTGCTCGACGGGCTCGGTGCCGCGCGTGGTCGTGAACGCGAGCACGACGCGTCCTTGTCCGGGCGTGCGCCCGGTGACGCGCAGCGTGAACCACGTCGCGCGGTCGTTGTCGAGCCCGAGGCGACGATGGCGTCGGCCGTCTCCGGCGACACGGCGACGTTCACGATCTGGGCGTACAACGAGGCCTCCGACACGCTTGGCGTCGCGGTCGAGCGCCTCGACGATTACTTCCCCGATTCGACGTGGAGCAGCAGCCTGTGCGTCGAGGACCGCTGCTTCGATCCGTCGGTCGACGCGCCGCCGTCGGTCCTGCTCGACAACGACCGCGCGACATGGTTCACGCTGCGCGTCACCGGGCGCACGCCCGGACAAGGACGCGTCGTGCTCGCGTTCACGACCACGCGCGGCACCGAGCCCGTCGAGCACCGCTTTACCGTCGACATCGGCGCGGCGTCGATCGACGAGCGCCGCGAGTCAGCTCGCGCGACGGTCGCGCCGATGCCGGCCAGTGACGTGCTGACGATCGCACTCGGCGAGCGCGTTGTCGATCGCGAGTTGCGATTGCGCGTCATCGACGTCGCCGGACGCATTCATCGCGACCAGACGATGCGCGCCGACGGCGAAGGCAGGCTCCGACTCGACGTGCGCGAGCTCGCCTGGGGACACTATCGATTCGTGCTGGACGGAGATGTGACGGTGTCCGGCAGCTTCGTCATCGCGCGCTGAGAGGCATCCACGATGACGGCGGCTGCGACGTCGCACTACGAGGGAGCGAACCATGAGCTGGGCTTACCCGTCAGGTGGTGAGGGAACTTCGAGGAAGCAATGAGCACGAACGAAGCGGGTAGATCGAGTGGGAATGTGACCGCTGAGGAGATCGTGGATTCGAGTGCACGCGAAAATGCAGGCACGAGCGCAGGCGCACGCGAACGTGTAGGCGCCGGTGCGCCGACCGCCGACGCACCGTTCGCAGGCGGTCGCGTCGATCTGCCGATCACCGGCATGACCTGTGCGGCCTGCGCGAATCGGATCGAGCGGCAGTTGAAGCGCGCTCCCGGCGTGCGCGTCGCGGGCGTGAACTTCGCGACCGGTCGCGCCACCGTCGAGTACGATCCCGAGGCGATCGGCGTGCGCGGGCTCATCGACGTCGTCGAGAAGACCGGCTACGGCGCCTCCGGCATCGCGTCGGCGACGTTCGTCGTCGACGACTCCGCACGCGGCTCCGGCTCGGCCACGCAGCTCGAGCGCCACCTGATGCGCCAGCCCGGCGTCGTCACCGCGACCTTCAACCTCGCGTCGATGGCGGTGAGCCTCGAGTACCTGCCGACCACCACCGACACCACAACGATTCGTGCCGCCATCCAGGACTTCGGCTACGGCGTCAGCGAAGTGCCCGACGACGTGCCCCTTGGTGACTTCGAAGCCGAGGCACGCGCGGAGGAGTTTCGCGGCCTCCGACGCCGGTTCATCGTCGCCGCGGCGCTGTCGCTTCCGGTGCTCGTCATCGCGATGTCGCACGGCTCGATCGCGCTCTTCGATGTCTGGTGGATCAATTGGCTGCAGCTCGCGCTGACGACGCCCGTTGTCCTCTACGCCGGCATGCGCTTCTACCGCGGCGCGTGGGCCGCCCTGCGTCACGGCTCGGCCGACATGAACACGCTGATCGCCGTCGGGACGGGGTCCGCGTTCATCTACTCGGTGGTCGCGACCGTCGCGCCCGAGCTGTTCATGCGCGCGATGGGTCCCGGCGATCACTCGATGATGACGGTGCCGGTGTACTACGAGGCCGCGTCGGTGATCATCGCGCTGATCCTCCTCGGCCGCATGCTCGAGGCGCGCGCGAAGGGCCGTACCGGGGAGGCGATCCGCCGACTGATGGGACTGCAGGCAAAGTCGGCGCGCGTCGTCCGCGACGGCGTCGAGAGCGATGTGGCGATCGAGGAGGTCGTTCCGGGCGACCTGGTGATCGTCCGGCCCGGCGAGAAGATTCCCGTCGACGGTGTCGTCGAGAGCGGCGGCTCGGCCGTCGACGAGTCGATGCTGACCGGCGAGAGCATGCCGATCGACAAGAGGGCGGGGGATGAGGTCTTCGGCGCCACGATCAATCGTACCGGCTCGTTCCGTTTCCTCGCGACGAAGGTTGGACGCGAGACCGCGCTGCAGCAGATCGTCAAACTCGTGCAGGATGCGCAGGGAGCCAAGGCTCCGATCGCGCGGCTCGCCGACGTCATCAGCGGCATCTTCACGCCGATCGTCATCGGAATCGCTCTCGTCACGTTCGTCGTCTGGTTCCTCGCGGCTCCCGAGGCAACACGTCTGGCCGATGCGATGGTCGCGTTCGTCTCGGTGCTGATCATCGCCTGTCCGTGCGCACTCGGCCTGGCCACGCCCACGGCGATCATGGTCGGCACGGGGCGCGGCGCCGAGCGCGGCATCCTGATCAAGGGAGGCGAGGCTCTCGAGACGGCCTACAAGGTCACGACGATCGTGCTCGACAAGACCGGCACGATCACGCGGGGTGCGCCGGAGCTGACCGACGCGATCGTGCTCGACGCCGTGCTCGACGAGCGCGAGCTTCTGCGCCTCGTCGCCTCGGCCGAGCGCACGAGCGAGCACCCGGTGGCCGCGGCCATCGTCTCCGGCGCCCGCGCGCGGGGAATCGAGCTCGTCGACGCCGCGGACTTCAACGCGATCGAAGGGCGGGGGATCGTCGCGACCGTCGAAGGCCGCCGTATCGTCGTCGGCAACGAACTGCTGATGCGCGAGTCGAGCATCGACCTGATCGATGCCGTCGACGCGCGACGCGACGCGTCGCACGATCAAGCGCATGCCACCATCGCCGGGACCATCGAATCGCTCTCGTCGCAGGGGCGCACTCCGATGTATGCCGCGATCGACGGCCGACTGGTGGGCATTCTCGCGGTTGCCGACACGGTCCGCGAGGAGTCGCGCGAGGCGATCGCCGAGCTGCGCCGGCTCGGACTCGACGTCGTCATGATCACCGGCGATAACCGCCGCACGGCGGAGGCGGTCGCGAGCGCCGTCGGCGTCGATCGGGTGCTGGCCGAAGTCCTTCCCGACGGCAAGGCGCGCGAGGTCAAGCGACTGCAGGACGCGGGCGCGATCGTCGCCATGGTCGGCGACGGCATCAACGATGCGCCCGCGCTCGCGCAGGCCGACATCGGCATCGCGATCGGGACCGGCACCGACGTCGCGATGGCCGCGTCGGACATCACGTTGATGCGCGCCGATCTGGGCGGCGTCGTCGAGGCGATCGCCCTGTCGCGCGCGACGATGCGCACGATCCGCCAGAACCTGTTCTGGGCGTTCATCTACAACGTCATCGGCATCCCCATCGCCGCCGGCGCCCTCTACCCGCTCACCGGCTGGCTGCTCTCGCCCATGCTCGCCAGCGCCGCCATGTCGCTCTCGAGCGTCTCGGTCGTCTCCAACAGCCTGCGCCTGCGCCGCTGGAACGTGCGCTCGGACGCGTAAGCCGCCACCCTTCGCTTGGATTAGCGGTTCGATGGGCTCTGCATCCCGTGCCTATCGGACAGCGGGAACGTTTCGAGCTCGCCATCCTGGTTACCAATCGTGACCAAACAGCTCCATCCATACCTCGAAATCAGGACATCCCTCATAGTCCCGTCTGTAATCGCGGTGTAATCTCGTACGACCAGATTTGTCCTCGATACGCGGGCCGGGCCGGCTGTAACCCGCGCGTCGATCGCGGGTCGGCGTGATGGCCTCCTGTCGGATCGCCCGCCGCAGACTCGCGCTCCTCCGAGCTGCGCTTCCTCGCGCTCCCTTCCCAGACACCCCAGG
>DATLHO010000082.1:0-11192 GCA_035539855.1 Kapaibacterium sp. (SeqCode) | reverse complement strand
GGTCGGCGACCCGAAGATCCTCCGGCGTCGGTCCGCACGCGATCACCGTGATCGTGAGAAGGCCGATCGCGGTTCCGATCGTCAGATGCTTCATTGTGCTCACCTCGATGAGATCTAGGGAACCGTTGGCGGCCAGACGCTTTTGTAAATGCTCGCGATTGTCATCGACGCCCATTCGGACGCAAAGGATGGCGCGAGTCCCGTCACGCGGAGGAACGACTCCGAATGCGTGTGCGCGCGTACGATCTGTCCCTCGGTGGCATCGGTGCGCGATGCTGCGGTGGACACCATGATGTTCGTTGCCACACAACCGCTCGGTAGTATGTCGGGAGGATGGTCGAGACGGAGATTGTGCGCGACTTCATGCGCGAGGACATCGTACTGGGCATCGAGCGCGAGGGCGATCTTCTTGACGCCGGTGCACGTCGTGCCGATCTTGAGCATCTCGCTCGTCAGAGGGCCGACATAGACGATCATGTGCGCGGCGGCCGTGTCAGACCGTGCATTGAGATAATCGCATCCGAGCACCGTATCGCCGGTCATCGTGTAGGTGTCGACGGCGACCTTCTCCAGGTAGATCCCCATGCGCTGACTTGCGAACAATCCGTTGGCGACAAGGATAGACTCGTCGATCCAGTCCGTGACGGCCGTAGGATCAAGTGTGCTCTCGTATCGAACCGTCAGCGGGATGCGGCGAAACGGTTGCGAGTGCGTCGTGGTCATGACCGACGGTCTGCCCGAGCTCGCGGCAATCGTCGCGGCATACGGCGCATTGACTCCGTCACTCGGAATCACGAGGATGTCGCCGATGGGCGTTTGCGGAACGCCCACGCTCCAACTGTCGCCCCTGCTGCTCGCCCCCAGAATGTCGAACGACGTGAAACTTATCCCGTGGACCCTCGCGGAGTACGCATATGCGACCGCGAACGTCGACGAACTGGTAATGGTCGTCGAGGCCGCGAGCACCACCACGGTGCCGGCGATCAGCGCTGCCGCGCACCAGAGAGCAAACGCGCGGACCCCGCCACCGAGACATCGTTGGGCCATCATGGATTCCCTCGTCATGTGTTGAGTACGACGCAGCCGCCGCCTGGCGCAGCGCCGGTCGTGCGTGGGCCAGGGCCGAAGAAGGGGAAAGGGGAGGATCGGTCGATCGTCGGGCGGGGAGGAGCCCGTGGTTCAGGCGCGCGAGGTGAGAGGACGGACGAGCAGCAGAGACGTTCGGTCGTCCGGTCTCGAATATACGATCGGCGGTTCCGAAATCGCCAGCTCGACGCATGCGGCCGCGCAATGGCTTACCCGGCCCGCGTACCGATGACAGCGCCCCGGTGTCGTTGCACCGTAGCCGTCAAGGCGGCATCTTCGGTGCGGGCACTGTGATGGTCGCGTCCATTCTTCTGCACTCCGGAGGTGCTCGTTGGGCGAATCCGCTCCTCTTGACCGCGACGCCGACACTTCATTCGACTCGTATCTCGATCACGAGCGGCGGGCGCATACGTCCTTCGCGCAGTCCCGTCGCGATATCTATGTCGAGCAGACCGACGCGATCGCCGCGCTCGATCGTTTCGCGGAAGCGCGCGGAGACGGACGAGGCGTCGTCGTCACCGGCGAAAGCGGGTCCGGCAAGAGCGCCCTGCTTGCCAACTGGACCGAGCGATTTCGCTCCCGTCATCCCGGCGCGTTCATCATCGAGCACTTCGTTGGCGCGGTCGCGTCGAGCGCGAGCCATGTCGACCTGATCCGCCACGTCATCGCCGAGATAAAGGTCCGCAGCGCATCGACCGACCCGCTTCCGATCTCAAGTGAGGAGCTCGAGGAGACTCTTCCACTCTGGCTCGCAAAGGTCCAGGGTGAGGATCTACTTCTTGTCATCGACGCGGTCAACGAGATCGAGGAAGCCGGTGAGATCGGTCGATGGCTCCCGGAGTATCTGCCGACGCACATCCGCATCGTCGTCTCGACTCTCGAGGATGGCGTCTTCGAGACATTGCGCGCGCGCGGCTGGAGTGTCTGTGTCATCGCGCCGTTGAGCTCGCGCGAGCGAGCCGCCATCGTGGGCGAGTATCTGGCGCAGCACGAAGTCGTCCTCAGCCCCGAGTATCGCGAGCGCGTCGTATCCGCTGGTCCGACGGCCAATCCGTTGTTCCTCCGAACGAGTCTCGACGAGCTTCGCGTCGCCCCGGGCGCTTCGGGATCCCCGGACATCGATCACTACCTCTCCGCATCGGGCCTGCCTGAGCTGATGCGTCGCGTTCTGCAACGCATCGAGGACGAGCATGGCCGGGACGTCGTCGAGGTCGTTCTAGGCCTACTGTGGGTCTCGCGAAATGGTCTCGCTGTATCCGAAGTCGCCGCAATCGCGAGCGTCGATGGGGGGATCGTGCGTTCGCTCCTCGCGTCGCTCGCGCTGCACCTGATCGAACGTGAGGGAAAGCTCGCGTTCTTCCACGAGCAGTTTCGAGACGCCGTCCGTCGGCAGTACGTCATTGGCCAGGATCGCGACTCGGAACTGCGCGAGCGCGTCGCGGAGTATGTCCAATCGCATGCGAGCCCGTCGCGCATCGCTGAAGAGTTGCCGTGGCAGCTCTCGCGACTGCAGCAGTGGGAGCGTCTTGCCGAGACATTCACAGACCCAGACGTTTTCGAGCAGATCCATCTGTCGGGCGACCATGTGCAGCTCTATGCCTACTGGTCTGAGCTGCGCGCACGCTCCGAGATTGCGGAGATGCTTCTTCAGCGCGTCCTAGCTAGCGTCGATGCCCCGGGCGATCGCGATCGTTCGGCAACGTTGTGCGATCGCGCCGGCGCGTTCCTGAGCGATGTCGGCGAGCTCGATCGCGCGTCGGTGCTCATCGAGAGGTCGCTGGCCATCCGCCGCGAGCGTCTTGCCCCGACGCATTCGGACGTCGTCGCGAGCACGATCCATCTGGCGCGTCTCCTGACGAAGCGCGGGAGTCACTCCGAGGCCGAGAGGATCCTCCGTGATGTCCTTGCGACACTCGAGGCAGTCGCGTCGCCCGATCGCGCGTTGCTGGTCGAGACGCTCGAGAGTCTCGGCACCCTCCTGGTCGAGCAGCGCGAGTTCGCGTCGGCACTCCCCATCTGTTCGCGCGCGCTCGAGATTGCCGAGACAATGCCCGCGACACGTCGGACGATCTCGCGGTACCTGAGTCTCGCCGGTGCGGCGCACCTCGGTCTCGACGATTATGAGAGCGCCGCGCCTCTCATCGAACGTGCCGTGACACTGTCACAGCAACGACTCGGATCGGATCATCCGCTGACGATCGAGTGCGTCAACAACCTCGGGACGGTACTGTTCGCGCGTGGCGAACACGCTCGCGCCCAGGAGTGTTTCGAAGCCGCGATCGCGTCGTGGGAGCGCGTGCTCGGACCGCGATTCCCGCCGATCGCAATCGCGTTGGCGAACCTCGGCGTCTCCTATGGCCGCACGCATCGCACGGAGGAGGCCGTTGCCGTTCTTGCGCGAGCGGTCGAGCTCGGTCGCGATACGCTCGGCGAGGCGCACCCGTCGACAGCGACACAGCTCTGCAATCTGGCAATGGCCTATCGAGCTGTTGGCGACTACGCTCTGGCGGAGTCCGTCCAGCGACGCGCGCTCGCGATCTTCCTCGAGGCGTACGGCGAGGATCACCGGGAGACGATTCAAACGAAGCTCGACCTCGCGGTGAGTCGCTTCCACATTGGCGATGTCGACGGCGCGATCGAGGGATATCGCGCTCAACTTCCGCGCAAAGCGCAACTGCTCGGTCTCGGGCATCCCAGCACGCAGAGCTCTCTCGCGAGATATCGGGAGATCCTCTCGGCGGCTGGGGTCGACGAGCGCTCGGATCCACTTGCATACCTCTGGTCCGAAGCCCGCGAGGCCTGACAGTTACGCGACCGCACGCAGCGTCAGCTCCATTCTCCCCGTGTCGCCACCCACCTTCGCCCGCAGCAGGCTTCGCACGACCGCTTCGGTCTGAGCCCTCAGAGGACTCGCTCCACGGGAGGCCTCGCTCTCATCCTCACGCACCACGATCACAATCTCGATCGCATCGTCGTGGCTGACGACGTACCTCGCGGTCGTCGACTCCGCGCCCGGACTTGCGAGGTTTGGCCTGATCTCGGGCGCGTCGGCGAACGGCAGGGATGCCGGTCCGTGCTCCATGTAGCAGCTCACGCCGCCGGAATGAAGCGCGCGTATCACGATCCGGCGGGCCTCGTCGCTGGCGTTGTGAAACTCGACGAAGCCGCCGGAGATCGGCGTCGGGTGCAGGTCGCTCGCACTGTTGCAGGAATCCCAGATGTGTTCAGCGCCCACGTCGGTCTCGACTCCCTGATACTCCACCCGCTTGACTTCCCTTCCTGAGAACAGGACGCACGTGTCGACCGTCGACCGTGACGGCAGTATGAGTACGAGCTGTCGTGCTTCGCTGTCCCACTGGACCTTCTGTATGCTGGGCATGGTGCACCTCCCTGTGGATTTCGGTTGCCGGTCGTCCGGGCTCGACGATCCGTCGATGTCGCTCTGGGCGGGGGAACCGGACGAGTCCCTGCACGAAACTATTCCCGGATTGTCGCCTCCCGACGACGTGAGTAGTTCGTGAGTGGTCCCGCCGCTGCCTCACCTCCACCGCAGAGTAGAAGCTGAGTATCCCCGCCGTCGAGCCACCCTTCCCACCATGTAGTCGCTGAGTAATGCGCGCGGCGTCCGCGGCGAGTACGTTCGCTCCCAGTTCATCGAAACAGCGGCAGCCACAGCGCATCGGCCACGAAGGGGCCGGACGCCACTCGGTCCGCCTCTAGACTCTCGATGAAAGCGCACGGCACCGTCGACGCGGTCGAACCGACTGAAGGATGAATTCGCACTCACCGAGGAACATCATGAACACGCTCAAGCAGACCCCCCTACGCCAGGACCGGCTGTCGATCGACGGCCGATGCATCGACGAGACGGTCGTCGGCCGCGCCCACTGCCGGTTGATCGATCGATTGGAGCGGGGAGAGGGCAGCACGTGGCAGGAGGTGATCGAGGCGCCGATCGAGTCGGTCTGGAGTGCCGTCGACGCCAGGAACGGCCTCATCTACCGGCATCTGCCGGACGTCTGCGCGGTCTGCCCGCTTACGCACGGTCCGACATCGCCGGCGCGCTACACGATCGCCCTCGAGGTCGCCGGCCGCCGCGAGGAGCGCATCGGGCAGGTGCTGCTCGAGTCGTCGGGCTCGATGATCGTCGCGAGCGACCTCGACCCGGCCGAGCCGGACGCCCCCGCCACGCTGCCGACGGTCTATTCGCTCGCCATGCATGAGCACCCGAGATATCGCTCGTGGACGGTGCTGGTGCTGGCCGGCGTCACGCTCGGGATGTACAACCCGTGGCTGATGCGCGCCCTCGGTCACCAGTGCTCGAGCATCCGCGCCGCCGTCGCCTCCGGAACCTGCCAGCCGCCGGCGCGGCGTCCACAGGAGCGCTATGCCGACCGGTTCGCGGTGTCGCTGCTGACCACGCATTGATCAGGACGAGACGACGAGACAACTCAATCACAACATCGAACGGGATTCACAATGAAGACGCTCATCAACAACGACCGACAGATCTCCCGCATACTGGTTCTCGCCGCCGTCGCGGCACTCACGCTCACGGTCGAGGCCTCTGCGCAGTCGCCGGCCCGCCGCATCGATTCGATCCGCACGATGGCGGCCGATCGCGGACCATATCGCGTCGAGATCGAGGGTTCGCGCATCGTGCTCATCGATCGCGACACACGCCTGCACCTGGCGACCGCGAGTCTCGAGTCCGACGAGAACATCACCCTCAGCGGCCGCGTCGGCACGATCGCGCGCCGCGACCGCGAGGTCATCGACCAGATCGCGACGTCGGCCGACGCCTTCAATCTCGGCTATCGCGTCGCCCGCCTCGAGCTCGACCGTGCCACCGGAGTGCTGATGCTCGAGCAGAGCGTGCCGGCCGACGGCGTGAGCTCGGGTGAGCTCGCGACGGCGATCGTCCGCTTCGGTGACCTCGTGCACGAGGAGCGCTCGAAGCTCGAGCAGGCGCTCCGCGCGGCCTCGCACTACTGCCCCGTCACCTGCCGGCCCTCCGCCGAAGGCGAGTCGGCGTACGGACGATGATCGCGACACGGCCGCCACGCCGAACAGCCAGTGATCGGCGTGGCGGCATTCGACTCCTGGGTTCGCACACGATTCCATTCAGCATTCAATCATCGAGGTGTGTCATGAAGTCAGCATTCTCAGCATTCGCTCCCCTGACCCTCGCGACGCTCGCGGCATTCTCCGCCGGCTGCGCAGACGACGCGCCGATCGCACCGACGTCATCGGACGATCGTGCGGGACTTGCCCGGATCATCAGCATCCGCGAGCGGCCGATCGAGGAGTTCGTCTTCGCGCAGGGAGGCGTCGCGGGCTCCGGCATGGGCGCGTCGCTCGGCGTCGCCGGCGGCATCACCTGGATCGACCGCGCCCTCGACGTGTCGGTCGCCGTCGACTACGCCGGCGTGATCTTCCGGCGCGAGGATCGCTGGAGCACGCCGCCCGCGGACGCCTCGAGTGAGACGATCCCCGACGATGTCGTCGACATCTCGGGCGAGGAGCCGAAGGAGGTGGAGGTGGTCGCATCCGCGGTCGAGCCTCCGGTGCACACCGGTCGCGTGCTCGAGCAGATTCTGTCCGATGGGAGCGTGCGCGTGATCGTCGACCTCGCGACCAGTGGCGCGCTCGCGTTCGCATCGGCCGGCACGAGCGACGCGTTCGAGAAGGTCTTCTTCGGTGCGACGGCGTATCGCGACCAGCGTGCGGTTCGGGGCGAGAGCCGGCTGCGGCTTGTGTATCGGACGCCGGCTCCCGGCTCGCCGATGCCGCAGATCTCGCGGCTCATCTACGCGCCGATGCCGGGCGAGTCGATCGAGCAGCTCGTGTTCACCGCGACGGCCTCGTCGTCGCTGCCGCCGGCGCTGCAGGATCCCAAGGCGATGACCGTGGACTACAAGGCCTTCGGCGGCCTCGGCGGCTCGCTCGGGGCGGTCGGCACGATCTCCGGAGCCGTCGTCGGATTCCAGTAATCGTGACCCCATTGTGGTACGGATAATGCGAGATACCCCACGACGAGAAGGGATGACAACTACAGGAGGAGGGTGTGATGAACAGGGGAAACGTTCTTTCGATGGGCCTGCTGGCCCTGACACTGATGGTCTCGGCGTGCAGCCAGTCGTCGAATCCGACGGCAACGTCGATCGGCGCGACGAGCGAGACCGGCGGCGAGCCGGGAATCCTCGCGAAGCTGCACGATCCGCAGGTCGGCATCCAGGCGTCGGCCCAGGGCAATCCGCCGCGCCTGATGTTCAGCGCCGGAGCATCCGGAACCTCGGATTCGGAATCGATGATCGCAGCGCGCACGATCGAGTCGGTGACCTTCGAGATTCACGAGGCCAGCGGCGGGATCGTCGACAGCGAGACGACGCAGAACATCATGCGCACCGGCGTTCTCGGACCTGACCACGAGGCGTCAGTGACGGTCTTCGCGGAAGGCTACTGGGAATCGGTCGCACCGCTCGAGCGCGGCGCCTACCTCATCGGCATCGTTCGCGGACGCAATGGCGAGATGCTCGTGACCAGGACCGAGATCCCTGAGCTGAGCGGCTCCTGAGCCATACGTATCGATAGTGACGAGTGATAACCGCGAGCGGATCGATGGCCACGGCGCCGTCGATCCGCTCGCTGTTTCTGTCTCGCCGATCGCCGCATCGATTCGTCAGCCCGAGGCCTCGCGACGTTCGGTGAACATCCGGAAGTACTCGACGACGCTCGCGGTCTCTCCATCGGTGATCCGCCGATAGACACGTGCGGTCGGGAACGCCACGGTTCCCTCGTCGATCACGAGCGCGAGCAGATTCGGCGCCTCCTCGTGTCCGATCGTCCACGACCCGCCGAGCCGCGCGCGCAGCACCTCACCGAGATAGATCCCCCAGAGATTGGCCCATCCCTCGATGTCCGCGTCGGAAGGACCGAGGCCGATGCGCCGCCGGAACGATGGCGTCATCAGATCGCGATGGATCTCTTCGAGTATCGCATCGAGGGACACGAGCGTGTCCTCGCCGTGATCGAAGACGAACTGTCCGAACTGCCACGCCGCGTCGCGCGCGGCGGTATCGTAGGCCTCGATCGTCTGTTCGAGCGTCTCCTGCGGAGGCGCATTGCGACTGTGGGCGGAGCGTTTCAGCATGGGACGAATCTACGTCCGTGATGCGCGTTGCGTATCATTTCTTCGGCGTCGCATCTTTCGAGGGTAAACCCGTATCGTCGGACCGTGTCATGCCCGGGCCGGCCGCGATCCGCGACGGTTCCGACCCGCAACGACTCTTCCCAGACCTTCCGTGCAATCCATGATGCGACGGATACTCCTTCCGCTCGTCTGCTTCGGCGCCGCGACCCTTCTCGGCGGCTGCCCGCAGCACGTCAACGCGATCATCGACGAGGCCCTCCCGCCCGAGGGCTACAAGCCCGTGTACCTCACCTCATCGGTCGGCTATGCGGACCTGTTGAAGGAGAAGGGGATCGCGCTCGGTGAGGGCGTCGGCGCGTCCGGTGCGGCGATCGAGGACATGATCGAGGGCGCCGTCGCGCCGCGCCCGTCGGACACCGCAAGAGCGACTGTCGGCGGCGGGTCCGGCGCGACCGACGGTCGTGGGTCCGGCGCACGTGGCGGCAGCGCACCCGCCGCGACCGGTGTCGGCGCCCCGGCGGCGGCGACCGCGCCGGGCGTGCTCGCGATGGAGATTCGCAACGTCGACGACCGCCGCTATCCCGATCTCGTCGAGCTGCGCGCCTACGTGCACGACGGGACGGGACGCTTCGTGATGGGACTGGCTCCGCCGCACTTCGCCGGCCGCGGCCGCTGGCGCGACTACTGGACGACGCTCGTCGACTCCTGCGGCGGACAGGCGGTCACGATCGACAGCTTCGAGGTCACCGAGGTGCGCGAGGACCGGCGCGAGCCGCTGGCGATCGCCTACGCGCTCGATCACTCCGGCTCGATGGGACAGGTCCGCACGCGCAAGCTGCGCGACGCGATCCAGCGGACGATGCGATTGATCCGCCGCGGCGACCGCGTCTCGGTGCTCACGTTCACGAGCACCCCGATCGTCGAGATCGCGCTGACCGGTGACAGCGGCGTGTTCCGGAGGTTCCGCGGTGACGACCTCTCGACGTATGGCGGCGGCACCGCGCTGTACGATGGCGCGGAGGCCGCGATCGCACAGCTCGCGACCGCGCCGACGACGCACCGGCGCTCGCTGATCGTCTTCAGCGACGGCGGCGACAACGACTCCGACTCGACGCTCGCGGCGGTCCATCGCGCGGCACAGAAGGCGCGCGTGACGATCTACACGATCGCGTATGGACAGGCCGAGGAGACGCCGCTGCGCGATCTCGCGATGTACACGGGCGGCAAGTTCTACCGCATCTACTCGACGCAGGAGTTCCCGTTCGTCTTCGCCGACATCTACCGGCGGATGAACAACTACTACCGCATCACCTACCGTCCCCCGCAGTGCCGCGGACTGCATACGGCGACCGCTGCCCTGCGCGTGCCGGAGCTCGTCGCGTCACGGCTGCGCGCGAGCGGGCAGTACGACCGGTCGATCTTCACGCCGTTCACGGAAGTGGGCGAGATCACGTTCGCGAACATCGAGTTCGACTACGACCAGGCAACGATCAGACCCGAGTCGCAGAGCCTGATCCGCGAGGTCGCGACGTCGATGGCGCGCTATCCCACGATGGTTGTCGAGGTGCGAGGGCACACCGACGATCGCGGAGGCGACGAGTACAACGTCGAGCTCTCGAAGCGACGCGCCCGCGCGGTCGCCGACGCGATCTCGGCGTTGGGCGTGAGCTCGACCCGGCTGCGCGTCGCGGGGTTCGGCGAATCCCGTCCGGTCGTCGCCAACGACAGCGAGCCCAACCGCACGCGCAACCGTCGCACCGAATTCGTGATCCTCTCGCGATGAGCATGAACTCCCGACGCACACCCCGTTCGCATGTGACGCCAGCCGCGTTGGCTGAGGCTGCGCGTGCTGCTGCGGTCCCCGCGCTCCGGTTCACTGCGCTTCGGTTCATCGCGCTCGTGTTCGCTGCGCTCGTGCTCGCGGCGCCGACAGCCGCACGCGCGCAGGCGCCGGTCGACACCGCGCGCGGACTCGTCGGCGAGGAGGTCCGTCTGGCGATGCGATCGTCCGTCGCGATCGCTCCGGCGGATTCGATCGCGCTGCGCGGCTCGCTTCTGCTGGGCAACGCGACCGTGTTCTTTCCGGAGCGCTTCGTCGGGACCGGATCGACGACCGTCGAGCGCTCGACGCTGACGCGCACCACAGATTCGACCTACGACTTCGACGTCGTGCTGCGCGCACTCGAGACGATCGACGCCGGCGACACGCTCTGCCTGCTTGCGGGCGAGGCACTCACCGGGTACGATTCGGTCTGTGTCGTGCGCTTCAGCGGCGTGCGCGCGAACGATGGCCCGGCGTCCGAGGCGTCCGGCGTCATCGTGACGCGTTCGGTCGGAACACCGCTGCCGTACATCCGCTACGCGACGCTCGAGCCCGGCTATCCGAATCCCGTGCGACGCTATCAGACCGTGAGCTGGGCGTTCCGCATCGACAAGGCGTCGCCGGTGCGCTTCGGCATCTACAACCTCGCCGGCATGCGCATCGCCGACATCGACCTGGGCGAGCGTCCGCCCGGCATCTACGTCGAGCGCTTCACGATCGGCTTCGATGTCGCCACCGGCGTGTACCTCGTCGGACTCAACACCAACTCGGGCGATGCCTGGACGTGGATGCACGTGGTGAAGTGATGGACATCCGCAATACCCGCCGCTCCTCTGTCGTTGCCGCGCTGCTGGTGCTGCTGGGTGCCGCGTCGGCCCTCGCGCAACCGACGCTCGGCGATCCCGATCAGGCGCCGGCTCCCGATTCGACGTGGGCCGCTCCGGACTCGACGTGGGCCGAACAGGATTCGTCATGGACGCCTCCGGACTCCGCGTGGCAGGACACGGAGCAGGCGTGGCGCGAGCTCGAGGGACTCGACCCGAACGATATCGACTTCCGCGAAACGGTCGGGCGGATCTCGCGCGGGTGGTTTCCGCGGGCGCACGCCGCGTCATCGCTGTCGTACTTCGG
>DATLHO010000081.1:0-10042 GCA_035539855.1 Kapaibacterium sp. (SeqCode) | reverse complement strand
GGTGGCGATGGCGACGATGGTTGCCGCGCCGCCCTCGGCAAGCACACGCGCCGGAAACCCGACGGTGTAGCTCGCGTCGATGTACGGCCTTCCCGCGATCGTCGCCGGAACGCGCCATGCGTGCAGCATGCGCGACGAGGCATACGCAGCCTCGCGGAAACTCCCGCGATCGAGACGGCGCTCGCCGCCGTCGTGCGTATCGAACATCACCGCGCGAAGAGCTGCGTCGGCCCACGAGGCGTCGCCGCGGGCCATCGCCAGCAACTGCTCGCGGCCCATTCGCGAGGCGAGCGCTCCCTGCGTGCCCTCGGCGACGAGACAATCGACGACCTCGCTGACGGCGATCACGAAGCGCGGAGCATCCTCGGCGAAGAGCCGGTCCTCGATCCGCGGAGCGTACCGAGCCAGGCCGGCAAGCACCATCTCACTCATCCCATTCCCCTCGCGCATCCTCACCTCGAGAGCCTCGTGCCAGTACCCGACGCCCGATTCCCTGGCGCTTCCAATCGCCGCAAGAGCGGCAGGGAGCACCGATGCGGAGGCCGCCGCATAAGCGACCGCGCGCACGCCGGCCTCCTCCAGCGCATCGAGCACCCCGTGAACGAAAACGCACCGAAACCCACCCGACTCGCAGGCGATCGCAATGGTTGTCGGCTCCGGCTGATCGGTCTGGTTCATGATCGTCATGGACGTGATTCGGTGGAACGGCACGGAATTGCTATGCGAAGCCTGCGGCGGTCCCCACCGCCGCGTCGACGAGCACCGGCGATCAACACCGGCGATCGACACCGGCGATCGACACCGGCGATCGACCCCGACGAAGAGCCGGCACCAAGGCCAATGCACGAGCCCAACGCACGAGGCACTTCATGGCTGAGAAAGCAGTTCCCGCAGGCGTCACCTACACGAGCGTCGAAAAGGAGTACTTCGACTCTCGCCAGCTCAAGCGCTACGCCAGAGCGATCCACATCTGGGGACTCGGCGTTGGCGCCGTGATCTCGGGTGATTTCTTCGGCTGGAACTTCGGCCTTGCCTCCGGCGGCTTCGGCGGACTTCTCGTCGCGACGCTCGTGATCGCGGCAATGTATCTGGCGCTGTCGTTCAGCATCGCCGAGATGTCCGCGGCGCTGCCGCATACCGGCGGCGCGTACAGCTTTGCGCGCTCGGCGATGGGACCGTGGGGCGGCTACGTGACCGGCCTCGCCGAGAACATGGAGTATATCCTGACGCCGGCGGTGATCGTCGTCGGCGCGAGCGGATACCTCAGCGCGGTCTTCGGAACACCGACGACGTACGATCCGCTCTGGTGGCTGCTGTGCTACGGCGTTTTCGTCGGACTGAACATCGTCGGAGTCGAGGCGTCGTTCCGGTTCACGTTGTTCATTGCCATCGTCGCCCTCGCGGTGCTCGTCGTCTTCTTCGTCGCCGCGATTCCCCACGTCGACTTCGCGCGGTACGCGCTGAACATGACGCCCGACGCCGGAGGGACGGCATGGTTTCCGAAGGGGTTGTTCGGCATCATCGCGGCACTTCCGTTCGCGATCTGGTTTTTCCTGGGCATCGAGGAGCTGCCACTCGCGGCGGAGGAGACGGTCAATCCGCAGCGGGACATTCCGCGTGGAATGGTGCTCGGGATGATCACGCTCATCATCTCGTCGCTTCTCGTCCTGGTGATCAACTCGAGTCTCGCACCGGGAGTCGCGGCGATCGGCACATCGGATCATCCGCTGTACGACGGATTCGTCGCGATCCTCGGAACCGGATTCGGGACCAAGCTGATGGCGCTCGTCGCGGTCGCGGGACTGATCGCGAGCTTTCACTCGATCATCTTCGCGTACGGCCGGCAGATCTACTCGCTCTCGCGCGCCGGCTACTTCCCGACGTTTCTCTCGCTCGTGCACCGCACGCGCAAGACGCCGCACATCGCACTCATCGTCGGCGCGCTCATCGGATACGCAGTGGCGCTCGCCATCCACTTCGCCGGACCGAAGAGTCCACTCGGCGCCATGCTCCTGAGCATGGCGGTCTTCGGAGCGGTCGTCTCGTACATGCTGCAGATGCTCTCGTTCATCCTGCTGCGCCGGCGCATGCCCGACATCCCGCGTCCGTATCGCAGTCCGACGGGAGTGCCCGGCGCGGTCATCACGCTGCTGCTCTCCGGCGTCACCCTCGTCGCCCTCTTCATCAGCGACCCCGTCTACCAGAAGGTCGCCATCGCCGCCGCCATCTGGTTCGCCCTTGGCCTCGTCTACTTCGCAGTAATCGGCCGAAAGAGGTTGATCCTCTCGCCGGAAGAGGAGTTTGCGATGAGGAGTTAGATGTTAGAGGTCAGATGTCAGATGTTAGATGTCACGAGGCGCAGAGGCGTTGGGGGCGAGGTTTCGTTTCTGGGTGTTTGTTATTGGTTATTGGTTATTGGCGACCAGAACATCGTCCTCACAAAAAACCAATAACAAAAAGCAAATAACCAAAACCCCCAACGCCCAAATCGACGCCCACTACCAACCGCCTCGTGACATCTGACCTCTAACCTCTAACATCTGACCTCATCCAGCCACCGCCACCACCAGCCGCGTCCCGAATCCCGGAATCACCGCCACCTCTATCCTCCCGCCGATTGCGTTTCCTCGTTCGGCGATTGCGACGAGGGTCTGGCTGCCGTGGGGCTCGCCGGCGTCGAAGGCGGTGCCGTCGTCGTCGATCGTCAGGCGTGCGCGGTTGAGGGACATCGAGAGGAGGATGCGCACGTTGCGCGAGGTGTCGCGTGCGATGATCGCTGCCAGCGCCTGCTGCGCGATCTGGTAGAGTCCCAGCTCGATGCGCGCCGAGGGCCGACGGCCGGCTCCGCGGGTTTCGAACGTGATCTCCAGTTGCGACTCGCGCTCGGTTCGCAGCGCGAGCTCTTCGAGCGCCTCGACGATTGTGCGACCCTCCAGAGGTGCAGCGCGCAGGTCGTGCGACGACTGCCGTGCCCGCTCGAGGCTCGCGCGAGCGTGCTCGCAGGAGCGCGCGAGATGCTCCCGCGCGCGATCGATGTCGGGGCCTTCGTCGAGGAGTCGCTCCAGACTCTCGAGGCGCGAGACGATTCCCGCGAGATCGTGCGTGAGCGCATCGTGTGTCTCGCGCGCGAGGCGGTTGCACTCGTCGATCGTCCGGACGCGGCCCGCGATCGTCGCGAGCCGCGCGCGCTCGATCGCAAGGCCGATCATGTCGCCGACGGTACGCAGGATCCCAAGCTCCGACGCCGTCAGCTCACGCCAGTCGGCGGTCGCGACGTTGAGCACGCCGAGCTTGCGGTCGCCGCACTCGAGCGGAATGCTCGAGTGATAGCGGAGCCCTCCGCTGCCCTGTCCCATGAGTCCGGCGAGCCGGCTGCAGCCGACGACGTTGACGTTTGCGGCGCCCTCGAGGTCGCCCGCCAGGAAGGTGTCGATGCAGTAGCAGCCGCCGCTCATCAGCCGTGGGTTCGAAGCGAGGCCGGGTGGGAGATTCTGCGTGGCGGCGAGATAGGGGAGACCCGACCCCTCGTTGAGGAGGTACACCCAGCCGGTGTGCAGCGAGAGCAGCTCGGACACCTTTGAAAGGGCGATCCCAAGCGACTCCTGGAGCTCGAGTGGTCGGTTCAACGCCTCGGCGATCACCGTGAGAATCTCGAGCTCGCGAACGCGCTGGCGAAGCATGTCGGCATCGGTTGTCACGCGGGAATCTAACAATTCCGATGCAGCGCGATCACGTGTCCTCGAGCGCGAGGCTGTCCGACGTAATCGGCGCTCCCGTAGTGACCGGCGCGCGACGGTGCGCCAGCGCCAGCGCCGGGTGCGCGATGCACAACGCGAGTCCGATGGCTCCCGGCACGACGAGGCCGGTTGCCAGCGCGATCACCGTGAAGAAGAGCACGATGCTCCACCCGGTCGCGATCGTCGCGCCCGATGCGCCGGCACGCCGCGGAAGCAGCAGGAGAATCAGCGCGCTGACCGCGAGCCAGCCCACGAAGTTGTGCACCGGAATGCCGTAATACGCCCCCGGCTCCGACCATCGCCAGTACGCCAGTCGTCCGGCCGCAAGAGGATCGATGACCAGGTCGATGGCGGTCATCCAGAGAGCGCCGACGAGCGCCGCGACCGCGTGCGAGAACGGTGTCAGCCTCACGATCTGACGGACGTAGACGACGAGCAGCGTCCACGCGCAGGTCATCACCAGCGGAACGCCGAGCAGCGTGGGACCAAGGGCGCCGGTGTACTCGTACCTGCCGAAGATCAATCCCGTCGTGACTCCGAGGTACTCCGAGGCGAAGCCGACGAGCGCGATCGTGCCCAGGTCGCGCAGTTCCGCGCGAGGCGTCGAGAGCACGACGATCCCGGTCGCGAGCAGGAGAAACACGGGCGCGGTCCATGCCGCATCCTCCGGCGGTGCGCGGAAGGCGATGTAGGAGCCGACGCCTCCGACCCAGAGCAGAAGGTAGGCGACGGCGAGCGCGGGGCGCAGAATGCTACGAGCGTTCATCGCGCATGATCAATCCTGACGTGATGCGTGCCGACATGAGCACCGTCGGAGTGCCGCCCCCCGGGTGTGCGCTGCCGCCGACGTGATAGAGTCCGCCAACCCGACGATCGCGGTTGTGCGCGCGCAGGAACGCGTTGCGCCATCCGTGCGAGTGCGCTCCGTAGATCGCGCCGCCGGGCATCGCGTATCGCGCGCCGATGCGCCGCGGCGTCCAGACCTCCTCCACCACGATCTCCCGCTCGATCTCCGGAAAGCCTCCGCGGCGCAGCCGCGTGAAGACGCTTTCGCGCGCTCGTGCGATCGCATCTGCATCCCAGGCGTCACCATCGTTGGCCGGTGCATTCGCCATGACGAAGAGACTCTCGCATCCCGCTGGCGCAACGCCCGGGTCGGTGCGGCTCGGCGCGTTGACGTAGACCGTCGGGTCCGTCGGGAACCGGCGCTCGTCGAAGAGCTCGGAGAACTCGCGACGATAATCGCCGGAGAAATACACCGTGTGATGGCTCAGCGACGGCAGCGTGCGTCGAAGTCCGAGCAGGAAGACGAGGCCGGACATCGATCTCGCCGGCTCGCCTAGTGGCGCTGCACCGGTCTCGCCGAGGAGCATGCGCGTCATCGAGACGTCGCCGTTGCCGACGACGACGTCGGCGTCGATGCGGCGACCGTCGACCAGGCGCACTCCGCGGACGGCGCCGCCGGTGGTCTCGATCCGCTCGACATCCGCGTCGCACTCGACCGTCACACCGAGGCGCCGGGCGATCTCCACGAGCGATTCCACGATGCGGTACAATCCCCCCAGGACGTAATGCCCGCCGAACGCGAGCTCGATGTACGGAATGACCGCCAGCGTGGCCGGCGCACTGTACGGGGACGAGCCGACATAGGTCGGATATCGCTCGAGCATCTGGCGCAGGTGGGGACTGCGCACGAGCGTTGCGACGGTACTCGAGTAATTGCCCCACGCGTGCCGCAGCGGCAGATGCCGCATCGCGCGGAGCGCGGTCATGTCCGGCGGCTCGCCCGGAGCCTGCCGAAAGAACGTCCCCTGTGAGAGCTCGAAGACGCGCGCGCCGACGCCGAGAAATCTGAGCAGTCCCGCCTCGTCGCCGGGTGCGTGGCGACGCACGGTCTCGAGCAGCGCGGGCATGGAGCTCGACGTGTCGAAGCGAACGCCGTCGGCAAAGACGTTCGTCGACAGCGGATGCATCCGTACGAGCTCGACGTGGTCGCTCATGCGCTCACCGGCCGCCGCGTAGGTCTCCTCGAAAATCCACGGCATCGTGATCAGCGACGGTCCGGTGTCGAACCGGAAGCCGTCGCGCACGAGCGTGTTCATCTTGCCTCCCGGCGTCGGACCGCGCTCGCAGAGCGTGACCTGCCAGTTGCTCGCTGCAAGGCGCACAGCGGTCGCGATGCCACCGAGTCCGCCGCCGACGATCACGGCACGCCGGGCGCTCATTCGAATCCTCCGGCCGCCACGGCGGCCTCATCGTTCGTCGTGCGATAGACTCGACCCTTCCATTCGACGCCACGTCCGCTGCGGCAGCGCCACCACGACGAGAGGCCGATCGCGAGCACGAAGAGCCCGGCGAACGGATGCAGCACGACGGACCAGATGCCGTGGCCGAAGCGCACCGCGAGCGCGGACCGCATCGCGACGATCGCGAGCGCCGCCGCGATGACCAACGGTTGCGGGGCGATCGCGAGCAGCATGAATGGCGCGACCAGCACCACGCCGTGCAGGATCAGGAATGCCCAGAAGCTCGCCGCGTGTCGGAACGCCGGATAGAAGTTCTTCTGAAAGCCGCGCCAGAGCTCCCCGACCGAGCGATACATCCGCACCGAAACGACGTCGCGTCCGCCGAGGCAGAGCCCTCGCTCGCCGCGATCGCGCCAGAGTCGCGCCAGACGCTGGTCCTCGAAGATCTCCGATCGCACCGCTCCGTGCCCTCCGACGCGATCATAGGCACGCCGCTCCGCGAGGATGCAGGCGCCGTGCACGAGACCGAGCGACGGATCAGGTCGCCGCAGCGACAGGGGAGCCGGGAAGAGCGTGAAGACGACGACATCCAGCAGTGGCATCAAGGCGCGCTCTCCCGCGCTGACGGCAACCAGCCGAGGCCACGGCGACAGCAGCGAGACGCCGCGACCGAGCGCTTCGCCCAGCATTCGCCGGACCGCTCCGGGCTGCAGTCGTGCGTCGGCGTCGAGGAACACCAGCCAGGGCATCGTCGACTCGGCGGCGAGCGTCGCGCATCCGAACGTCTTGCCGCACCAGCCCTGGGGAAGCGTGCGTGACGTGACGAGGCTGACGCGCCGGTCGCGCGCTGCGAACTCGCGCACGATGCGCGCGGTCGCGTCGGTCGAGTGATCGTCATAGACGAGGATTTCTCCAACGGTGGAATCCTGCGCGATCGCGGACTCGAGACAGTCCGGCAGATTGCGCTCCTCGTCGCGTGCCGGAATCAGCACGGCGACGGCGGAGGCGACCGGCGGCGCGTCGCCTGCCACCGAGGGCCAGGCGACGACGTTCCAGAGCGCGATCGCCAGCAGAGCGAGCGCGACGATGAGCAGTGCGGCCGAAGCCAGTGCCGTTAGATCCATTGTAGTTCACCGTGCTTCCCGGTCTCGAGGGGATCCATCAACCCGGCGAGGGGATCGCGGCCATCGAATGTGCCGCGCGAGACAACGGGCTCGAAGCGTGCGAAGAGCTCCTCGGTGTACCATCGCTCGTCGCGGCGACGGCGGATGACCTCGCGGTGCTCGTCGCTGCCGTAGGCGAACTCGAGCATCGAGTCCATCGAGCGCCAGAGGCTGAACGTCGCCGGACGCATCGCCGGAGCCTCGCCGGTGCCGATCGAAGCGAGCAGACCCGGCGCGCACGCGAGCCGCTCGCTGGTCGACGGAACCGATCGCCAGAACGGCGCCAGCCTGCTCACGCGAATGCTCGCGCGCGTCAGCACCGCAACCGGCGCACCCGGTGTGGCGGCGACATTGTCCTCCGCGAGCGGCGAGAACGGATTGGCGCCCGACCAGGCTCCATGGGTCTGCAGCGTGCGCAGCGCAACGGTCCAGATCTCCGACGCGTTCGCGCGCCAGGAGGCGGCGAGACTCGAATCGGTGAAGAACGCCGAAGCGGCTTCGGGACTCGCCCAGACGCCGATCAATCCATACCGCGATAGGTCGGGACGCAGACTGTAGCCGTTGCCATGGCCGGCGCCCAGGAGCTTCCAGAAGCGAAGTCCCTCGACGCGACCGAGCTCACGGCGAGCGCTCCCCATGCGATTGAACGCCCAGAGGCGGCGACCCGGCGCATACGAGAAGAACGTGACGGTCGTCATCGGGTGCCCGCACCGCGCAACCGGTCGATCGTGTCGTAGACGCGGCGCAGTCGTGCCGGCGTTGCTTCGCCGACGATGCGCAGCGCAATGGCTCCGTCGGGCGCGATGACGAGAATGTTCGCATTGTCGCTGCGAAAGCCATAGGCCGTTGAGACCGTCCCTTCGAAGTCGAGCAGGACCGGGAATTTCACGCGCTCGCGGAACTGGCCGCGCGCGAAATCGCGCGCGAACGACGGCACGATGTCGAGCACGGCAACGCCGTTGATGTCGACGCTCGAGCGGTAGCGATTCCACAGCGGGCGGACCCATCCTTCAATCTGGGTCGAGCCTTTCCAGTCACCGAACGTAAGCACGCTCACGTTCGAGCGCGGGAACCGGTACTCGAGCGAGCGGCCGAACTGGTCGGACAACGTGAACGCCGCCGCTCGCTTGGGCTCCGGCGCATCGGGTGCATTGCCATTGACAGGAGACATCGCAAACGCCGTCAGCAGTGCGATGGTGAGGAATAGCCTTCGCATCGTCGTGGTCATAGGTATGGTCATGGTGTCAATCGACGGTGACTGGCGCGCGATGCGCGCTCCGCTCGAACAGAATCCGGCCGATCTCGGCGGGCGCCTCCTCGATGGGAAGATGACCGACGCCTTCGAGAGTGTGCGCCACAGCCTGCGGCCAGACATGCTTCCAGATCGGCACCGAGCGTTTGATCGCGCCGAACGTCCGCGCGCCGACGACGATGTCGATCGGCATCCCCAGTCCGGAGAACATCGATGGACTCTCGATCGTCGTCAGCAGTCGCAGGTATTCGAGCGACGTTCCGTGATCGATGTGCTCGAACGACGACGTCAGACTCGTCTCCGGTGAGCGACGCGCGCTCAGCGAGCGGTCGGTGATGCGGCGACCGATGCTGCTCGCGAACGTCGAGTAATACGCCCTGCGTCCGAATTCTCCGAGCGTAAACACCCGGAAGTACCAGGGGAAATACGCGAACGGATCGATGAGCACGAGCCGCTGTGGCGACAGCCGCCCGACCGTCGTGGCAACGAGCGCCATGAGCGCGCCCGAGCAATTGCCGATGACCGTCGCCTCCTCGACTCCGAGACGCCGGGCCGTACGCGCGATCATCCGTCCAACACTCTCGAGGTCCCACGCCGGCGGTTGCGGCGACAGTCCGCAACCCGGCAGATCGATCGCAACGAGCGTCGCATCCGCAGGCAGATGCTGCGCAAGCGGCGCAAACGTCGACTGATCGCCGCTCCAGCCATGCAGGGCGAGGAAGAGGCGGGGGCCGGTGCCGTATGAAGCGTGGTTGAGGATGTTGGATGTCAGATGTTAGATGTCAGATGTCACGAGGCGATGGGGTGTTGGTTGTGTCGTTGCCGGTTGTGGTTCTTGGTATTTGTTATTGGTTATTGGGTATTTGTTATTGGTTGTTGGCGTTGTGCCCGGCGGGGATGTATCGCCGTTGGCGATCGTGGACAAAACCATGATCCGGAGATGCGCTGCGGCCCGATTCCCCAAGCCGCCTCGGGTCGTGCGGACAGCAAATGGCCAAAACAAAAAACCAATAACAAATAACAAAAACCCAAAAACCAACACACAACCTCAACCAACCCCCACCATCTCCCCGATCCTTTCTGCTGCAAGTCTTCCGCTGATTGCGACCATTGGCATTCCGGTGCCGGGGACGGTGCTGGCTCCGGCGAGGGCGAGGGCGTGGATGCCGCGGACGGTGTTGCGGGTTCGGAATGGGCCGATCTGCGAGAGGCGATGGTCGGCGCCGAAGGCGGAGCCGTCGTGCAGACCGAAGCGCTCGCCCCATTGGTGCGGCGTCCACGTTTCTTCGAAGGCGAGCGAGCCGCGCGAGAACGGGATGCCGTGCATTGCCAGGCGCGCGAGGACGCGCTCGCGAATCTCGTCGACCAGATGCGGCGCCTCGCCGAGTTGTGAGACGAGCGGCGTCGGAACGAGAACGAACGCTGACGTCTTGCCCGGCGGCGCGAGTCCAGGATCGGTGCGCGACGGCAGGCTGACGTAGAAGGGGAGGCCACTCGGAAGTGTGCCTTCGCGCATGAGCTCGCGGTACGCGCCGCGGACATCGTCGGGCAGGAAGATCGTGTGGTGGCCGAGCGACTCGGCCACGCCGTCGATGCCCCAGTAGAACGTCACGACGCCGGGCGTCATGCGCGGCGGCTTCGGCG
>DATLHO010000080.1:0-25722 GCA_035539855.1 Kapaibacterium sp. (SeqCode) | reverse complement strand
ACCTCCCCCCTCTCCGTATTCGGAGAGAGGGGCCGGGGGGGTGAGGTTCAGCCAACTCTCCCTAACTTCCCCCCTCACGTCCAACCGCTTTCTCCCCAGACCACTGATGCTGAACATCCCACAGATTCTCTCCGCCGAGCTGTCGCTGCAGCCCTGGCAGGTCGCCAATACGCTCGAGCTCTTCAACGAGGGCGGCACGATCCCGTTCGTCGCGCGCTATCGCAAGGAGCGCACCGGTGAGATGAACGAGATCCAGTTGCGCGAGCTCCAGGATCGCCATGCCTATCTGACCGAGCTCGAAGCGCGCAAGCTGGCCGTGCTCGAGTCGATCGAGTCGCAGGGCAAGCTCACCGACGAGCTCCGCGCGAAGATCACCGCGACGCTCCAGAAGAACGAGCTCGAGGATCTCTATCTGCCCTACAAGCCCCGACGCCGCACCCGCGCGACGATCGCGCGCGAGAAGGGACTCGAGCCGCTCGCCGATGTCATTCGCGCGCTCAACACACCCGATGCCGTCGCGATCGATCTCGACGCCGAGGCCGCGGGCTTCGTGTCGGAGGAGAAGGAGGTGAAATCGGTCGCCGAGGCGATCCAGGGCGCGCTGGACATCCTCGCCGAGGAGATCGCCGAGAAGGCTGAGCTGCGCGCGTGGGTGCGGACGCACTTCATGAACGAAGGGATGTTCACCTCGCGCGTGAAGGACGATTTCCCCGAGGGCACGACGAAGTTCGAGATGTACCGCGATTACCGCGTGCGCGTCAAGGACGTCGCCTCGCACAACCTGCTGGCGCTGCGTCGCGGCGAGACGGAGGGAGTGCTCTCGTTCGATCTCACGTATGACGAGACGGCGGTCCTGGAGTACCTGCGGTCGAAGGAGATTCACACGCCCATCGAGCGCGTTCGCGAACTGCTCGCGCCGATGATCAAGGACGCGTTCGATCGCCTGATGAAGTTCTCTCTCGTCGGCGAGGTGCGCCTGGAGACCAAGGTGCAGGCCGACATCGAGTCGATCCGCACGTTCGAGACGAACCTGCGCGAGCTGCTGCTGGCCTCACCGGCCGGCATGAAGCCGACCCTCGGTGTCGATCCCGGATTCCGTACCGGCTGCAAGGTCGTTGCGATCGATCGCACGGGGAAGTTCCTCGAGTACCAGACCGTGTTCCCGCATCAGTCGGCCGCCGAGCGCGAGCGCGCCGCCGCGACGATCCGACGGCTCGTCGAGCAGTATGAGATCGAGCTCGTCGCGATCGGCAACGGCACCGCCGGTCGTGAGACCGACGAGTTCGTCGCCGAGGCCGTCGCTCCGCTGGATCGACGTCCCGTCAAGGTCATGGTCAACGAGTCCGGCGCATCGATCTACTCCGCCAGCGAGGTCGCGATCGAGGAGTTCCCCGACAAGGACATCACCGTGCGCGGCGCGGTCAGCATCGCTCGACGTCTGCAGGATCCTCTCGCGGAGCTCGTGAAGATCGACGCCAAGTCGATCGGCGTCGGTCAGTACCAGCACGACGTCGATCAGCGGCTGCTCAAGAAGAAGCTCGACGAGACCGTCGAGAGCTGCGTCAACTACGTCGGCGTCGATCTCAACCTCGCGTCGAAGGAGCTCCTGAGCTACGTCTCGGGGATCACGCCGACGGTGGCGAAGAGCATCGTGAGCTACCGCAACGACAACGGCGCGTTCCGCAATCGGCGTGAGTTGCTGAAGGTGCCGAAGCTCGGTCCGAAGGCGTTCGAGCAGGCCGCGGGATTCCTCCGCATCCGCGGCGGCAACAACCCGCTCGACGCGACCGCGGTGCACCCGGAGAGCTACCACGTCGTCGAGACGATGGCCGCCGAGGTCGGCGTGCCGCTCGAGCAGGTGACCGCGCACGCCGATCGATTCCGGTCGATCGACCTGAAGAAGTTCGTCACCGAAGCCGTCGGCGAGCCGACGCTGCGCGACATCGTCGGCGAGCTCGAGAAGCCGGGTCGCGATCCTCGCGCGGAGTTCACGTACGCGACGTTCAAGGAAGGCATCAAGGAGCTCAAGGATCTGCGCGAAGGGATGGAGCTCGAAGGCGTCGTGACCAACGTCGCGAACTTCGGCGCGTTCGTCGACATCGGCGTGCACCAGGACGGACTCGTCCACGTCTCACAGGTCGCCGATCGCTTCGTCAACGATCCGAAGGAGGTCGTCAAGGTGGGGCAGATCGTCAAGGTGCGCGTGCTCGAGGTCAACGAGAAGCTCAAGCGAATTGGCCTGTCGATGAAGTCGCAGAACGGCGGCGGCGCGCGCTCGCAGGGAGCGCGCGGAGGCGGTGGAGCTCAGAAGCGCGAGGCGCCGAAGCAGTTCACGCTCGACGATCTCAAGGCGAAGTTCGCGAAGTGATGGTAGGCGTAGTACCGCACGACCGCGGCAATGTGATACGATCCATTGGCCGGGTCCGCGCGATGGCCGATCTTCGTCGATGATCATCGTCAAGATCGTTCTCATCGCCGCGGTCGTGCTCTACGTCGGGCTGACGCTTCTGCTGTACCTGCTGCAGGAGCGGATGATCTTCTTTCCGACGCGCGAGATTCACGTGACGCCGGCGCAGCGCGGGCTCCGCTTCGAGGAGCTCACGCTCGTCGCCGACGACGGCGTGCGCATCGCCGCGTGGTTCGTTCCTGCGCCGCATGCGCGAGGGACGGTGCTCTATCTGCACGGCAACGGTGGCAATCTCTCCCATGCCGTCGAGGCGATCGAGACCTACGTACGCCTTGGCGTCAACGTGCTCGCGATCGACTATCGAGGATACGGCGCGAGCGACGGACGGCCGTCTGGCGTGGGAATCGAGCGTGACGCGGAGGCGGCGTGGCGGTATCTGCGCGAGGTAAGATCGATCGATCGCGAGTCCATCGTCGTCGTCGGACGCTCGCTCGGCGGCGGGCCCGCCTCGATGCTGGCGGCGCGGCATGCGCCGGCCGGGCTTATCCTCGAGTCGACGTTCACGTCGGTCAGCGATCGAGCGGCAGAGCACTTCCCGTTCATCCCCGTGCGCGCGTTCCTGCGGACGCGATTCGACGTGCGCGCGAACGTCGCGAGCGTGCAATGTCCGCTGCTGGTCGTTCACAGCACCGACGATGAGACGATCCCGTATCGCCACGGCGTGCGGCTGTTCGAATCGGCGCGCGAGCCCAAGGAGCTCGTCACCATCGCTCACGGGCACAACGACTGCTTCGCTCGAAGCTCTTCGATCTACATCCCCTCGCTCGATCGATTCCTGACGACGGTGCTCGACGGCGACTGAGCGCGACGGACGTCAGGCGAGCTCGACCGATCCCGCCACCACCGTCTCCAGGGTTCCCTCCGCAGTGCGCACGCGAAGATGGCCGCTCGCGTCGATGCCGTCGACGTGACCGGCGATCGGGGCGTTGATCGCGCGGCCGGCAAGCCAGTCGCGCGATCGCCATTGCGCAAGCTCGTCATCGGTGAGTTGAGCGGCGTCGACGTCGATGCGCCGGCGAATGCACGCGACGACGGCCGCAAGCAGCTCGAAGCGATCGACCGGTCGTCCTGCGAGCGCGTCGACGAAGGCCGGTGAAGTGAGCGGCCCGAGCAGCGGATCGAACGGGCGGACGTTGATCCCGACACCGACGATCGCCCGCACCTCGGCGCCGCGGATCTGTCCCTCGCAGAGAATCCCCCCGAGCTTCGCGTCGCGGGCCATGAGGTCGTTGGGCCACTTGAGACCGATGGTCTCCGCCGGACCGAGAAGCTCCTCGAGAGCCTCCGCCGCTGCGAGGCCCGTGCGGATCGGCATCTGCGCCATCGCCTCGGCGCAGCGCGGATGCACGACGAGCGAGAACATCACCGACGTGCCGGGCGAGGCCGACCAGCGCCGGCCGTGCTGCCCGCGTCCGGCGGTCTGGAAGTCCGCGACGACGAGCGTCCAGTCGGAGCTCTCGTCGACCGCGAGCTCGCGCGCGCGACGCTGCGTGGAATCGATCGAGGAGACGAAGTCGACCGAGGAGAGTCCGCAACGCTGACAGAGCGAGCGTCGCAGCTCATCGTCGACGCCGAGACGGGTGTAGGTATCAGCCATGTGAGTGTTCGATCAACCAAGTCCGAGCAGAACGACCGCGGCGGCGGCGAGGGCCAGTCCGGCAACCGTCGTCGGTGATGGGCGCTCGCGCCAGCCGAGGATCGCGACCGCGGTGACCCCGAGGACGATCGCGGCATTGGCCGTCGGGAACACGACGACGCCCTCGAGCTCGCCGAGGGCCTGGAGCAGAAAGTAGCTGGCGCCGAAGTTCGGAATCCCGAGCACGGCGCCGACGAGCAGGTCGCGTCCGTTGACGCGGCGGCGACCGATGAGCACGATGATCCAGCAGACCGCGCACGCGGTGCCGAAGACGATCAGCAGAAACGGACCGCGCGATGCCCCGCTCTCGTGGGCGATCTTCAGCGCGAAGTCGATCGTGCCGGCGATCACGAAAACGGCCGCGAGCAGCCAGAGTGCGAGCGATCCGACGCCGTCGTCGCGGTGCTGTCGCCGCTGCGCCATGCCGAGCACGACGAAGGCGGCGATCCCGGTGACGATCCCGGCGATCTGCAGTGCCGACGGCGTCTCCCGATACAGGATCACCGAGCCCAGCACCGGGATGAGTGTCGATATCCGCGCAGTCGTCGCCGGGACGGCCATGCCGATCCGGTTCATCGCGGCCATCAGTGAGACGAAGCCGCCGACGAATCCGAGACCGACGAAGACACCGAAGGCGATCTGACCGCTACCCGCTGCCGAGGCCGCCGGAGGCATCAGCATCATGCTGAGAATCCCGGCAACGACGTAGTTTGCACCGGCTACGACGTAGCGGTCGCCGTCGCGCCCCTCGCTGAAGCGCAGGATGGCCGCAATCGCAACGCTGCAGAGTATGGTAAGCAGGAGGGGTAGCATCGGAGGGGGACAAAGATAGAAATCGGCGCCGAAGCGCACAGTTTCCCGGCAGAAAGACTTTTTCGATCCCGGTGGATTTCCCGAGTCAGGTTTCGCGCCGGTGACTCGTCAGTTGAATGCGAGCCGCGCCGCCGTGCGGCACCGCTCGCCGGTGTCCCCTGCGCCGACCGTCCGGACCAGACAACGCATCCCTTGCTCACGAACAGTTTTTCACCTAAAGGTAGGATCATGATGAATCTGAGTCGTCGTATCGCCCTGCTGGCGATGATGCTCACGCTCGCGATCGGTGGAGCCATGGCGCAGCCGCCGGGCGGCGGCCGCGGAGACAATGGCGGCCGCGGAGACAACGGCGGGGGCGGCTTCGAGCGCAACCCGCCGCCGACGGCGGCCTCGTTCGACCGCTGCCTCGGAACGCTCGAGCTCACGCGCGAGCAGATGGCCGAAATCCAGCACATCAAGGAGCGTCTCGCCAGTGCGATGGAGGGCTTCCGCGCCACGATGATGGAGAAGAAGCAGGCCCTCATGGCCGCACGCGAGGCGGGCGACCGCGAGCTCGCAGCGTCCATCATGGAGGAGATCAAGGCCCTCGAGGCGCAGATGGCAGCGGCGAACGCCGCCGCGCACGAGGCGATCCTCGGCGTGCTGACCGATGCGCAGAAGGCCGCACTGCGGGATTGCATGGAGTCGCGCAAGCCGGGTCGTGATGATCGTGGCCGCAGCGGCGACCACCGCATGGATTGCTTCTCGACGATCGGTCTGAGCGATGCTCAGCTGGCCGACATTCGCGCCCTTCGCGAGCGCTTCCACAATGCGAACCAGGACCTCATGCAGGACCTGCGCGAGCTTCATCGCCAGCTCCGCGCCGCCAAGCGCGAGGGTGACCGTGAGCTCTACAACCGTCTGCGCAACGCGATCGCCACGAAGATGGAGCAGCTCAAGGCCGCGCAGCAGGGGCTGCACAATGCCATCATGGGCGTCCTGACCGAGGAGCAGCGCGCTGCACTCGAGGATTGCATCGAGGATCGTCCGGATCCGAACGGCCGTCGCGGCGGCATCGTGGCTCCGGATCGCAACGCTCCCGAGCTGAAGTAGTCGAATCGACTTCGACGCGAATCACAGACGCCCGGCGCCGCAACGCGCCGGGCGTTTGCTTTTGGTGGAGTGCGGGAACCTCCGACGCATCGTGGTCTCTATCTCTGCGGACGCCGCCGGAGCCGACCGCGTGAACCATGGGCGCGGAGTTAAGCCCGGAGCGCCGAGCGCTGTCGATGTTCTCGGCCGGCATGCCAGCCCCCCAGGCATGCGGCGTCCGCTCCAGTATCGACCTTCATCAGACACCTTCAGTCAGAGGACAAGGGCATGAATATCTCCCGCATCGCACAGGGCATCGCGGTCGCCAGCATGATCGCGCTCGTCGCGGCCGCGCCGTCGGTCGCAGGTCAGGAACACAAGGGGAAGGATCGCGCAGAGATGGTCGAGCGCGCGATCGAGCGGCTCGAGCTCACGGCCGAGCAGAAGGCGCGCATCGCCGCGATCCGCGATCAGTTCAAGGCGCAGAACGAGTCGCTCAAGAGCGAGCTCAAGGCCGCCCACGAGCAGATGCGCGACGCCCGCCGCGACGGCGACAAGGCCGAGGCCGAGCAGATCCGCGAGCAGATGAAGCCGAAGATGGAGCAGATGCGCGCCGCCCGCCAGGCGATGAAGGACCAGATCCTCGCAGTGCTCACGCCCGAGCAGCGCTCGGAGCTCGAGAAGATGAAGGCCGAGGTCAAGGAGAAGCGCGGGAAGAAGGGAAAGGGTGAGGCCGGCGGACGCGGCAAGGTCAAGGCGCAGAAGGAGCGCGGCAATACGAAGCTCGACTGAGCGCTTCCCCCTCGCTTCAACGAGTTCACATAGATCGAACGCCCGGCCTCGGAGACGAGGCCGGGCGTTCGCATTCTGCCGCGAACCGGCGCTCCGCGGTGCGATCGTTGTTATCTTCTCGATTCGATGGAGAAGTCATTCGAACCCGCAGGATCCGCGGCCGGCGACGGCGGCCGCGAGCGTGGCCTCGAGCTGCGCACGACGACACCGCACCCTCGCATCCACAATCATCTCGACGTGCGCGAGTGCGACATCATCGGCGATGTCCACGGCTGCTACGACGAGCTCGCGGAGCTGCTGACGAGACTCGGCCATGGCGCGCTGCTCGACGAGGGCGCGCCGCCGGCGCCGGGCGGAAGCGCTCCGCGCCTGGTCTTCGTCGGCGATCTCGTCGATCGCGGCGATCGCATCCTCGACGTCCTCCGGCTCGTGCTCCGGCTCTGCCGCCAGGGCCATGCGCTCATGGTCGTCGGCAACCACGACGACCGCTTCCTCCGCTGGCTCTGGGGTCGTCGCGTGCAGGTCAAGCACGGCCTCGAGCAGACCACGAACGAGTTCAACGCGCTGCCCCGACGCGAGCGAGACGCGCTGCGCGAGGAGCTGATCCGCTTCCTCACCGCCCTGCCGTGGGCGCTGCGCATCGACGACGGACACTGCATCGTCGCGCACGCCGCGTGGCACGCAGAGCTGCACGAAGGACCCAGCAGCGAGCACCTCCGCTCCTACACGATGTACGGTCCGACGACCGGCGGCAAGACGCCCGAGGGATTCCCCGAGCGCATCGACTGGGCCCCGTTCTTCGAGGGACCCGAGCTCGTCGTGTTCGGTCACCAGGTCTACGACGTGCCCTACGTGCACCGCCACGCTGTCGGCATCGACACCGGGTGCGTCTTCGGCGGAGCGCTCACGGCGCTGCGCTACCCGTCGATGGAGCTGGTCACCGTGCAGAGTCGCTTTGCGCGATACGAGAGAGGTGGGTCGGCGAGAAATCGGTGAGTGCGGCGGGACGTTGACACCGAGTTGCCTGTGTTCGTGCGGGCCTAAACGGTCTCCATCAGACCTTCGACCTTGACCGGGCCACTGACGGTGTTGAAGCCCTCGCCATAACGGCCGCCGACGAGGAATCCCCACTGCCGCATGCGCGCAATGTAGTACTCCATGAACTCGGGGCTCGAGATGAAGGTCTCCGGCTCGCCCTCGCGGACCTGACGCTCGCGTCCGGGGATGGTGAACTGCGAGGCGTAGGCGCCGATCGCGTCGAGCTTGCGCTCGAAGTGCTCGCTGATGTCGATGATGAAGTCGGGCTCGCGCTCGTAGCGCTGGATGAACGTGTAGATGCGCTCGGGGCGGTGTGGCGCCTGTGCGACGCCGTCGTGCTCGGTGTGCACGTGGCGCAGGCCTGCATCGAAGTACGCCTCGCGCACGAGTCGGTGCGCGTGCTCGTGATCGGGATGTCGATCACGCTCGCCGGGAAACAACAGGACGGCCGGTCGGAAGTGGCGGATCGCGCGGACGACGGCGAGGATGTTCTCCTTGCTGACCGCGATGTCGCCGTCGGGGATGCCGAGGTTCCACCGCGTCGACGCGTCGACGCCGAGCACGGCATTGGCGGCGTCGCACTCGGCGCGCCGCAGGTCGGCCGAGCCGCGCGAGCCGCGCTCGCCGGCGGTAAGGTCGCAGATCGCGATCGAGCGTCCGGCGGCGAGCGACTTCAGCAGCGTGCCGGCCACGTTGAGCTCGACGTCGTCGGGATGCGCCGCGATGGCGAGAATGTCGGCCATGATCAGGCTTTGCGGAGGGAGCGGAACTTCCGGGCCGACGGCTCGGCGAGCAGGCCGAAGCCCTGCGAGTTGCGCTCGCCGAGTCCGCAGGCGAACGCGAGTCGGATCAGACGGGGATCACCTGACAGCCGCACCGGCGCCAGAAACGCGCGCACTCGTGCGGCGTCGGGCGTGCCCTCGTCGAGGTTGAAGACCTTCATCGGGTGCGGCGCGCGCGAAAGGTACTCGGGGTCGACCTTGATCGTCACCATCTCCTGTGTCAGTCGCTCGCCCGTCAGCAGCTCGTACTTCTCGATGAGATTGTCCGCCAGCGCAAGGCCGCACTCGTAGCTGCGCGGGCTCAGGTAGCGGACCTCGTCCTTGACCTTGCGGGAGATGGTGATCGGCGCGAGCGCCTTGAACGTGCCGGCCTGCAATTGCGGGAACGGCTTGAGCTCGGCCGAGGCGGCCTTCAGGCGCAGCTCGCCCGCGCGCGAGTTGATCGTGAGCGTCGCGTTGTCGAAAAGCGGTGCGAGCTCGTTCTTGATGAACTCCTGCGGGTGCGCGAACGAGAGGATGAGCTTCGCGTGCAGTGGCTCCTCGAACACGAAGACGCCGTCCTCGAGATTCCAGCGCGGTCCGTAGAACTGCAGGCTCGAGAAGGTGAACAGTCGGAATCGCTTGTTGAACTGCCCCTTGAGTCCCAGCGTCCGCAGATGAGCCTGGTACGCAGGCTCCGCCTTCGAGAGAATCTTCAGCAGCGCGCGGCTCAGAAGGTGGTTATAGTTGACCGGTATTGCGGGCTTGTCCTCGAGCGATACCAGGTCGAGATGAACGCGCATGTGCGGAACGAGAGGCGTTAGGTGACGACGGTGGGTGCGGGCCGCGGGAAAGGGTCCCGACGACACCCGGGCGTATTATAGCATTTTTCCAAATGTTTCACGCTGCGCCGGCGCGCATTTTCGTGCTACGCCGCCATCCAGCCGCCATCGACCGCAAGAATGTGTCCGTGAACGTAGTCGCTCGCCCGCGACGCGAGGTAGACGATCGTTCCGCCGAGCTCGGCGGGATCGCCCCAGCGACCGGCGGGGATCCTCGCGCGCAGCGCCTCGTAGCGCTCCGGGCTCTGCTGCAGCGCCGCCGTCGCCTCGGTGTGGAAGTACCCCGGCGCGATCGCGTTGACGTTGACGCCGTGACGCGCCCACTCGTTGGCGAGCGCGCGCGTGACGCCGGCGACCGCGCTCTTGCTGGCGGTGTAGCCGATGACGTTGAGTCCGCCGCTGAACGACAGGAGGGAGGCGATGTTGATGATCTTGCCGGAGCCACGCTCGATCATGCCGCGGCCGGCCTCCTGCGCCAGCCGGAACATCGCCGTCAGGTTCACGTCGAGCACGGCCTGCCAGTCGTCGAGCGAGTACTCGAGCGCGGGCGAGCGGCGGATGATCCCGGCGTTGTTGACGAGGATGTCGATGCGACCGAGCGCCGCCGTCGCATCGGCGACGGCCGCGGCGATCGTCTCGGTCTCGGCCAGATCACAACGAACGAGGTGCGCCCGCCGACCCAGCGCCTCGACGCGCCCCGCGGTCGCGCGCAGGCCGTCGGTGTCGCGGGCAAGCAGCGCGACGTCGGCTCCCGCTGCCGCGAGCGCTTCCGCAGCCGCGGCGCCGATGCCGCGCGATGCGCCCGTGACCAGGGCCGTGCGATCGGTCAGCGCGAAGAGATCCATCCTACCACCGTTTCTTCTTCTTGACGATCAGCGCGTTGCTGATGCGACGCTGGGAATCCTCGCCCGATCGTTGCGTCACCGTCTCGTAGTTGACGACCATCGACGTGGAGCCACGCCCCTCGAGCGCCAGCGCATTGTGCGCGCCGAGCGATCGCATCGTCGCGGCGAGCTCGTCGATCGTCATGCCGCCACGCCGATCAGTCGTCGGAGCCTCGACCGCGACCAGGTACAGCGTGGCGCCGTCGGCCGAGATTCCGATCGCCGTGCGCGCGCCGGGCTCGTCGCCGCGGACCGACGCCGCCGGTCCCTGCACGAAGTCCGGCTCCGACGCTGGCGCACCGGCGAAGAGCAACTGCGGATAGCCCGGGACGACGTCGCGCACGACACCGATGCCGTTGTGCGCGACCTGGAAGACGAGGCGCACGGTGTCACCGGGTCGGGCGGAGCCGAAGAGCTCGGCCGACGCGCCAAAGGAGATCACGTAGCCATCGGTCGGGATCGGCACCGATCCGGTGTCGACCATGGTCACGAGCGTCCACATCGTGTCGTTGAGCCGGGGCTCGCCGAACCAGTCACGGCGCGCGGTCGGCAGGCGGCGCACCGCCATCTTCATCGCCGTCCGCTCGCGGTCGCCGCGAGAGCGCGCGCCACGGTATGCCTTCACGATCGACGCAGTGTCGATCTCCTCCTCCTCGAAGTCGATGCCCGAGTCGACCGCCTCGATGCTCGCCATCGCATCGCCGACGATCTCGGCGTCGCTGCGCGAGCCGACCGCCGGGACGACGTCGCCGTAGAGGCGGTTGTAGAGCACGACCGACTCGTCGTTGAGCCGTCGGTTGACCGAACGGATGTCCAGACGACGGTGGCGCCAGAAGAGCTGGCCGGTGACGCGGTCGCGCGTGATCGCGGCCGTCCCTCCGGCGTACAGCAGCAGCGACGACCAGGCGTCGTCGCCCGAGAGCTCGACAACCTCTCCCCCGACGACCAGCGGACCGACCGGAGAGAACTGAGCCGGATGCCACGGTCCCGCGTTGATCGCCGCGAGGACGGTGTCACCGTCGCGGCGGGCATGGCGCTCGGCGCGCTCGTAGAGCTGCGAGAGCGTCTCGAGGCCATCGTAGGCGTCATGCGCCTTGACCGCCTCGACGCTCAGCCCGCGACGGGTGTCCACTTCGATGACGTGCATCGTCACCCCCGCGGGCGTGCGCACGCGGCGGTAGCGGGCTCCGTCGGCGAGCGTTCCGTAGACCACCGAGTCGCCGCGACGCGCCGGTACGCTATCGGGATGCGCCACGGCATGCCGATCGACCGCCTGCGGCGACGATGAGGGACTGGAAACGAGATGAAGGGAGGCGAGAAGGGCAGCGACCGACAGAAGAAAAGGCGACACGCTCAAAGATCCTCGAACGACTTCGGCTCCCAACCCTCCCCCTCGCACGGGAGGTACTGCTCATTGACGTGCTCGTCGAGGAGCAGGCAATGGAGGCCATCGGGGTTGAAGTGCCGGCAGCTCGAGCAGAGCGTTTCTTCGACGAGGCGGCGGGTGCTACGCTTGAAAAAGGAGTACTGGATCTGCGCCGGATAGATCGCGACGCCGTAGATGGCGCCGATGGTGATCATCCACCATTCGGGATAATCCTTGATCTGATCGTGCAGGTACCACGCCACGAACACCACCGCGGTCAGCCGCAGCATCGCCATCCAGACAATCGAGCCGAGCGTGTGGCGGTCGGACCGACCGCGCTGCGGCGCACCGTCACCGGGCTGGCCGGGTCGACGGAGATTATCATGGCGATATGGTACGGGACGGAACAGCATCGATGGCAATGGAGCAGGCGGCGCCGGAGATTCGGAGCCACAGAAAGAATGCACCAGGACCCCTGAAGTTACACGCGCGTACAGGGTGATGCAAATGAACAATCGCCCCGCGGGCACACTCATCGCGGGCGAGCGCAGGCTGGCACGTTTTCGGCACATTACGCCGCGGACGCGTCGTGTCGGCGCGTCGAATCCAACCGATCGAACCGATGAGCCCTGAACAGGTACGGACAGCAGCCGATGCTCGCGCGATCGTCGAGGAGCGCGGGCTGAGCCACGTCAAGGTCGGCGTCTTCGACGGCGACGGCATCCTGCGCGGCAAGTACATGTCCCGCGAGAAGTTCTTCTCGGCGCTTGACGGAGGCTTCGGCTTCTGCGACGTCGTCCTCGGCTGGGACAGCGACGACCGTCTCTACGACAACGTCACGTTCACCGGCTGGCACACCGCGTACCCCGACGCGGCCGTGCGGCTCGTGCCGAAGACGTGCCGCGAGATCCCCTTCGAGTCGGGAATGCTGTTCTTCCTCGGTGAGTTCACGGGTACGGCCGAAGAGGTCTGCCCGCGCGCGATGCTCCGACGCGTCGTCGAGCGCGCTCGAGCGATGGGACTCGAGCCGGCCGCCGCGGTCGAGTACGAGTTCTTCGTCTTCAACGAGACTCCGGCCTCTGTGCGCGAGAAGGGATTCCGCAATCTGCGGCCGCTGACTCCGGGCAACTTCGGATACTCGGTACTGCGCGGGTCGGTCTGGTCGGAGTTCCATCGCGAGATCCTCAGGACCTTCGAGGCGATGCGCATCCCGATCGAGGGACTGCACACCGAGACGGGACCGGGCGTTCTCGAGGTTGCCATCACGGTCGACGAGGCGGTCGAGTCGGCCGACCGCGCCGCGCTCTTCAAGACGTTCATGAAGGTCCTCGCCCAGCGCAACGGGATGATGGCGACGTTCATGGCCAAGTGGTCGGCGGACTATCCGGGCATGGGCGGGCACATGCACATGTCGCTGCGCTCGCCCGACGGCGTCCCGCTGTTCCACGACGCGGGCGCCGAGCATGGCATGAGCGCGATGATGCGCCACTTCGTTGCGGGCCAGCAGCACCTGATGCCGCAACTGCTTGCGATGATCGCCCCGACGGTCAACTCCTACACGCGGCTGATTCCGGGCGCGTGGGCGCCGACGTCGGCAAGCTGGGGCGTCGACAACCGCACGTGCTCGCTGCGGGTGATCCCCGGCTCGGCGAAGTCGCAGCGCGTCGAGTACCGCGTCGCGGCGGCCGACGCCAACCCGTATCTCGCGCTGGCGGCCGCACTCGGCTCCGGCCTGCTCGGCATCGAGCGATCGCTCGAGCTCGGCGCGCCGGTCACCGGCAGCGCCTACGCGCAGCCCGAGGGCACGCATGCCGCGCTGCCGCGCACGCTCTGGGATGCGGCCGCGGCGCTGCGCGCTTCCGAGGCGGCCCGCGAGCTCTTCGGCGACGCCTTCGTCGATCACTTCGCGGCGACGCGCGAGTGGGAGGAGCGGGAGTACCGGCGGCACATCAGCGACTGGGAGCTCGCGCGCTACTTCGAGATCATCTGATCCCGTACTGACTGAGTGACGATCGGCCGGCACGCGGATATGGTGCCGACCGCGACTTCGCCGTACCTTCCGTTCGAGACGGTCCCCGCCGAACCAATCCAGCACTCGAACGGCGCTCACATCGCGCCGCTTCCGTCAATGGCGGCCCACGCGGCCGAACCCCCCGGTAGTCCCATGATGAACCTACGCTTTCTCAGTACCGCCCTCGCGCTCACACTTCTGCTCGGGGCCGCGGCATCGCTGCACGCGCAGCAGGCCGAGAGCTACGACGACGTCATGCTCGTGATCAACGAGCGCAGCTGGGCCTCGCGCGAGATCGGCGCGTTCTTCGCCGAGCGCCGCAACATCCCCGAGCGGAACATCTATCGGATGAACATCGACACGAGCGAGTCGATCGACTCGACGCGCTTCCTCCAGGCGAAGTGGCAGATGCAGCAGTGGATGCTCCAGCAGGGCATCGTCGATTCGATCAACTACATCGTCACGACCAAGGGCTGTCCGCTGCGCGTGCGCACGTCGCAGTGGGACAAATTCGATTCGCTCGGCCGGCTGCTGTTCCTCGGCGGCCAGGCATCGTTCGAAGACTGCATCGCGCTGATGAACGGCGAGGATTCCTCGCTGGCGCTCGCGATCAAGTTCAGCTTCCCGATCAACCGCTACTACAACTCGACGAAGCGCTTCCGCCGGGATCCACAGACGATGCCGATCCATCTCGTCACCCGTCTCGACGCCTACACCGTCGAGCAGGTCAAGAGCTACATCGTCCGAGCGGAGACGCCGGCGGTGCTCGGTGAGGGACTCTGGGTGCTCGACCTCGATCCGGGCAAGGAGGGCAATCCCGGCTACCGCGTCGGCAACGACTGGCTGCGTGGCGCCGAGGAGATCCTCACCGCGCGCAACCAGACCGTGCTCTTCAACACCGACACGACCTACGTCCGTTCGCAGACGAACGTGATCGGCTACGCCTCGTGGGGCAGCAACGACGGGCACTCCGGCGGACGCGACGGCGCGATCCCGCACAACACGTGGCTCAACGGATCGCTCGCGGAGACCTACGTCTCGACCGGCGGCCGCACGTTCAACGGCGGCACGACCGGCGGACAGTCGCTGATCGCCGACTGGGTCGCCGAGGGCGCCTGCGGCGTCAAGGGCTACACCGACGAGCCGTATCTCTCGGCGATCGCTCATCCGGACATCCTCTTCAACCGCTACACTGCCGGCTTCACGATGGCGGAGAGCTTCTGGGCCGCATCGACGTTCTCGGCATGGCGCCAGGTCGTCATCGGCGATCCGAAGATGCGACTGGCCAGCATGCTCGCGGTCTCGAAGAGCCTGATCGACTTCGGGGAGACGACGCGCGGCGGTACGCTGTACGACACGATCACCGTCAGGAACAACCTTGCATCGCCGTTGATGATCAACGGCATCAGCGCGACGGGCGCGGCCGCGGCGGACTTCAGCGCGACGATACTCGGCCAGACGATGCCCGCCCCGGTGCTCGCCGGCGCGACCTTCCAGGTGGTCGTCGCGTTTGCGCCGACCGGCTACGGCGCGCGCGATGCCGATCTGACGATCGCGGTGCGGCGCCCGGGTGACACGCGCGACAACACGATCATCGTCCAGGCGACCGGCCGCGTGCTGCGTCCTGCGGTCACGGTGGTCCCGTCGTACGACTTCGGCGCGGTCTCGATCGGCACGACGGCCGAGCATGTGCTCGAGCTCGGCAACTCCGTCCCGGGCGACACGCTCGAGATCACGAACTTCAGCACCTCGGGCGCCGGCAGGGCCCGCTTCACGGTGGCGCCCGACGGCACGCTTCCCGCGCGCCTCAGCGGAGGCAGCGTCCTCGGACTTCGCGTCGCGTATGCTCCGTCGGGCGCGGTGCGCGACTCGATGACGATCTCGATCTTCACGCTCAACGGCGGACCGACCGTGCGTGTGAAGGTCCTCGGTACCGGCGCGACGAGCGCGGCGCCGGAGGAGCGCGGCTCGCTCGCGACCGCGATTTCGATCTCGCCGAATCCGGCAGGGGCACGCGCCGAGGCGCGGATTCTGCTCGCGCGGCCATCGCATGTGCGCGCCGAACTGATCGACGTCCTCGGCCGCAGCGTTCGTCCGATCGCCGATGCGTCGATGGGCGCCGGCGAGCAGCGACTGGCGGTCGATCTCGCGGGACTCGCCGCCGGCACGTACCTGTGCCGCGTCGAGGTCACCGGAGCCGACGGCGCGACGACGACGCAGGTCGTTCAGGTGGTTCGCCACTAGCTGAGCCGAACGACCGAGCCGAACGGCCGAGCCGAACGGCCGAGCGAAACCGACGGTGCCTCCGGCCTTTGCGCCGGAGGCACTGTGCGTTCATGGGCGGTGAGCGCCGGCGCCGGCCCGTGGTTTGTCGCTGCGCAGACGTCGGCGACACGGTAGCGTCGAAGAATCCATCGCGAGCCCCATGAGCACCCAGCGACTGCAGACCATTTCACCGATCGACGGCAGCGTCGTCGTCGATCGCGCGTTTCATTCGGCGGCCGAGACCGAAATCGCGATCGCAAGCGCGCGGCGCGCGCAGGCCGCCTGGGTGCGCGTGCCGATCGACGAGCGCGCCTCCGTGTGCGAGCGCTTCGTCCAGGCCATGCTCGCGCGACGGGACGCGTGCGCGACGGAGCTCACGCAGATGATGGGCCGGCCGATCCGCTACACGCCGTTCGAGATCGACCGTATGGCCGACCGCGCACGCGCGATGATTGCGCTCGCGCCCGAAGCGCTTGCCGACGTCGTGCCCGAGCCCATCGCGGGCTTCGAGCGCTTCGTCAGGCGCATGCCGCTGGGCGTCGTGCTGACGATCGCGCCCTGGAACTACCCCTACCTGACGTCGATCAATTCGGTGATCCCCGCGCTGATGGCGGGCAACGCGGTCATCCTCAAGCACTCGTCGCAGACGCCGCTGTGCGCCGAGCGCTACGCGGAGGCGTTCGCCGAGGCGGGGCTCCCCGAGGGTGTCTACCAGTACCTCCACCTGACCAACGACGACACCGAGCGACTCATCGCCAATCCCGGCGTGGACTTCGTCGCGTTCACCGGCTCGGTGAGCGTCGGCGCGCTGGTCGAGCGCGTCGCGGCCGGCCGCTTCATCGGCGTCGGGCTCGAGCTCGGAGGGAAGGATCCGGCCTACGTCCGCTCCGATGCCGACCTCGAGCACGCGCTCGAGAACATCGTCGACGGCGTCTACTTCAACTCCGGACAATCCTGCTGCGGCGTCGAGCGGGTCTACGTGCACGAGAGCCGATACGACGAGTTCGTCGCCGGCTTCGTCGAGCGCGCCCGCGCATACGAGCTCGGCGATCCGCGCGAGCCGGCGACGACGCTGGGCCCCATGGTGAAGGCCTCCGCCGCCGACGCCGTGCGCGCGCAGATTGCGGAAGCGGTCGAACGCGGCGCCCGCTCGCTCGTCGACGAGGGTGACTTCGCGTTGTCGAAGGAGGGAACGCCCTATCTCGCGCCGCAGGTGCTCGTCGACGTCGACCATTCGATGCGTCTGATGACCGAAGAGAATTTCGGACCGGTCACGGGAATCATGCGTGTCGCCGACGACGACGAGGCGCTGATGCTCATCAACGACAGCGAGTACGGCCTGACGGCATCGATCTGGACGAAGGACACCGACGCGGCGATCGATCTCGGGATGCGCATCGAGACCGGCACCTGCTACATGAACCGCTGCGACTACCTCGATCCGTACCTCGCCTGGACCGGCGTCAAGAACTCCGGCCGCGGCGTCACGCTCTCGCGCATCGGCTACGAACACGTGACGCGCCCAAGAAGCTTCCACCTGAAACACCCACCCACATAACGCCGCCCAGACTCAGCTCCAACCCCAGCGCCCGTGACATCTGACATCTGACACTTGACATCTGACAACCATGACCTCCACCTGGAACTACCCCACGACCATCCTCTTCGGTCCCGGCCGAATCGCCGAGCTCGCCGACGCGTGCCGGCGGCTTGCGATCACGCGTCCGCTCGTCGTCACCGATCCGGGTGTCGAAGCGCTGCCGATGCTCGCCGAGGCCCTGACGATCCTGGCGGACGGGGGACGGGAGGCCGCGGTGTTCTCGAGCGTGCGACCGAATCCGATCGGGAGGAACGTGGAGGACGGGGTGGCGGTCTATCGCGAGGGTCGTCACGACGGCGTCGTCGCCTTCGGCGGCGGCAGTGCTCTGGACGTCGGCAAGGCGGTGGCATTCATGTCCGGACAGACGCGGCCGATCTGGGATTTCGAGGACGTCGGCGACAACTACCTGCGCGCCGACGTGGCCGGCATCGCGCCGATCGTCGCGGTGCCGACGACCTCTGGCACGGGCTCGGAGGTCGGCCGCGCGTCGGTGATCACCGACGAGGCGTCGCACGCGAAGAAGATCATCTTCCATCCGCTGATGCAGCCGCGGGTGGCGTTGTGCGATCCGGAGCTGACGCTCGGCCTGCCGGCGCACATCACGGCCGCGACGGGCATGGACGCGCTCGCACACTCGCTCGAGGCGTACTGCGGCACGGCGTTCCATCCGATGGCCGACGGCATCGCGCTCGAGGGGATGCGCCTCGTTCACGAGTCGCTCGCGCGCGCGGTCGAGCACGGCGGCGACATCGACGCTCGCTCGAAGATGATGGCGGCCGCGGCGATGGGGGCGACCGCGTTCCAGAAGGCGCTCGGGGCAATCCACTCGCTCAGCCATCCGCTCGGCGCGCACTACGACCTTCATCACGGATTGCTCAACGGCGTGGTCATGCCCTACGTCCTCGAGCACAACCGGCTCGCGATCGAGGAGAAGATGGTGCGGCTCGCCGCCTACCTCGATCTCGGCCAGGTGGGCTTCGACGACGTGCTCGCGTGGATCATCGAGCTGCGCCGCACGATCGGCATCCCTCACACCCTTGGCGAGCTTGGCGTCGACGAGTCGAAGCTCGACGAGCTCGTGCCGCTCGCGCTCGCCGACCCGAGCACGCCCGGCAATCCCGTCGAGCTGACCGAAGCGTCGGTGCGGCGGCTGTTCGAGGCGGCGATCAGAGGGGAGATGGCCTAGCGGCAGGCGTGGTCGGGAACCTGGAGAATCGCACGGACGGCGTGTGCGCGCCGCGATTGTGCGTTCGACCAACTCGGAAAAACGGCGAGGGGCGCAGTATTGCTGCGCCCCTCGCTCGGAGTTGTCGGGAGGTAGTCCGGGCCGCGCGTCGCGGCTATGGCTTGGCCGTCGTGTGAGTTCCGCCGCCGCCGGGCAGCCGGAAGCTTTTGCGCTCGACGGGCACGGCTGTCGGGGCCGTACCGATGTCGACGCCGTCGGCGGTCGCGGCGACGGTGGTCGCCCCGCGTCCGACGAGCGTGAGGTTTTCGGAGACGACGCGGCTGCCGGCCGAGAGCTGGCAGCGGTAGCGGCCGTCGGGCAGTCGCAGGCGCTGGAAGACCGCCGTGTAGGCGCCCTGCTCCATGCGCGCGTTGACCAGCGACGCGACGACGCGGTTGGTGCTGTCGAGGATCAGCAGCGAGACGTTGCACGGCTCGGGGATCTGATACTGCAGCATCGCGACCTCGCTCATCGGGTTCGGCGTGATGGTCATCGAGAACTGCTCGTCGGTCGTCGAGCCGTCGAGAATCCAGGCGCCGATCTTCATGCGGCGGGCGACGTTCTCGGCCTCGAGGAACGCCTCGAGTTTCGTGAACTCCCCGCCACGTCGAACGCCTGCGAAGCCTTCGGAGATCACACGCTGGTTGACGAGATCGCCGTTGAGATAGATGTAGCGCGACTTCGCGCCCTTCGCGTCGGCGACGTTCGGGTCGGCGACGAGCATCACTTCCTTGCCGCGGAGAATCTCATCGAGATGATCCTTCGCGTCGCGCGCAGTGAATGCTCCGGTCGGCGGCTTGTCGACGCCGATCAGCGTGATCTTCTCGTTCTTGGAGACGACGATCGTGGAATGGTCGAGGACTTTGGAGACCGTTACTCGCTCCTGTGCGGAGACGGACGCGCTAACGGCGGACGCGATCGCGAGTATGGCCGACAACCATACGCGCACTGGGATACTGGACCTGATCATGATGGACGCTCTGCTGGACTAATGCAGAATCTGTAGGACCGGGGGGCAATATACTCCAGTTCACCATGCCCGGCACGTCGACCGTGAACTTTTTTCACGGTGCTTTCATCTTCCCACAAATGACGAAGCCCCGGCGGCTGCCGGGGCTTTCGTGCGATTCGGGGCCGGAATGCCTACTTCTTGATGTCGAGGAGCTCGACGTCGAAGATCAGCGTCGAGTTGCCCGGGATCTGGCCGGCCGACTGGGCGCCGTAGGCGAGGTTCGACGGGATGTAGATCTGCCACTTCGAGCCGACCTTCATCTTCTGCAGCGCCTCGGTCCAGCCCGGGATCACGGTGTTCAGTGCGAACGTCACCGGCTCCTTGCGCTCGACCGAACTGTCGAAGACCTTGCCGTCGATCAGCTTGCCGGTGTAATGCACGACGACCGTGTCGGTGGCCGCCGGCATCGCGCCGGTGCCGTCCTTGATCACCTTGTACTGCACGCCGCTGGGGAGCGCGACGACGCCTTCCTTCGTCTTGTTCTCGGCCAGGAACTTCTCACCCGTGGCGAGGTTCGACAACGCCGAGACACTGTCGCGGCGGGCCTTGTCGGCCATGACCTTCTGCTGGAAGGACATCATGACCTGCTGGATCTGCGCGGAGTTCAGGAGCGCCTTCGTCGTGTCCTTCGCGTCGCGAAGGCCGGCGAGGATCGCGTCCCCGTTGAGCATGATCGAATCCTGAATGGTCTGGGCACCGAGGTTCAGGCCGACGGCGTAGCTGACGCTGTCGAGCTGGGTCTTGAGCGAGGCGGAACCACCACCGGCGCCCTCCTGGCAGGCAGCAAGCACCAGGCAGAACGCGGCCACGACGACAATACGCATTGATGTTCTCATGTGAATATTCTACGGAAGAGACGGTCGATCGAAGGACGCGTCCGATAGGAAGGCGACAAGATACGGATTAAGCGTTGCGTGAGAAGTTCGGCTTCAGTCCCTGCCACACCTCGTAGTAGTCGGGCTGGCGCAACTCGCCCTCGAGCGCGAAGCGCGTCGGGCGGGCGACGAAGCGCGTCTCGAACATGAACGCCATCGTGTCGCCGATGTACGTCGGCTTCAGATCGATCGTGCTCATCCGCTCGAACGTCGCGGCGTCGGGTCCATGGCCCGACATGCAGTTGTGCAGGCTCGCGCCGCCGGGAAGGAATCCCTCGGCCTTCGCGTCGTACTCGCCGTGAATGAGCCCCATGAACTCGTTCATGAAGTTGCGGTGGAACCACGGCGGACGGAAGGTGTTCTCGGCGACCATCCAGCGCGGCGGGAAGATCGCGAAGTCGCAGTTGGCCGTGCCCGGGATCTCCGACGGCGCGGTGAGCACCGTGAAGATCGAGGGATCGGGATGATCGAAGCTGACCGTGTTGATCGTGTTGAACCGGCGCAGGTCGTACTTGTACGGCGCGTAGTTGCCGTGCCAGGCGACGACGTCGAGCGGCGAATGTCCGATCTCGGCCGCCCAGAGGTTGCCCAGGAACTTCCCGACGACCTCGAACGCGCCCTCGCGCTCCTCGAACGCCGCCACCGGCGTCTCGAAATCCCGCGGATTGGCCAGGCCGTTGGCGCCGATCGGACCGAGGTCGGGCAGCCGGAACGGGGTGCCGTGGTTCTCGCAGATGTAGCCTCGAGCCTCGCCGTCGGGCAGCTCGACGCGGAACTTGATGCCGCGCGGGATCACGCAGATCTCCTGCGGGACGACCTCGAGCACGCCGAGCTCGGTTCGGATGCTCAACGCGCCGTGCTGCGGGACGATCAGCAGCTCGCCGTCGGCATTGTAGAAGAAGCGGTCGCTCATCGAGCGGTTCGCGGCGTACACGTGGATCACCACGCCGGCGTGGACCGAGGCGTCGCCGTTGCCGGCCATCGTGATGAGCCCCTCGACGAAGTCCGTCGGCGCCGTGGGGATCGGCGGCGGATTCCAGCGCATCTGCGTCGGCGGTGTCGGCATCGCGTCGAACGGCGCGCCGCGCAGCAGGCCCGCGTCGATCTGGCGGAACGGCTTGTGCACCACCGACGGCCGTATGCGGTACGTCCACGTCCGTTTGTTCTGGCCGCGCGGAGCCGTGAACGGCGTTCCGCTGAGCTGCTCGGCGTAGAGACCGAAGGGAACCTGCTGCGGGGAGTTCCGGCCGATCGGAAGCGCTCCGGCGACCGCCTCGGTCGCGAACTCGTTGCCGAAGCCGGTCATGTACGCGCGGTCGCCGCCGGCAACCGCGTCGGAGGTCGCACCGACGGGTGCGTGTGCTGTCTCTGCCATGGCTGTGGATCTCGTGGAATGCGAATCGGCGCAAGATACGGCCGAAGACTGCATACGAGCGCCGTCGGCCGCATGGGCGGGCCTGGCCGCGGAGGTATTCGGACGCAATCCGACCGGTATACGTGAGGTCGCGCCGTAACCTTCTTGCGTCGGGCGGTGTTGTACTCATGCGCCGCGCTCAAACGCGGCGCGCCTCGCATCGTGACCCGCCGTCAGTTCACCGATTAGTAACCCATGTACGTAGTAAATACGTAGTGATGGCGACGGGAAATGGTGCTTACTTGCATCCGTTCGAAAGAGGATCGGCTACCACTAGCCCGGGACGCCGCTCCGGAAAAACAGGATTCAGCCCGCTTCGCTCTCTCGCGTCACCTGGGGGGGAGATGTGGAGAGAGCGGACGGGCGGAATCTCACTTGACAACTCACCGAAGACCGGCCGCCGGCGCCGACGTCGTGTACGTAGTAAATACGTAGCGATGGCCAACCGAATCGGTCGTTACTTGCAGGTGTTCGAAGACGGAATGACGACAGGCACCCTGGGTGTCATTCCTTACATAAAGGCTTCAGTCTCGTTCAGTCTCTCCCGTCGCCTGGGGGGGAAGACGGAAGAGAGGAAAACGGACTGAACCTTTTCTACGTAGCAGGACGCTCCGAATCTCGGAGCGTCCTGTACGTTTTTGGGCCTAATGCTCGATTCGGGGGACCGGGGCTGGCAACTGCTACGTACGGGGGCGCGGCCTTTGGCGGCTACGTATCGCGGACGGGGTATCTGGCGGCTACGTATCGCGGACGGGGCCTTCGGCGGCCACGTATCGAGGAACGCGCCGCAGGCTGCTACCGGACCGCGGAGCGACCTAGGGCGCCACATGCTCGCTGCGAATGCTCGCCGCCATCCGCATCAGCGGCTCTGACTCCACGCGGTGCGTTCCGTCGAAGTCGATGGCTTCGTAGACGATCGCTGCAGCCTCGAGGCGCCCGCGCTCGCGCGCAAGTGCCGTTTCGTCGCGGTACTCGTCGCGGGACCCGAGCACCAGGCGCAGCCCGCGCAAGCGGTCGCGCTGCTGCACCAGATCGATCTCCGGCGGAACATGCCCGCCCCAGAGAACCAGCGCATCGACGGGATGGCGACCGCGACACGCCCAGCGTGCGGCGGTCGCGGCGCCCTGCGAAAACCCGAGCACGACGAGGCGCGGAGCCTCGGCGCCCGACGAGTCATCGTTGGTAGGACGGAGTAGAGTGTCCGCGATCGCGTCGAGGTAACCGACGTAATCGGCGATCTCGGCCTCGCGGTCGACCGCGGTCATCCAGGATGCGCCGACATGGCCGTGCGCTCCGGCGCGGTAAAAGCGCGACAACCCCTCCGGCGCGACGATGAGCCGCGACCCGTCGTCGAGCGGGCGGAACCACCGCAGAAAGTGCTCGGCCAGTTGCGCATAGCCATGCAGAACGACCCACACCTCACGCGTCGCCGGCGAAACCTCGCCGAGCGTGTAATACCGCGCCGTACGCGGAACGACGATCCAATGCTCCCCCATACGCCCCAATACCCTCCGCGACAATAACGCAAACCGTCAATCCCCTATCCACCTCCGCTCCCCCTCTCCGCATGCGGCGAGGGGGCCGGGGGGTGAGGTCTCACTCGCGCACGAGCCGCTTGTACTTGATCCGATGCGGCTGATCGGCCTCGATCCCCAACCGCTTCCTCCGGTCCTCCTCGTACTGCGAGTAGTTCCCGTCGAACCACCGCACCGTGCTGTCGCCCTCGAACGCCAGGATGTGCGTCGCGACGCGGTCGAGGAACCAGCGATCGTGCGAGATCACCACGGCGCAGCCCGCGAAGTCCATCAAGGCCTCCTCGAGCGCGCGCAGCGTGTTGACGTCGAGGTCGTTCGTCGGCTCGTCGAGCAGCAGGACGTTGGCGCCGGACTTCAGCGTCTTGGCGAGGTGCACGCGGTTGCGCTCGCCGCCGGAGAGCACGCCGACCTTCTTCTGCTGATCGCTGCCGCCGAAGTTGAAGCGGCCGACGTAGGCGCGTGAGTTGATCTCGCGGTTGCCGACCATGATCGTGTCGTGACCGTCGGAGATCTCCTGCCAGATCGATTTCTCGGGGTCGAGTGGACGGGCCTGGTCGACATAGCCGAGGACGACCGTCTCACCGATGCGGATCGTTCCGTCGTCGGGCGTCTCCTCGCCGGTGATCATCCGGAACAGCGTGGTCTTGCCGGCGCCGTTGGGGCCGATGACGCCGATGATGCCGCCCGGCGGCAGCGAGAACGTCAGACCCTCGTACAGCAGCCGATCGCCGAAGCCCTTCGAGACGTTGTCGGCCTCGATGACGACGTCGCCCAGGCGCGGCCCCGGCGGGATCGCGATCTCGAGCTCCTCATTGCGCTTCTCGCCCGTCTCGGCGAGCATCTTCTCGTATGAGGCGATGCGTGCCTTGCTCTTGGCGTGCCGTCCCTTCGGATTCATGCGCACCCACTCGAGCTCCTCGGCGAGGGCCTTCTGGCGCTTCGACTCCTGCTTCTCCTCGAGCGCGAGGCGGGCCTTCTTCTGCTCGAGCCACGAGCTGTAGTTGCCCTCGAAGGGAATGCCGCTGCCGCGGTCGAGCTCGAGAATCCAGCCGGCGACGTTGTCGAGGAAGTAGCGGTCGTGCGTCACCGCGATGACGGTACCGGGGTACTTCGCCAGGTGCTGCTCCAGCCACGCGACCGACTCCGCGTCGAGGTGGTTCGTCGGCTCGTCGAGCAGCAGCACGTCCGGGGCCTGCAGCAGCAGCCGCACGAGCGCGACGCGGCGGCGCTCGCCACCGGAGAGGACCGAGACGGACGTCTCGCCGTCGGGACAGCGCAGCGCGTCCATCGCCTGTTCGAGCTTGCTGTCGAGATCCCACGCATCGAGGTGGTCGATCTTCTCCTGCAGCTTCGCCTGCTTCTCGAGCAGCTCGTCGTAGTCGACGTCGGGCTCGGCGAACTTCGCGTTGATCTCCTCATACTGGCGCAGCAGGTCGACGGTCTCCTGCGCGCCCTCCTCGACGATCTGTCGGACGGTCTTCGTCGCGTCGAGCTCGGGCTCCTGCGACAGATACCCGAAGGTGATCCCCTTGTTCGCCTGGATCGTTCCCTCGTAGTCGGTGTCGATGCCGGCGATGATCCGCAGCAGCGTCGACTTGCCGGCGCCGTTGAGGCCGAGCACGCCGATCTTCGCGCCGTAGAAAAACGAGAGGTAGATGTCGCGGAGCACCTGCTTATTGGGCTTGTGCACCTTGCCGACGCCGACCATCGAGAAGATGATCTTGTTATCGCTCATGGTCTCTTCAGAGAGGCTTCGTTGATGAATCAGGCATGATACTCATCGCCGTCGCGCAGCGCTGTAACGAAGCGCTGGCGCCGGCTCAGCGCTTCGCGAGCTCCGTCCATGAGGCGCCGGGCAATGCCCTCCGCGCCCACTCCTGCTGCCACGCGGCATGCGTGACGACGACGAGCGAGCCGCCACCGTCGGCCGTGGCGATGCGCGCGACCTGCGCGCGCGTGTGCTCCTCCATCGCCGGACCCCACGCGGACATGCCGTGCACGGTCGCGAGATAGCGCTCGACGGCCGCGCGCACGTCCGCGTCGGACGTCGTCGCGTCGATCAGGACGGCGACGAACGGCACGCCGTCGATCGCGATCGCACCGATGCGGCCGGTG
>DATLHO010000079.1:0-1645 GCA_035539855.1 Kapaibacterium sp. (SeqCode) | reverse complement strand
ACCTAGCATCCGATCCCCCATGGCAGTCGTTTCGACCATGCTCCCCCTCGGCACCGCGGCGCCGGAGTTCGCGCTCCCTGATACCGTGTCCGGCCGAATGCTCTCGCTCGATCAGCTCGCGTCCGATCGCGCGACGGTCGTGATGTTCCTGTGCAACCACTGTCCGTACGTCGTGCACGTCAACGAGGCGCTCGTCGCGCTCGCGCAGGACTACATGCCGCGCGGCGTGGCGTTCGTCGCGATCAGCTCGAACGACGTCGAGCGCTATCCCGAGGATTCCCCCGAGCAGATGAAGCGCGTCGCCGGGGAGCTCGGCTATCCGTTCCCGTACCTCTACGACGAGTCGCAGCAGGTCGCGCTCGCCTACCAGGCGGCGTGCACGCCCGACTTCTACGTCTTCGACGGCGATCGACGGCTCGTCTACCGCGGACAGTTCGACGACTCCCGTCCGGCGAACGACACGCCGGTCACCGGTCGCGATCTGCGCGCCGCGCTCGACGCGGTCCTCGACGGTCGCGACGTCGACCCCGAGCAGACCGCGAGCATCGGCTGCGGCATCAAGTGGAAGCACTCGGCGGCCATGTAGCGATGGGCCGGTCCGCAGCGCAGGATGCGATCGACGCCTTCAACGCCCGCGTCGTGCGCTGCACGCGCTGTCCGCGGCTCGTGGCCTATCGCGAAGAGGTGGGGCGCGTACGCAAGCGCGCGTACATCGACGACGAGTACTGGGCGCGACCGGTACCGAGCTTCGGCGATCCGCTCGCGCGCGTCATGATCGTCGGCCTGGCGCCCGCGGCGCACGGAGCCAACCGGACCGGACGCATGTTCACCGGCGACGGCACCGATGCGATGGGCTCCGGGAGCTTCCTGATGCGCGCGCTCTTCGAAACCGGGTTCGCCAATCAACCGACGTCGGTGCACCCGGACGACGGCCTGGAGCTGCGAGGCCTCTCGATCGGCGCGTCGGTGCGATGCGCTCCGCCGGAGAACAAGCCGCTGCCGTCGGAGATCGACAACTGCCGGCCGTACCTGCTCGAGGAGCTCGACCTGCTCGGTGATCTCCGCGTCGTCGTCGCGCTCGGACGTCTCGCGTTCGACCAGGTGCTCAAGGCCTACGAGATCCGCGGCGTCTCGCTGCCGCGTCCGCGGCCGCGCTTCGGCCACGGGGTCGTGCTCGACGTCGGTGCCGGCACGCCGATCCTGCTGGGGTCCTACCATCCGAGCCGACAGAACACGCAGACCGGCGTGCTCAAACCCGACATGCTGCGAGCCATTTTCGAGACCGCCCGACACCTCGCCTTCGACTAGGCAACCAACCTTCGGCAATCCCATGGACACTGTGTATCTCGTCGCGAGCGGCGATCTGCGGCTCGCCGCCAATCAGAACTGCCAGGCGGCGCAGGCCGCGATGGAGTCGCAGGTGATCGCCGCGGTCGAGCGCGAGGGCGGACGCGTCGAACGCGCGCACGTGCGAGACGTCGTGCTCGATCGATCCCTTCTTCAGCCATCGGCGCAGGCCCTTCGTGAAGAAGTCGTCGGTGAAGTCCTCGCTCCACAGCGAGCTGTAGCGCACGCCGGCCTTCGTCAGCGACGCGTTGAGGTTGAGCAGTCCGACCAGGCCCGGCCACTGGCCGCTCCAGTTGGC
>DATLHO010000078.1:0-4073 GCA_035539855.1 Kapaibacterium sp. (SeqCode) | reverse complement strand
CATCCAGCGCGTCAAGTCGCGCGCGTGCGGCTACCGAAATCGCGAGCGCTTCCGCCGGGTTATCATGTTCTACCTCGGGAAACTCGATCTGTTCCCGCGGCTCCAAAATGCCTGACCCACCCGATCAGGTGAAGCGCCTTTGGTTATTGGTTATTGGGGTCAGGCGGCTGTTTGCGTTTGTGACATTTAACATCTGACCTCTAACATCCAACCTCCCCCTGCAACCCAGATGTCGCTATTCAAGTACCGGCGCCCATGAAATTCGAATCTCTACGTTTTCGCCGGGTCGGCGTGGTTCTGGTGTTTGCGGCTGGTTGGCTTGCCGGCGGCACGACCACGCTGAGAGCGGAGTTGCCGGCACATGATCGCGAGGCGCTCGCCGATCGCGCCGATGATGCGGCCCGCGGCCCTTTCGCCGATCGCGCCGATGATGCGGCCCGCGGCCCTTTCGGCGATCGCGGTGATGCCGCGGCTCCTGACCCGCTTGCGGGCGCGACGCTCAACGGGTACGTCGTCGATGCCGAGACCAAGGAGACACTGATCTCCGCGACCGTCGCGGTCACCGGCACGCGTCTCGGCGCGGCCACGAACAAGAGCGGATACTTCAGCATCAAGGGGATCCCCGCCGGCCGGCATACCGTCGTCGTGACCTACCTGGGGTACCAGCGGCTCGAGCGGGAAGTCACGGTGCGCGATGGCGAGTCGCAGAAGCTCACGTTCGAGCTCGTTCCCTCGTCGACGACGACGCGTGAGGTCACCGTGCGCGCCGATCGCGAGATCGAAAAGCGCGAGATCACCGTCAGCCGCGTCAACATCCCGGTCGCCGAGCTGCAGCAACTGCGCATCGGCGGCGAGGCGGATCTGTTTCGCTCGCTGCAGTTCCTGCCCGGCGTGCTCACGTCGTCGCAGATATCGAGCGGCCTCTACATCCGCGGCGGCTCCCCCGACCAGAACCTCGTGCTCATCGACGGCTCCACCATCTACAATCCCTCGCACCTCTTCGGCTTCTTTTCGACGTTCAACCCCGACGCCGTCAAGGACGTGGAGCTCATCAAGGGAGGATATCCTGCGGAGTACGGTGGGCGTCTTTCGGCGGTGCTCAACGTGACGCAGAAAGATGGCAACCGCGAGAAGCTCGAGGGCATCGCGTCGGCGGGACTGATCTCTTCGCGGCTGTCGCTGCAGGGTCCGGTCGGCAACGGATCGTGGTTCATCGGCGGGCGCCGCACGTATCTCGATCTGATCATGGGATTGATCCCCGAGGACCCGGAGAACCCGCTGCCGAACTTCTGGTTCTACGACGCCAACGCGAAGATCACGCAGGATATCACCGACAACGACCGCGTCTTCCTCAGCGGCTTCGTCAGCCGCGACCGCCTGAAGCTCGACGGCTCCGGACTCGAGGTCGAGATGGGCATGGGCAACCAGACCGGCTCACTGCGCTGGACGCACATCTTCGGTGACGACCTGTTCACGACCGCGAACATCACCGCGAGCCGCTACGAGACGTACTTCAAGGGCGACCAGGCCGGCTTCGAGTTCGGCGTCGAGAATTCGATCACCGACTACAGCGCCAAGGCCGCGATCGAGTGGTTCGCAACGGAGGATTTCACCGCGAAGGCGGGCGCGGAGGTGACGAAGTTCGGCTTCGAATACCTGCAGAACTTCTCCGGCCGCAGCGACTCGAGCGCCGGTGAGAGCGACGAGCGGCGCGGCGGACGTATGGAGTTGAAGGTTCCCGACTGGGTCTGGGCCGGCTACGGCCAGCTCAACTACCAGATCTCTCCGCTGCTGTCGCTGCAGGCCGGCGTGCACGCGAACTACCTCGACCTGCGCGACATCTGGACGATCGACCCGCGCTTCGCCGCACGGCTGCAGGTGCAGCCCGAGCTCGCGGTCAAGGCAGCGTGGGGCGTCTACCACCAGTATCTGCGCCTGGCGACGCTGCCGGACTTCTCGTTCTTCGACACGTGGCTGCCGACCGATTCGACGGTCGTGCCGAGCCGTTCGGTGCACTACGTGCTCGGCTTCGAGTCGGAGCCGTTCGAGGGCTACGAGGCGAACATCGACCTCTACTACAAGACGCTCGAGGACATCAGCGAGCTCAACCAGTTTGCGACGCAGGCCGACCGCGTCAACGAAGTGTTCTTCAGCGGCGACGGCACCGCCTACGGAGCGGAGCTCTTCGTGCAGAAGAAGACCGGCGATCTCACGGGCTGGGTCGGCTACGCGCTCGGCTGGGTCAACGCGACGTTCGACAGCATCAACGGCGGCCGTCAGTTCCGACCGAAGTACGATCGGCGGCACGATCTGAAGATCGTCGGCAACTATCGACTCAACGAGCGGTGGGAGATCGGCGCGTCGTTCACGTTCCAGAGCGGGCAGTCGTACACCGGCGTCAGCAGCCGCTTCCGCACGAGCCTTCCGGGTCAGAGCACCGGAGCCGACGTGACCGTGCCGGCCGATCGCTACGGCCTGCGTCTGCCGCCGTCGCATCAGCTCAACGTCAACGTCAACTACAACACGACGCTCTTCGATCTGCCGATGCGACTGCTGCTCGACGTCTACAACGTCTATTCGCGGCGCGACATCTGGTTCCGCTACTACGACACGAAGAAGGAGGTCACCGAGGTGACCGACGTGCGGTTGCTGCCCATCATCCCCACGGTTTCCATCGAGGTGAAGTTCTAGCCATGACGAAGAAACTCATCGCCCTCGCGACCCTCATCGTCGCCCTCGTCGCCTCGACCTCGCTCACCGGATGCGAGGATGCGGCGCCGACCGAATACGTGGCGCAGCCCGTCGTCGAAGCGTTCCTGATCGTCGGCGAGCCGATCCGCGACATCCGCGTGACGCGCTCGCAGTCGGTGACCGACACGTTCCGCTACCGCAACAGCGCGGTGTCCGATGCCGACGTGAAGCTCATCGCGGGCGATCGCACGCTGCAACTGCAGTACCGCGAGAACGACCGTGTCGGCGAGTACTATCTGCCGGACACGACCGTGCTCATCGAGCCGACGACCGACTACCGTCTCGTCGTGACGATGCCCGACGGCGCGATCGTCAGCGGACGCACGCGCACGCCGGTGCAGATCGAGTGGATCGACGCGCCGAAGACGCCGCTGCAGTATCCGCTCGACACCGTGCAGCTCCCTCGTCCCGCCGACTCGCTCGCGCTGTCGTGGACGCCGGCTCCGTCGATCAGCGAGTACATCATCTCCGTGCGCAGTCTCGACACCCTCGAGTACGGTCGCTACCTCGATCCCCCGACCGACGAGCGCAACCGTCGCATCGGACGATTCTGGGAGGAGAACGCTCCGTTCTACGACGACGTCGCGCGCATCGCGTTCCTGCAGGAGTCGAGCACGCCGGTCTCGTGGTTCGCGTTCAAATGGTTCGGCCGCCAGGAGGTTTCCGTGTTCGCCTCCGACGGCCCGTTCGTCAACTGGTACAAGATGACCCACTTCCAGAACCCGCCGCAGTATCAGCCGCTGCTCGGCAATGTCGATGGAGGATTGGGCGTTGTGGCGTCGGCGTCGGTGGTGAGGAGGGAGGTTTTTCTGGTGAAGAATGCGCCGTGAGTGGCGATTGGTTATTGGTTATTGGTTTTTTGTTTTTTGGGATTCTGTGGCAGTGTCCCCCCCTTTTTTGGCGGCGACTTCGTGATCCTCGCGAGCGAAGCGAAGCGGGGATCTGTGTGCGCCCGGCATGGGCAATGGCTAGGAGGTGCAAGTCCTCTGGGAACTTGATCGCAGGGACCCGAGCGAACCGCAAGGTACTGCGCCGCGAGGACAGTGCTGAAGGAAGCGGCTAGCGAGAACCGTGCGCCGACGAACAGAAACCGGATGTGAGGCATTGCCGGGCAGGGCGAGCGGGCACAGAACCGCGAAGCTCTCGCGATCAAGGCTCAGGCGGTGTAGATCCGGCGGCGATGCGGCGACAGTCATTGTTCTTACCCGGGGAGATCTCGCCTCACTCTTGAAAGGGAGACGCCGCGACGAGCGGCGGAGCGAGAAGTCAGCAGAGGCCATAGTAGTCATCGGCCGTGGACACGCCCAGAGGATGCGGACCCG
>DATLHO010000077.1:0-10097 GCA_035539855.1 Kapaibacterium sp. (SeqCode) | reverse complement strand
CGTCGCTTCGACGTGGTGCTCGCCGACGAGATCCACATCGCCTCCTACGGCGCGTACATGAAGCGCCGCCACGGCGTGCCCTACCTGCTTCGAACGCACAACGTCGAGTACGAGATCTACCGCAGGCACACCGACACGGTCGGCAACACGCTGATGCGTGCGTACCTCGAGCTGCAGACCGCGCGCTGGCGTCGCTTCGAGGTCGAGCAGTTCGCGCTCGCCGATGCGCTCGCGGCGATCACCGGCCGCGATCGCGCGATGATCGAAGAGATGGCTCCGGGCTGTCTCGTGCGCACGGTTCCGGCGGCGGTCGACCTCGAGGCGTTTCCGTATCACGGTGCCGACGGCCGCGAGAGCGCGTCGATGGTCATGCTCGGCGACATGAAGTGGCCGCCGAACCGCGACGCGGCGCTGTGGTTCACGCGGGAGATCCTTCCGCTCGTCGTTGAGAAGGTGCCCGACGCCGTGCTGTACCTGCTCGGCGGCAATCCGCCGACGGCGCAGCTGCCGGCGCCCTCGGGGAACCTGCGCATCGAGGGACGCGTTCCCGAGGTTGCGCCGTACTTCGAGCGCGCGGCACTCGGACTGATTCCTCTGCGGGTCGGTGGCGGGATGCGCGTCAAGATGATCGAGATGATGTCCGCCGGGATGCCGATCGTCAGCACGACGCAGGGAGCCGAGGGCAACGAGGCGGCCGACGGCGAGCACTTCGTGCGCGCCGACGACGCGGCGTCGTTCGCCGCGGCGATCGTGCGCCTGCTCGGCGATGCCGCCGAGCGCGATCGCCTGGCGCGGGCCGGACGGTCGTTCGTCGAGCAGCACTACGCGCTCGCGGTAGTTGCGCGCTCGCTCGAGAGCCTGCTCGGCGAGGCAATCGCGCGCGCGACGGGGCAGACGGCACGAGCCACGGCCGCCGCGGATTCTCCCAAGGCGCCTGACGCGACGCCTGCATCCGACGCGTCCGTGACGCCGGAGGCGCGCCGATGATCGTCGTCGAGATCCTCTTCTGGCTCGCGCTGTTCTGGCTGCTATATGTCTTCGCGCTGTATCCGCTGCTGATGGCGGCGCTGGCGCGGCTGCGTCCGCGGCCGCTGCGCACGAGCGACGGCCCGCTGCCGCGCGTCGCGTTCGTGATGGCGGCGTACAACGAGGAGAAGGTGATCGCGACGCGCATCGAGAACTACCTCGAGCTCGACTATCCGCGCGAGCTCCTCGAGTTCTACATCGGCTCCGACGGCTCGAGCGATCGCACCGACGAGATCATCGCGGGTTTCATCGCGCGCGATCCGAGCATCCATCTTGAGCGCTTCAATCGCGTCGGCAAGACGCACATCGTCTACGCGCTCGCCGCGCGGCTCGACGCCGACATCGTCGTGTTCACCGACGCCGACGTCGTGATCAATCGCGATGCTCTCAGGCACGTAGTGCGCGACTTCAGCGACCCCGAGGTCGGCGGCGTCGTCGGCGACATCGACTTCGTCGATCGCCGCGGCACCGCGGGCAGCGCGGGGGAGAGGAAGTTCACGCGACTCGAGAGCAGGCTCAAGGCCAACGAGGCGCTCGTGTGGACGACCATCTCGCCGACCGGGCTGTGCTTCGCGGTGAGGCCCGAGGCGTACACGCCGCTGAAGAACTACAAGCTCTCCGACGACCTGAACCTCGCGATCACCATCGGTCTCAACGGCTACCGCGTCTGGTACGAGCCGCGCATGGTGATCACCGAGCTCAACAGCCGCACGCTCGGCAGCGAGACGTCGCGCCGACTGCGGATGGGCCAGCAGTCGATGGCGACCTACCTCGCGTACGAGGGAACGCGGCGTCCATGGCGCTCGCGCGTCGGGTTCCAGATCTGGTCGCACAAGCTGCTGCGCAATCTCGCGGCGGTTCCCGCCGCGCTCGTGCTTCTGACGTCGATCGCGCTGGCGTGGACGGCGCCGGTGTATGCCGTGGTGGCCGCCCTCGGCGGGTTGTGGGCGCTCATGGTGCTCGCCGGCATGCTGTGCGAGCGCCTCGGGCTCGATTTCCCGATATTGCTGTATCCTCTATATTTCACGTCCATGGTCGCGAGCCTGACGATCGGCTCGATACGCGCCGCCTTCTCCGGTGGACTGGAGATGTGGAGCAGTCCCCGACTCGAATGAACGGCATCGCACAGCACCTATACGATCACCCGATCTCCGACGCCCTGCGCCAGAACGCGCGCTCGCCGCTGCGGAGTCTCATCAAGTCCCGCCGCGGCATCACGTTGCTCGTCGTCGGGGCCGATCTGCTGGCGGTCGTCGGGTCGTTCCTGCTGCTGTGGGTGATCGCCGTGATGGCGACCGACAAGGCGTTGCCGATGACGCCTCCGGTGCTCGTGCCGACGCTGATCGGGCTGTTCTGGATGGCGGTGTTCTGGTTCACCGGAGTCTACTCCGCGATCCACAATCGCTCGCTGTTCGAGGAGTACTACGCGGTCCTGAAGGTCATCGTCCTCGGCTTCGGTCTGATCTTCGGTCTGTTCTTCCTGTTCGGACCGCCGATCGACTCTCGCAGCGACCGCGTCATCGTGCTGCTGCTGTACCTGGTGCTCTTCTCGGTCTCCGTCGCCGTCGCGCGGCTGGTCGTGCGTCTGGTCGTGCGCCGGCTTCGCAAGCGCGGCATCGGCCTGCGGCGGACGATCATCATCGGCGAGAGCGCGCGCAGCCACGAGCTGCTCGAGCTGCTGACGCGCGCGCCGGAGCTCGGCTACCTCGTCGTCGGCACCGTGCGCACCGCCAGCGAGCCCTCGGCCGAGTTCGCGCGACTGCTGCTCGGCGAGGTTGGCGACATCAACCGCATCATCAATGATGCCGAGGTCGAGGTCACCGTCATCGCCACCGAGCGCGACCGTGATCTCGTGCCGCGACTGATGACCGAGACGGCCGTGGCGGACACGACGATCAAGATCGTCCCGGATCTCTACGACCTCGTCAGCGGCCAGGCGCGGGCGCAGCACCTGTACGGCGTTCCGCTGATAGAGATCAACTCGCAGATCATGGAGCCGTGGCAGCGGCACATGAAGCGTCTCGTCGACATCGCGTTCGCCCTCGGCGTGCTGCTCCTCGGGCTGCCTGCATGGCTCGTCGTCGCGGCGATCATCAAGCTGCAGGACGGCGGTCCGATCTTCTACTCGCAGGAGCGCGTCGGGCTCGGCGGACGGCGCTTCATGATGCACAAGTTCCGCTCGATGCGCACCGACGCCGAGAAGGCGGGCATCAGCTGGGCGGCGGTCAACGATCCGCGCGTCACGCCGATGGGCAGCATCATGCGCAAGCTGCACCTCGACGAGATCCCGCAGTTCTGGAACGTGCTCGTCGGCGACATGAGCATCGTCGGGCCACGGCCGGAGCGGCCGTTCTACGTCGAGAAGTTCACCGAGATGATCCCAGCGTATCCCCGCCGGCTGCGCGTCAAGCCGGGCGTCACCGGCTGGAACCAGGTGCACGTCGCCGAGGTCGTCGAGACCGTCGAGTTCCTGCAGGAGCGCCTGCGTCACGATTTCTTCTACATCGAGAACGTCTCGCTGAGACTCGACATCGAAATCATTTTCAGAACCATCATCCGCGTGATCCAGCGGAAGGGGCAGGCTTAGAGCGGTGGCACAGAGATTCACTCCCAGGCGGGCGCTGGTTATCACCCCGACGTACAACGAGATCGAGAACCTCCCGACGCTGATCCCGGAGGTGCTCGCGACCGACCCACGCATCGAGATGCTGATCGTCGACGACGGCTCGCCCGACGGCAGCGGCGCGTTCGTGCGCGGGCTCATGCAGTCGGAGCCGCGCCTGCACCTGCTTGAGCGGCCGCGCAAGATGGGCCTCGGCACCGCGTACTGTCGAGGCTTCGAGTACGCGATCGAGCATGGCTTCGATGTCGCCTTCGAGATGGACGCGGACTTCTCGCACGATCCGAAGATGCTGCCGGAGTTCCTCCGCGAGATCGAGGATCATGATCTGGTCATCGGCTCGCGCTACATTCGAGGCGTCAACGTGGTCAACTGGCCGATGAGCCGTCTGCTGCTGAGCTACTTCGCCAACGTCTACTCGCGCATCGTCACCGGCATGCCGCTGCGCGACGGCACCGGCGGGTTCAAGTGCTTCCGCACCGAGATCCTGCGGCACATCGACCTGACGAAGATCCGCTCCAACGGCTACTCGTTCCAGATCGAGACGAACTTCCTGGTCTGGAGCATGGGCAAGCGGATCAAGGAGATTCCGATCATCTTCGTCGACCGCCGCAGCGGCGTCTCGAAGATGTCGCGTGGGATCGTCAAGGAGGCCGCGACCATGGTCTGGAAGCTCCGCTTCGCGAAGCTCTTCGGCCGCCTCGGCCGGCGCATGCGCTCGACGCCCGCGCCGCTGGGCGAAGGCGGCACGGCCGCGAACTAGCTTTCGGGGCCACGGCGCCCCTCGACGCACGAATCCCGATAACCCCCACTGCAGGCCGACGTGTGAAGGTCTCCGTCGTCATCGTCAACTACAACGTCCGCGACCTCGTGCTCACGACGGTCGCGTCGCTGCGTGGTGCGCTGGAGGGACTCGAGTCGGAGATCATCGTCGTCGACAACGGCTCGAGCGACGGCGCGATCGAGTCGCTCAACGCGCGGTTCCCGGACGTGGTGACGATCGCGCTCGATGCGAACCTCGGCTTCGGCGCCGCGAACAACATCGGCATCGAGCGCGCGCGCGGGGAGTTCATCCTGCTGCTGAATCCCGACACGATCGTCGAGGAGAAAACCGTCCGCACGATGCTCGCGTTCATGGGCGGGCATCCCGAGTGCGGCATCGCCGGCTGCCGCGTGCTGCTGCCTGACGGCACGCTCGACAAGGCGTCGAAGCGGGGATTCCCCTCGCCGTGGAGCTCGTTCTGCAAGGTGTTCGGGCTCAGCACGCTCTTCCCGAAGTCGAAGTTCTTCGGCGGCTACAACATGGCGCACGTCGCCGACGACGTCACCGCGCGGATCGAGGCGATCAGCGGATGCTTCATGTTCTGCCGTCAGGAGGTACTGCGCGAGCTCCGCGGGTTCGATACCGAGTACTTCATGTACGGCGAGGACCTCGATCTCTGCTACCGCGCGACGAAGCTCGGCTGGGCGATCTACTACCATCCCGAGACGACGATCATCCACGTCAAGGGAGAGAGCACGCGGCGCAGCTCGCTTGACTCGCTCGCGGTGTTCTATGAGGCGATGGAGATTTTCGCGCGCAAGCACTTCCGCTCGAATCTCCCGCTGCTGTACCTCGTGCGGCTCGGCATCGCGACGCGGCGCGGCCTCGCGCGACTCGTCGAGCGCTTCCCGCAGATCGGCTTCGCGCCGCTCGACGTGCTGGCGACGCTCGCGGGCATCGCGATCGGATCGGTGGTGAAGTTCGGATCGCCGCTGGAGTATCCGGTCTGGGCGCTGCCGGCGGTCTACGGCGTGCCGCCGGCGATCTTCGTCGCGTCGATCGCCGCCTCGGGCGGCTACCGCATCGACGGCCGATCGATCCGCCCGACGGCGATGGGCTATCTCGTCGGCTTCTTCATGCTCAGCGCGCTGCCGTACTTCTTCAAGGATTATGCGTTCAGCCGCGGGGTCGTCCTCGTCACCACGGGCATCGGGGCCGCCGTGGGATTGACGAGCCGGTTCCTCTGGCTGCTGTGGCGCGGCACCTACGGACGCGATGCGATCCGTCGCATCGCGTTTCTGACGCGCGAGGAGGTCTCGCCCGAGCTGCGCGCGGCGGTGCGGCGCATGTTCTTCGGCAAGCCCGTCTCGATCATCGGTGCGATCGCGCCGACGTTCTCCGAGCTCGACGAGCTTCCCGGCACGCACCTCGGCACCGTCGAGAACATCGCCAAGCTCGTCGCGACGCACCGGCTGACGGACGTCGTCGTGTTCGATCGGCGGCTGAGCTACAGCGAGGTGATGCGCGCGCTGAATCAGACCGCGAGCCTGTCGGTGCGCTTCCACATCGCGAACGAATCGCTCGAGCAGGGACGTGACGCGATGCCGGTGGCGGCCAACCACATGCCCGAGCGCATGCGCCGCGTCCGCTCGCGCACGGCCAAGGCGCTGCGCGATCGCGCCCTCGCGGCAGTGATGCTCGTGAGCACTCCGCTCGTATATTTGGCCGGACGTCGTCGCGTCGCCCCGGCACGCGCGCTCGTTCAGGTCCTCGCCGGCGGCCGATCGCTCGTCGGCGCCGGTCCGGCCGGAGACGCCGATGCGCCGGATCCCGTGTTCACCGTCGCAGAGCTGCTTCACGACGAGCCGTTGAGCGCACGAGAGATCGTGCAGGTCGAGGAGTACTATCAGCGGAACAGCTCGTTCCTGCTCGACCTCGAGATCATCGTCGCCGCGCTTCGGCTGCGCAACGCGCCGCCGCGCCGGCCGGTCGTCGAGGCTCCGCCGGCCGTTCGCTCCGCCGCCAATTGAACGATCCGAGAGGAACTTCCCGAGAGGAATGCAGAGAGGAGTTATGGCCAAGTACGTCCTGGAATTCGAACGACCGATTCTCGAGCTCGAGGAGAAGATCGCCGAGATGCGATCGCTCTCCGGACAGCTTGATCTCGGCGAAGAGATAGAGCTGCTCGAGCAGAAGGTCGAGCAGTTGCGGGCAAGCATCTACGAGCGGCTGACGCGCTGGCAGCGCGTGCAGCTCGCGCGGCATCCCGATCGACCGTACACCCTTGACTACATCGCGATGATGTGCGAGGACTTCATCGAGCTGCACGGCGACAGGGCCTTCGGCGACGACAAGGCGCTCGTCGGCGGACTCGCGCGCATCGACGGCGTCGAGATCGTGCTGATCGGTCAGCAGAAGGGGCACGACACGAAGGAGAATCTCCTGCGGCGATTCGGCATGATGAACCCGGAGGGCTACCGCAAGGCGCTGCGCCTTATGAAGCTCGCCGAGAAGTTCTCGCTGCCGATCGTCACGCTCATCGACACGCCGGGCGCATACCCCGGACTCGAGGCGGAGGAGCGCGGCCAGGCCGAGGCGATCGCCCGCAACCTGCTCGAGATGGCCATGCTGCGCGTGCCGATCGTCAACGTCGTCATCGGCGAGGGAGCCAGTGGTGGCGCGCTCGGCATCGGCATGGGCGATCGGTTCATGATGATGGAGAACACGTGGTTCTCGGTCATTGCGCCCGAGTCGTGCTCGAGCATTCTCTGGAAGAGCTGGGATTACAAGGAGCAGGCCGCCGAGGCGCTGCGACTGACGGCAAGCGATCTCCACGAGATCGGAATCTCCGACGAGATCATCCCGGAGCCAATCGGCGGGGCCCACCGCGATCCCGCCGCCGCCGGCGAGCGGGTCAAGGAGGCGATTATGCGCGCGCTCGACGAGCTGCGCACGATTCCCGTCGACGAGCTCGTCGATCGACGGCACGAGCGCTACGCTGCGATCGGAGTCTGGGAGACCGCCTGACACGGAGGGCGGTCGGGCACTTTGCGCGACGCAACAATGGGGACACTTTGACAATGAAGTCACGAAACACGATGCTCCCAGGCGGCTCGGCCAACGGCGCCGAGGATGGGGAACGCCAGGAGCGCGCGCCACGACAGGCGCGCTATGAAGACCGACCGCGCTTCGAGGATCGACGCGGCGGCGACGACAGGAGATCGAACGACCGGGACCGCTTCGGCGGATCCGGCGGACGCCGTCCCGGCGGTGGCCGCTCCTCACGCGAGCGACCCGACCCGCGAGGCGAGGGTCCGAAGAAGAAGGGACCGCGGATCTACTTCGCGGCCTCGCTCACGCGCATCTCGCTGCCGAAGCTCCTGACGCGGGCCCGCTACCTCTCGCCGGCGCTCGCGAAGCGCTTCATTGAATCCGGCCGCGTGCGCGTCAACTCGCGCGTCGTCATGTCGCCGATGTACGAGGTGAACCTCCGCAAGGAGCGCATCACCATCGACGAGGCGCCGGTCGAGTTCCCACGCCAGGTCACCTACCTCGTCTTCAACAAGCCGCGCGGCACCGTCTGCGAGAAGGGCGATCCGCTCTTCGACGAGATCTTCGATCCGGAGCGGACGTGGACGTTTCCGTTCGGACGGTTGACGAAGACCCTCGCGGGTCTCGTCGTCGTCAGCGGTGATCCGCGCAGCGCGACGACGCAGCACCTACACGACACGGAGCTGCAGAAGGAATACCGCCTAAAGATCAACAAGGTCCTCACTGACGAACAGATCGACGAGCTGCGACGCGGCGTCGAGTCGGTCGGAGACGAGTACCTGATCCCGGTGAAGGTAGCGGTGCGCTGGCGCAACGTCGACTCGATGTGGATCGACATCGCGGTGCTCGACGATCAGCCGCGCCACATCTTCGTCGCGCTCAAGACGCTCGGCTGCGAGGTTCTCGAGATGCGCCGCAGCCGAATCGCGCTGATTCACGAGAGCATGGTGCCGTCGGGCGAGTGGCGCGAGCTGGGACCGCAGGAGGTGTCGATGCTCGGCCTCGGGCGCTTCCTGCGCGGCGAGCTGCCGCCGGAGCCGCCGCCGCCGCCGCGTCCGAAATTCTTCCGCGACCGTCCGGGTGGCGGACGTGGTCGTGATGGCAGGGGCGGCCGAGGCGGGGGAGACCGCGACCGCGGCGGATGGCGCCGCGACGACGCGGGTGGCCGCGGAGGCCGACCCGAGCGTCCGCGAGGCGAGCGCCGTGACGACGATCGCAGAGACGACCGACCGCGCGACGAGCGACCACGCGATGATCGACCACGCGGCGAGCGCCGCGACGACCGACCGCGCGACGATCGCCCGCGCGACGATCGCCCGCGCGGCGACCGACCGCAGGGTGAGCGCCGCGACGATCGCCCGCGCGGCGACCGGCCTCAAGGTGATCGTCCGCAGGGTGAGCGCCGTGACGATCGCCCGCGTGGCGACCGGCCGCAGGGTGAGAGCCGTGACGATCGCCCGCGTGGCGACCGACCGCAGGGTGAGCGCCGTGACGACCGCCCGCGTGGCGACCGACCGCAGGGTGAGCGCCGTGACGACCGCCCGCGTGGTGATCGTCCGCAGGGCGATCGCGGTGGCCGACCTGATGGTGGCCGACCGCCGGGACGCGACGATCGTCCCCGTGGCGACCGTCCGCAGGGCGAGCGCCGCGACGACCGTCCCCGGGGTGACCGCCCACGCGACGACAAGCCGCGCGGAGACCGGCCCCGCGACGAGCGCCCACGTGACGAGCGCCCCCGCGACGAGCGTCCCCGTGACGAGCGTCCACGAAGCGAGCGCCCGCGCGACGACCGTCCCCGTGATGATCGCCCGCGCGATGATCGTCCCCGCGACGATCGTGGCGGCCGACCGCAGGGCGATCGCCCGGATGGACCGCGCCGTCCCCGCGAGGAGCGTCCCCGCGACGAGCGTCCCCGTGAGGAGCGTCCTCGCGACGAGCGTCCCCGTGAGGAGCGTCCTCGCGACGAGCGTCCCCGTGAGGAGCGTCCTCGCGACGAGCGTCCCCGTGAGGAGCGTCCTCGCGACGAGCGTCCCCGCGACGATCGTCCCCGTGAGGAGCGTCCTCGCGACGAGCCGCCCCGCGAAGAGCCCGCCGCGCCGGCACCGCGATTCCGATCGAGGACCGGAGGCGAGGGACGCCAGCGTCCGCCGCGCGATCCTGATGCCGGCGGGTCCTGACGACCGATGCCCGGCGTGCGTGCCGATATCATTCAGGTGCATCCGTATCGGGTGCTCGACGGCATCGTCGAGCACCTGATTCTGCGCCGCGCCGAGGACGACGATCTGCTGCCCGGTCACTGGCAGGTCGTCACCGGCGGAACGCGGCACGATGAGACCGCCGTCGACGCGGCCGCGCGCGAGCTTGCCGAGGAGACCGGTCTCGTCGCGCACGAATGGCTGTCGACCGGACGCGTCGCGACATTCTACTTCGCGCCGTTCGACGCCGTGGTGCTCTCGCCGGTCTTCGCCTGCCGCGTCGATGCCGGCGTCGAGCCAATCCTCTCGGACGAGCACGTCGAGTATCGATGGCTGCGCGCCGACGAAGCCTCGACGCTATTGCCGTTCGCCAGCCATCGCGAGGGCGTCGAAGCCGTCGAAGACCTCGTGCGTCGCGGCTCCGGCTGACCCTGCGCGGTGC
>DATLHO010000076.1:0-12935 GCA_035539855.1 Kapaibacterium sp. (SeqCode) | reverse complement strand
ACGAGCGCCGACAACGTCGAGGTCTATCGCTACCGCATCCGCAGGAAGCTCGGTCTCGACCGGCGCACCTCGTTCGCGCAGTACTTCGCACTGGTCCAGCCGACTACGCGAATCGAGGCGGTGCCCGCATGAGCGGCCCGGACCGTCATCGAGCGTCGCCCGATCGGGGCGCGTCGGCCGTTCGAGGCGCGTCGCCAGTTCGGGGCGCGTCGCTCGATCGGGGCGCGCCTCTCCACCGAATTCCGTGTGCTCCATACGTTCAGCCGGATCCAACGCTCGAGGCGCCGCCGGGAGCCATCGCGGACCTCGAGCGCTCGATCGCCGGCGTGACCGAGCCATACGAGCGGATCGCGCTCCTCATTCAGCTCGTTCGCGCGTGGCGTGGCATCGACGTGTCGCGCGTGACGCGTTATGCGCGCCTGCTCCTGCGCACCGCGCGTGCGACCGGGGACGCGGACGCGCTGTGCTGGGCGCTGATCACCGCGACGCGCGCCGCCGTCGCGATTCCGAACATGCGCCGCGCATGGCGGTTCCTGGACGAGGCGCGATCGCTCAGCGATCACTGCACGAGCCTGGTCTGCGTTGCGCAGATCTACCACTACAGAGGCATCGTGTTCGATTACGAGTTCGACACTGTCCGCGCCTATCAGGAGCTGACGCTCGCACGCGGGCTCGCCGAGCGCAGCGGTCATCCGACGGTGCTTGCATACGTTCTCTGCACGATCGTCGGCGTGGAGCGCCAGCTGGGCCGTCCGGCCGCGGGACTTGCGCTGCTTCACGAAGCGCTCGGACTCGCGCGCGCGGGCGAGGATCGAGAGCTCGAGATCTGGATCATCGGCGCGCTCGGCCGCGCGGCGAGCGATCTCGAGGACACCGCCACAGCGCTCGAGTACCTTGGTGAAGCGATCGAGCGCTCCGAACAGCTCGGACTCGCGCGGGCGCTCTTTCGAAGCCGCCTGCACTACGCGACGGTCCTGGCCCAGCTCGGTCGAGTCGACGAGGCGCTGGAGATCGAGCGCGCCGCACTGCCGGATGAGCACCTCGCAACGCTTCGCGAGCGCACCGCCTTTCGTGCCGCCATGAGCCAGCACTGCGAGCGCGTCGGTCGCTTCGACGAGGCGGCCGAGCACGTCGATGCGGCACTGGCGATGTTTGCGGAGGGAGGCGTCCCGCCATCGATCGACGCGCTGGTCGTCAGGGCGACCGTGACGCTTGGGCTGGGCGATGGTGCGGGCGCCATCGCCGAGCTCGAGCGCGCAATCGACGAAGCACGCCGTCGCGAGGAGCCGCTGGGGGTGTTCTTCGCGCTCGAGGCCCTGGCCCAGATGCACGAGAAGCTCGGCAATCATGCCGAGGCGCTGCGCTGCGGCAAGGAGTATGCGGCGCTGCGTGAGCAGTTCACCGGCGCCGAGGCACAGCGCGAGGCCGCGCGGATCACCATGCAGGCCGAGCTCGACCGCGCCGAGCGCGAGCAGGAGCGTGCCCGCGTCGAAGCCGAAGTCCTCGAGCGCCAGCTTGCCGAGCGCGACCGCGAGCTGGCGGCGGCATCCGTGCAGGTTGGCGAGGCCTCGGAGCTGCTCGAATCGATCCTTCGCGAGATGCGCGAGCTCGCGAGCGTGTCCGATCCTGCCGCACGCCGGTCCGTGCGCGCCATCGTACGGCGCGTCGAGGGCAACAGGGACTCGGGGTCGTACTGGAGCCGGTTCGACGAGCAGTTCGAGCGCGCGCACGCGGGATTCACCGACGAGCTCGCGCGGCGTTTTCCGGCGCTGACCGCGATGGAGCTGCGTCTGTGCGCGCTTCTGAAGCTCGCGACGCCGACGAAAGAGATCGCCACGCTGCTCGGCACCAGTGCCGACAACATCGAAGTCTACCGCTACCGCATCCGCAAGAAGCTCGGGCTCGATCGCACGACGACATTCGCCCAGTTTTTCGCTGAGATTGGGCGATTGGAGCCGCCCGTACAGCCTGTTCGGTTTTAGTAGGGGTGACGCCGCCTCCGTGATCGGGTATGTTGCTCACGCTTTCAGGACGACATCGACGAAAGCGCACATCATATCCATACTTCACGGTTCGGGGGAAACAATGAAGACTCGTAGCAGCATTTCGGCGGGCGCCATCAGCAGCAATCACAACGAAGCGATCACGGTCCGTTCGGGCACGAAAGCCGGTCTCAGGAGCGCACAGCACAACGAGGCACTGGCGGTGCGCACAGGCGCGAAGTCGGGCGGCACCAGCTTCCAGCACAACGAGGCACTGGCGGTGCGCACAGGCGCGAAGGCGGGCGGCACCAGCTTCCAGCACAACGAGGCAATAGCCGTTCGCACCGGCGCAAAGGCGGGCGGCCTGAGCCCCCAGCACAACGAGGCGATGGCCGTTCGCACGATGGTGCGCGCCGGCGGTGGAGGTAGCAATCACAATGAGGGAATGTCGGTCCGCACGAGCATGCGAGCTGGCGGCGGAGGCCTCAACCACAACGAGGGGATGTCGGTCCGCACGAGCATGCGAGCCGGTGGCGGAGGAACCAACCATAACGAAGGGATGGCCATTCGCACGAGCGTTCGCGCAGGCGGCGGTGGAGCCAACCACAGCGAGACCCTGGCGGTGCGCACGAGCGTGCGCGCCGGCGGCCGTGACGTCAATCACAGCGAGACGATGGCGGTTCGTTCGAGTGTGCGCGCGGGCGGCATCTATGGCAATCACAACGAGACCCTTTCGGTTCGCGCAAGTGTGCGTGCAGGCGGTACCGGCGGCAATCACAACGAGGCGCTGGCGGTTCGCAGCGCCGTGCGCGCCGGTGGCGGCGGTGAGAATCACAACGAGGCGATCGCGGTGCGCGCGGGTGTGCGAGCGGGCGGGACCAGCCTGAATCACAACGAGGCACTGACGGTTCGTAGTGCCGTGCGCGCTGGTGGCGGCACTGAGAATCACAACGAGGCGATCGCGGTGCGCGCCGGCGTGCGCGCGGGCGGGACCAGCGTCAATCACAACGAGGCGCTGACGGTTCGCAGTGCCGTTCGCGCCGGCGGGCTGACGGACAATCACAACGAGGCGATGTCGCAGGCCGGGGCGGTGCGGACGAACGTGCGCGCCGGCGGGATCACGAACAACCACAGCGAGGCCATCGCGGTTCGCACGCGGGTTCGTGCCGGCGGTGGCGGTGATAATCACAACGAGACGCTCGCGGTACGCTCGAGCGTGCGCGCCGGCGGCATCGATCCGAATCACAACGAGACGCTCGCCCTTCGCTCGAGCGTGCGGGCGGGCGGCAACACACTCAATCACAACGAGACGATCGCGGTCCGCTCGAGCGTGCGGGCGGGCGCCATCGACCCGAACCACAACGAGCACGTGGCGGGCTGAACGACCGCGAAACGAGTGAAATCGGGCGGGTCCGGGGGGTTCCTCCGGACCCGTCGCGTGTTCGGGAGCGTGTCGAGAACTCTTACAGGAACCCGGCGGGACCCGCCACGTCTTTTCCGTAACGTTGAGGTCGCGCTGAAACTTCCGCACACCTGGAAGCCGTAGGCCGCTGCTTCCCGATCCCGGCGCACCACCGCGACTCACTGTCGCATGTTCGCACGGGGGAATTCCAACCGTACGCCGAACGCATGAAATTGATCAGACCGACCCGACCTGCCACGCTCGCATTGCTCGTTCTGACGATGCTGCTCGCGAGCTCGATGTACACCCTGGCGCAGGCGCCTCGTGGCGGTGCCGGTGGACCGGGAGGTCCGGGCGGAGCCCAGGGCGCCGGCGCGACGATCAGCGGCATCGTCGTCGACAGCGCAACGGCCGAGCCGCTGCGGGTCGCGACGGTCGCGATCTTCAGCGAGCGTGATTCGACCATGATCACCGGAGCGCTCACCGAGCGCGACGGTCGCTTCTCGATCGTCGGTCTTCGGCCCGGCCGCTATTATGCGCGGGTGAGCTTCCTCGGGTACGCCCATCGGTTCATCGAGGGCATCGAGATCGCTCCGGGCGGCGATGGGGCCCGTCTCGGCTCGATCGCGCTCGTGACCGACGCCGTCAAGGGGAACGAGGTGAGCGTCACCGCGCGCCGCGACTTCATGACCGTCGAGATCGACCGGACGTCGTACAAGGCTTCCGAGATGCCGGTCGCCGCCGGCGGCAATGCCACCGACATTCTGCGCAACATCCCCTCGATCGAGGTCGACGTCGACGGCAACGTCAGCCTTCGCGGAAGCCAGAACGTCGTCGTGCTTCTCAACGGCCGCACGCTCTCGATGAGCGGAGAAGCGCTGACGAGCTTCCTGCAGAACCTGCCCGCCAATTCGATCGATCGCATCGAGGTCATCCCGAACCCGTCGGCGAAGTACGATCCGGAGGGCATGAGCGGGATCATCAACATCGTGCTCAAGGAGCAGGCAAGCCGCGGCCTCAGCGGTGGCGCGAATGCTGGCGTCGGCACGCGCGACAGCTACAGCGCCGGCGTGAACCTCGCCTACGGTGACGGACCCTGGAACCTCTACGGCAACTACGGCTTCAACGCGAGCAGTCGCACGTTCACCGGCACTCGCGATCAGGTCAACCGCGTCGCCGGCCTGGCGCCGCGTCTGGATCAGTCCTCGAACGATTCGCACTCGTGGCTCGGGCACCTGGTCAACGGCTCCGTCGAGTACCTGTTCGACCAGCAGAACTCGCTCGCACTCAATGCCATCGTCAACCTTCGCAGCTCCGAGTCGGGCGGCATCAGCCGGTATGCGGAGATGAACGGGCAGGGAGAGATCGCCGAGCGCTACCACCGTCTCAACGACGGCGAGGGCGACGGCATCAGCACGGACACGCGTCTGTCGTACCGGTGGGTCGCCGAGCCGTCGAAGCACGAGCTGACGGCCGAGGCACGACTGGTGTTCGGCGAGGACGACGACACGACGCACTACGCGCAGCAGCAGCTCGAGCTCGATGGGTCGCCGACCGGTGTCGCGCCCGCGCAGCAGCGCGTGCGTCAGGACAACGACAATCGCGGCGCGACCGTGCAGCTCGACTACGTCCGTCCGCTCGGCGACGGCATTCGACTGGAGACCGGGTACAAGGGAGAGCTCGAAGGGGTCGGTGGGACGCTGTACTCCGAGAGCTTCGACGAGACGACGTCGTCGTTCCGGCCGGATGTCGCGCTGAACAACAGCTACGACTACGAGCGACAGAACCACGCGATCTACGGGATCTACGGTCACGACTTCGGGCTCGTCGGCGTGCAGGTGGGCGCGCGGCTCGAGCAGGCGACGAGCACGTTCGACCTGACGACGACCGGCGAGTCGTTCGACAACGATTACTTCAGCGTCTTCCCGAGCGCGTTCGTGACGTTCAAGCCGAGCGACGCACTGAACCTGAAGGCGAGCTACAGCCGTCGGATCAACCGTCCGTGGATCCAGGCGCTGAATCCCTTCGTGAGCCAGGACGACCCGACGTTCCGCGAGACGGGCAATCCCTACCTCAAGCCGGAGTACATCGACGCGGTCGAGCTGTCGTTCAACCACTTCACCGACCTCACGTCGCTGACGCTCACGCCGTACTATCGTCGCACGACCGACGTGATCCGCCGCTACGGCGATCTCGACTCGACGACCGGCGTCGGCACCGTCACGTTCCTCAACTTCGACGAGAGCACCTCCTACGGCGCCGACATCGTCGGGTCGCTGCGTCTGGGCGAGCGCTACTCGATGTTCGCGAGCGCGAGCCTCTACCAGATGACGACCGACGCCTCGAACGTCGAGGACGGCCTCGCGAGCGATGCGTTCGGGTGGAATGCCCGTGTCAACGCGAACGTCGGCCTGCTCGAAGGGATGGACATGCAGTTGACGTGGTTCTACCGCTCGCCGTGGGCGCTCGAGGGCGGCGGCGAGGTGCGCGCGATGCAGTCGAGCGACATTGCCGTGACGCAGAAGCTCCTCGAGAACCGACTGCGCATCGGTCTTCGCCTCAGCGACGTCTTCGATCAGCGCCAGTTCAGCGTCACGCGCAACGACGCGCAGTACGACATCTCGTTCACGCGCAAGCCGAGCTCGCGCATCGCGATGCTCACGCTGAGCTACACCTTCGGAACGCCGGACCGCAAGGCCCGTCGCCCGCAGCAGACGCAGCCGCAGGGACCGGATATGGAGGGAGGGTGGTAGGGGAGGCACTGAACCTCACCCCCCTAGCCCCCCTCTCCGAATACGGAGAGGGGGGACCCGATGGTCAGCGCGGCGATTGATCGTCGGAGGGATTCGCGACGGCTCCCGCGGCAGGCCGCTCGGCTCTCGCGGCTGACCGACGCGGCCCTCCGACTCCTACACGCGTCGCGACACTGCCCTACGGGCTGCCCCACAGATCTACCACGACACCATCCGGATCGGCGATGCTGAACGATCCGAAGTGCTCGCTGCCCGCATACTCTTCGACGATCGTGATTCCCGCTCCCACTGCGCGCTGATAGGCGTCGCGCAGGCCCCCGATGATCAGCGCGACGCGGAACTCCGAGCGGTTCGTGCTGATCGCGTGCGGCGTGCCGCCGTCGGTGACGTAGATCGATGCATCGCCCGCGGTCAGCGTGACGCCGGGACTCAGCATCTGCTCATCCGCCTCGACGAACCCCAACGTCTCCTTGTAGAACTGCACCGTCCGCTCGATGTCGGAGGTCTGCAGCATGATCTGTCCCAGGCCGCGCACGGCCAGGCTCGGCGCCGACGTGTTCGCCTGCGATGCGTGTGAGTCGTCCATTGCCGTGGGTCCCCTGTCAGGTGTTGGTCGATATCGCAGCGATTGCGCGATCGTGAGCGCCCGCTCCCGGCGGCCGGCCCGGAATGGTCTGCGGAAGATCGAGAAACGCGTCCCACCCGACAACTCCACGCGGGAGGGCGGCTGGCACAATCTTGCTGGTCATCCGGTGAAGGAGGAAGCAGCACGATGCCGGAAGGACCCGAAGTTCGCCGCCACGCATACCGTCTGTCGAGTAGCGAGCAGTCTTCGCTGCACGAGCACTCCTCCGCGTTCGCCCGGTTCGTCGAGGCCGCCGAGGCGATCGCGGCGACGACGAAGCGGCTCGAGAAATCCTCCGTGCTCGCGACGTATCTCGCCGCGATCGACGACGACGATCTGCCGATTGCGGTCCGCTTCATTTCGGGGCGGATCTTTCCGCTTCACGATCAGCGCACGATCAACGTTGGCGGCGCCGCGGTTCTCGCGGCGCTCGAGGCGATCTCTGGACGCGACGGTGCGCACCTGAGGGAACGTCTTGTCGCGCTCGGCGATCTCGGCGACGTTGCCGGTGAGGTGCTCCCGGCAATCGTCGGGGCGCAGTTGACGCTGCGCAAGGTCGACGCCGTCTTCGAGGAGCTCGCGACGACTTCGGGCACGAAGAAGAAGGTCTCGGAGGTTCAGGCACTGCTCGAGCGTGCGACACCGGGCGAGGGACGCTACATCGTCAAGCTGATGCTCGAGGATCTGAGGATCGGATTGAAGGAGGGAGGCGTTGAGGACACGATCGCGCGAATCAGCGGTGAGAGCGTTGCGCGGGTGCAGTGGGTGGGGATGCTCACCGGCGACCTCGGCGAGACGGCGCTGCTCGCGCGGCGTGGCGAGCTCGGGAGCGCGCGGATACGGCTGTTTCATCCGCTCGGTTTCATGCTCGCGACGCCGGCCGAGGACAGCGCGCACGTCGAGCGCCAGATGCCCGGACGATTCTTCGTCGAGGACAAGTACGACGGCATCCGCGCGCAGGCGCATGTCGCGCCGGATCCCGGTGACGTGACGCTGCACGGCGTCGTCGACGGACGGACGCGCGTCGCGCTGTTCTCACGCACGCTCGACGCGATCACCGGCGCGTTCCCCGAGCTCGTTCCGGCGCTCGCGCGCATGGCGGGGGGAAGGGGATTGATCCTCGACGGCGAGATCGTGCCGGTGCAGGGAGATGCGATCCTTCCGTTCCAGACGCTGCAGCGACGGCTCGGGCGCAAGAAGCTCAGCGCCGCGATGCTCGACGAGATGCCGGTCGCGTACGTGATCTTCGACATCCTCTTCGACGGCGAGCTGCTGATCGAAGTCCCGCTCGAGGAGCGTCGTCGCCGGCTCGACGCGCTCGACGTCGACGGCATGACGATCCGGCGCTCGCCCGCGATGCTGCTCACCGACGCCGAGGCGCTGCCCGGAGCATTCGCAGCGGCGCGAGATCGTGGCAACGAAGGACTGATGGTGAAGAGCCCCGACGCGCTGTACAGGCCGGGACGCCGCGGTCGGGAGTGGCTCAAGGTAAAGCAGCCTCTGGCGACGCTCGACGTCGTCGTGACGGCGGTCGAGGTCGGCAACGGCCGGCGCCGTCATCTGCTGTCGGACTTCACCTTCGCGGTGCGCGCATCGGAGACCGACGACACGCTGCTGAACATCGGCAAGGCCTACTCCGGACTGACCGACGCCGAGCTGGAGGAGCTCACCGCCTGGTTCACCGAGCACACGCTGCAGCAGTTCGCCCACGGCAAGGTCCGCATCGTCGAGCCGCGCATCGTCATCGAAGTCGCCTTCGATCGCGTCCAGCCGTCGGCGCGGCACAAGAGCGGCTACGCATTACGCTTCCCGCGTATCGTGAGGCTGCGACCCGACAAGCGGGTTGAGGAAATCGATACCCTCCACACCGTGCGCAACCTCACCCCCCCGCCCCCCTCTCCGCATGCGGAGAGGGGGGAGTAGGAGCTCGTACCGCGATCAACCGTGACACCAACCCTCGGATCCCCCCCTCTCCGTATTCGGAGAGGGGGGGTAGGGGGGTGAGGTTCGACGGGGGGTGAGGTCTACCACCGCCGAAACACCACCGCCGTATTGTGCCCCCCAAACCCGAACGCATTGCTCATCGCCACATTGATCTCGCGCTCGCGGGCGACGTTCGGCGTGACGTCCACGTCGCACTCCGGGTCGGGAGTCACGAAGTTGATCGTCGGCGGCACCGTCTGGTGCGTCAGGGCGAGGATCGATGCGACGGCCTCGATCGCGCCCGCGGCGCCGAGCAGGTGGCCGGTCATGCTCTTGGTCGACGAGATGCTGACGCGTCGGACCGCGTCGCCGAGCGCGCCCTTGATCGCGCGCAGCTCTGCCACGTCGCCGAGCGGTGTCGAGGTGCTGTGCGCGTTGACGTAGTCGATCGCCGACGGCGGCAGGCCGGTCGAGGCGATCGCGGCGTCGAGCGCGAGCTGGATGCCGTCGGCGTCCGGAGCCGTGATGTGGTTGGCGTCGGTGGAGAGGCCGTAGCCGATGAGCTCGGCGTAGATGCGCGCGCCGCGAGCCTCGGCGTGCTCGAGCGATTCGAGCACGATCGCCCCGGCGCCCTCGCCGAGGACGAAGCCGTCGCGGTTCGCGTCGAACGGACGACTCGCGCGCGCCGGCTCGTCGTTGCGCGTCGAGAGTCCCTTCATCGACGAGAAGCCGGCGATGCCGAGCGGCGTGATGCACGCCTCGCTGCCGCCGCAGACGAGCGCGTCGGCCATGCCGGCGCGGATCAGGAGCATCCCGTCGCCGATGTTGTGGTTGCCGCTGGCGCAGGCGGAGACGACCGCCTGGCTCGGTCCGCGCAGGCCGTGGCGGATCGCGATGTGACCCGCCGCGGCGTTGGCCATCATCATCGGAACGAAGAACGGGGAGACCTTGCCGATCGACGTGTACTGCGCTACCTGGTCCTCGAACGTCCGCATGCCGCCGACGCCGCTGCCGAAGATCACGCCGTAGCGGCCGCGCTGCGTCGGCGTGAGCTCGGCGGTCGACAGGTCCGCGTCACGCATCGCCTCGTCGGCGACCGTGAGCGCGAACTGCGCGTAGCGATCGAGCCGCTGCGCCAGCTTGCGGTCGAGATGCTCGAGCGGCTCGAATCCCTTGACCTCGCAGGCGAAGCGCGTCGGCATCGCCGAGGCGTCGAACAACGAAATCGGCGCCGCGCCGCTGGTGCCGCTCGTCAATCCCGTCCAGAACTGCTGCGCCGTGTTGCCGATCGGCGTGATCGCACCGATTCCGGTGACGACGACCCGCCGCTGCTTCTGATCGATCATCGGTTCCTCTTGTTCTTTTGAGTCGACATCGTGCCGACAGCGAAACTATCACTCGGTCCGCCGCCGTGTGCAATCGACTGTAACGTGCGCGGGGATCGTGAAAACCCCGATGGTTCCGCGCCAACGCGACGCGTATCGTTGGGGACGCATTCCGAGGTACTGAACAATGGAACTGAACGACCTGCTGGCGAAGGAGGCCGACGAGATCGTCAACGAAGCCGTCGCCGCGCTCCGCAAGGGGGCTCTCCACAGCTACGAGAAGAGTGACGACAAGACCAACCGGGCGCGCGTCGCCGCCCTCTTCGATACCATGCGCACGAGCATCGAGTCGCAGGACCTCGTCCCGATGGTCGAGTACTCGCGACAGATCGCGCACGAGCGCTGCAGCGACGGGTTCAACCTGCAGGAGGTGCTCACGGCGTACAACGTGCTCGAGGAGGTCATCTGGCGCCGCATCACCGTCGAGCTGCCTCCGAAGGAATACGCGCGGTCGTTCGGCCTGGTCAGCACCGTTATCGGCGCCGGCAAGGAGGTCCTCGCCGTCGAGTACGTGGCGCTCGCGGGCGAGCATCACGTGCACTCGATCGATTTCGCGGCGCTCTTCCGCTACGGACAGTAGCGACACCGACTCGTCACCGCACTGCCTTCGCGACCCGGCTCGAGGCGTGCGAGCCGTCATCGGGTGATTTCGCGATATTGCCGCCGGTCCCGTACACGGCGGCAATTCCACGTTCGAGTCTCCCATGAAGCTCCTTCCCGCACTCCTGCTCCTGCTGCTCTCCAGCTCAATCCACGCGCGCACGCTCGAGGTCTCACCGGGCGGCGAATACGATGCGCTCGGCGCCGCCGCGCGCTACGCGCAGCCGGGCGACACCATTCTCTTCCGCGCCGGAGTCTATCCCGGCGGCGACTATGTCGCCAACCTCAGTGGCCGCGCCGATGCGTGGATCACGGTGATGGCGGCCGAAGGCGAGCAGGTCATCCTCCGCGGCGGCAGCAACGCCTGGCAGCTCACCGACGCGAGCTACCTGCGCATCATCGGCTTCACGATCGAAGGCCAGACCGGCAACGGCTTCAACATCGACGATGGCGGCTCCATCGAGACGCCGGCCCATCACATCGTCATCGAGCGCTGCACGTTCGGACGACTCGAGGCCACCGGCAACAACGATCAGTTGAAGATGTCCGGCATCGACAGCTTCATGGTGACCCGCTGCACGTTTCGCGACGGCTCTCCCGGCGGAAGCATGATCGACATGGTGGGATGTCATCAGGGTGTCTTCTCCGACAACCTCTTCGAACGCGGCGGCTCCAACTGCATCCAGGCCAAGGGCGGCACTGCGTTCATCCGCATCGAGCGCAACCGCTTTCTCGACGGCGGCGCGCGCGCGCTGAACATCGGCGGCTCGACCGGACTGCAGTTCTTCCGTCCGCTCGGCGCCAACTACGAGGCCTCGAACATCGCGGTCTACGCCAACCTCTTCACCGGCGCCGACGCGCCGATCGCCTTCGTCGGCGCCGTCAACTCCGAGGTCGTCAACAACACGATCTGGCTGCCGAAGCGATGGGCGATCCGGATCCTGCAGGAGACCACGGCCGAGGGATTCCTCCCGTGCGGCAACAACGCCTTCCGCAACAACATCGTCGTCGTCGACGACGCGGCCGACAACCCGACGCTCAACATCGGATCGAACACGGCGCCGGAGACGTTCCTGTTCTCGAACAACCTGTGGTATCACGTCGGCAATGCTGGCTGGAGCGGACCGAACCTTCCCGTCGCCGAGACCGCCGCGATCATCGGCCGCGATCCGCTGCTGGTGGCGCCGCCGTCGGAGCTGAGCCTGCGCGCCGGGTCGCCCGCGATCGGCGCCGGCGCCGACGTTGCCGATCCCGCGAACGACTTCGCCGGCCGCGCGTTCCTGAGCCCGCGCTCGATCGGCGCCTTCGAGGGCGGCACGACGTCGGCCGTGCCGATGCGGTGGCTGCCGACGGTGCTGGATCTGTGGTAGGGGGCCGGTGAGAGAGGTCGCATAACATTCGGCGCCCCCGCGGTGTTACCCCGGCGAGCTCATTACTCCGAGGCATCCATGCAACGACGCGACTTCCTCCGCAATGCCGCGGTCGCCGGCGCCGGCGCGCTCGTCGCGCCGCGTCTTGCGCTGCACGCCGCGGCGCCGCGCTATCTGGCGCTGCACCCGTTCGTCGAAGCCAATCCCGACGCGGTGTTCATCATGCGCACCGATGTCGGCTCCAAGGTCGACACCGCCGCGAAGCTCGAGGCCGGGCGCACGTTCGCCTCGCGGGTCTTCAGCGCGAGCGATACCGCGGGCATTCCCTACAGCCACGCGCTCGCGGTGAAGCCCAACCTCACCTGCACGTTCGGCACCGGCGGCACCGCCGACGGCATGGGCATCCGCACCGACGTCGCGTTCACCGAGGGCGTACTCGAGACGATCATCGGCCTCGGATACCCATCGTCCAACGTGTGGATGCGCGAGGGCGCCTGGGCCGGCGACGGCTACTGTCCCGACGAGCGACTCGTCGGCGACAGTGTCGCGATGGCGGAGCGTCTCGGCGTTCACCTGCTCGACTTCACCTCCGGCCGCACGATCGATCAGATGATCTTCGATTCGCTCGAGGAGGGAACCGAAGTCATCTGGAAGGATGTTCCCGACGGCGTCGTCTTCCGCCGCCTCGGCTTCTCGGCTCCCTTCAACGCCGACGCCTCGTGGACGCTGAATATCGCGAAGATGAAATCCCACGGCATGGGTCTCACGCTCGCGGTGAAGAACCTGCAGGGCACCGTGGTCTCTCCGCTCGTGCGTTTCTGCGAGGGCATCGACGCGACCGCCGGACACCTCGCGACGGTGCGCGCGCACTTCCACGACGATCTCGAATCGCGCA
>DATLHO010000075.1:0-3376 GCA_035539855.1 Kapaibacterium sp. (SeqCode) | reverse complement strand
CCCTGGGGCGGACAGTGGATCAAGGAGCACATCCCTTCGCTGCCTCAGGATGCGCCGAACTACGCGTGGTCGTTCGAGCTGATCGCGCCCGAGAACGGCATCATGCTCGAGAGCGACGGGATGCTGCTCGAGGTCTCGCTCGACATGCTGATGCTGCTCGAATCCCGCCGGGTGCTCGGCCGCGCGGCGGAGCGATTCGGCAGCGAGTTCCCGATCCGCTTCGACTTCCTCGACACCGTCGACGGCGGCAACCTCTCGGTGCAGGTGCATCCGCGCACGGAGTACATCCGCCGACACTTCGGCGAGCGCTTTACGCAGGACGAGACGTACTACATCCTCGATTGCGTCGAGGGAGCGCGCGTCTACCTCGGCTTCAACGAGGGGATCGATCCCGAAGCGTTCCGCGCCGAGCTCGAGCACAGTCGCGAGCACGGGAGCGAGATCGACGTCGAGCGCTTCGTCAACACGGTCGCGGCCCACCGGCACGACCTCTTCCTGATTCCCAACGGCACAATCCACTGCTCGGGCCGCGGCAACCTCGTGCTGGAGATCAGCGCGACGCCGTACATCTTCACCTTCAAGATGTACGACTGGGTACGCCGCGACCTAGAGGGCAACCTTCGGCCGATCAACATCGAGCGCGCCTTCGACAACCTCGACTTCAAACGCACCGCGCGCGTCGTCGAGCGCGAGCTCGTCTCCCGACCGACCGTCGTCGCCGAAGGCGACGGCTGGCGCGAGGTTCACCTACCGACCCACCCCGAGCACTTCTACGACGTCCGCCGCTACGAATTCGACGACGCCATCACGATCGACACCAACGACGACTGCCACGTCATGAGCCTCGTCGAAGGCACGTCGATCCTCCTCGAATCCCCCGACGGCACCAGCCGCCGCTTCAACTACGCAGAGACGTTCGTCGTCTCGGCGGCGATGGGGGGGTATCGGTTGGTGAATGAAGCGGTGGGTGTGGCGAAGGTGGTGCAGGCTTTTGTTAAATGTTAGAGGTCAGATGTTAGATGTCACAGGGCATGGGGAGGATGCTTTGCGAGTTCGCATCGGGCGTTGGGTTGTCAAATGTCAGATGTCAAAGGTCAGATGTCACGAGGCACGAAGAGATGCTCTGCGCCTTTGGTATGTGACATCTGACATCTAACATCTGACATCTGACAACCCCATGCAGAATCCGTTCGCCATCCACCGCCTCAACCGCGGCTACCAACTCCTCCTCCCACAGGTTCAGTTCGACACTGTGCGCGGATGCGGCCCTTCGGTGATTTCGCATGCGCATTCGGATCATGTGGCGGAGGATCGGCGGATGCCGGTGTTTGCGACGGTGGAGACGGCCGAGCTTCTGCGGTTGCGGGGGCACGTTGGCGAGATCGTTGCGCTGCCGTATGATCGGTGGCAGGAGTTTCGCGGGTGGAGGATGAAGCTGCTGCCGGCGGGGCACATTCTCGGGAGCGCCCAGGTGCTCGTCGAGCGAGACGACGGCCGACGCCTGCTGTACACCGGCGACATGAAGGTGCGGCCCGGACGCACGGCCGAGCCGGCGCGATTCGAGCGGGCCGATGATCTCGTCATCGAGTGCACGTTCGGACTGCCGATCTTCCGGTTCCCAGGTGACCAGGAGATTGCCGGCTCGATGACCGAGTTTGCGCACCGGTGTTTCGAGAACGACGAGATTCCGATCTTCACCGGGTACTCGCTCGGCAAGAGCCAGGAGATCATGGCAATCCTCGCCGAAGCGGGAATCGCAACGCTCGTGCACCCGTCGACGTGGCAGATCTCGAAGGTCTATGAGCGGTTCGGTGTCGGGCTCGGCGACGTCGCGCGCTTCACCGGCCGCGGCCGCCGCGAGCGACGCGCCTGGGTGATGCCGCCGTCGAGCGGCGGCGAGCTCATGCGCGCGCATCCAAGCGCACGACTGTGCTACGCCAGCGGATGGGCCCTGCTCGAGTCGCGCCGCCGCGCGACCGGCGCGACGCTGCTTGCGCCGCTGAGCGATCACGCCGATTACTACGATCTTTTCGACGCGATCCGCGCAGTCGAGCCGGCACGCGTGTGGACGGTCCACGGACCGTACGCGGAGCTCTTCGCCCGCGACGTCACGCGCACGCTGGGAATCGAGGCCGCGTCGCTCGAGCGCACGCCGGGGAACGCAGGATTGCAGGACGACTCGTTGCACGACGCCGCCGCCGACGGGACGGCACTCGACTGAGGGAGTAGCGATTCATGAGCACGAACATCGACAGACTCTTCGATTCTGCGGCGCGCGAGCGCGTCGCCGACGCCGTGCGACGGGCCGAGCGGGGCACCTCGGGAGAGATCGTTCCCTGCGTCGTCGAGCAGAGCGACGACTACGAGGAGTCACTCTGGCTCGCGGCACTGATCGCAGCCGGACTCGCGCTGCTGGTCATCACCGTCGCCGACATCGTGCTCGATCCGTGGGGCCTCATCGGCCTGCCCGGCTTCGCGCTCATCGTCGCAGCCGCCGCGGCCATCGGCGCGCTCGTCGCCGGACTGTCGCCGGCGCTGCGCGTCGTGCTGGCAGGGCGCGCAACCGTCGAGCAGCGCACACGGCAGGCGGCGCAGGCGGCGTTCATCGCGGAGGAGATCTTCACGACGCGCGACCGCACCGGCATCCTCCTGTTCCTCAGCATCCGCGAGCGCCGCGTCATCGTTCTCGGCGATGCGGGCATTGACAGCCGTGTGGCGCCGGGCGTGTGGCAGGAGATCGTCCGCACGATCGTCGCCGGCATCCGAGCAGGACGACCCGTCGACGCCTTGGTCGCGGCGATCGAGCGGTGCGGCTCGATCCTCTGCGACGCCGGCTGCACGCTCGCGCCCGACGACGCCAACGAGCTTCCCGATACGCTCCGCATCGCCACGAGCACCAGACCGCCACGCGGATGATCGACGAGGCGTCGATACCAGGCGACACCCGCGCGCCGGCGCGTCGCCTTGCCTTCGGTGAAGTCGCCGCCGCATTCAATGCGATCGCTCGCTCTCTCGACGCGTCGGAGAAGACCGTGCTCGCCGCCGAGCTGCTCGAAGGCATCGCGAGCGAGGCGGACCTCGTCGTCGCCGCGCGCTGGCTCGCCGGCGATCGCCGATTCACGCCCCACCCCACCGTCACCTCAACAGTCGCCGCCCGCGTCTACGCCGTGCTCAGCGGCGAGGCGATCGACGAGGTCGGGTCCCTCGATCACGAGATCTTCCTCGCGTGCCGGTCGATGGCCGGCAGCTCGATGGAGGCGATCAGGATGATGCTCGAAGCTCGCGCACGCGTCGGCACGCCGGTCGGCGCGAGCGAGGAGCTCACGCTCGAGCAGATCGTCGAAGCGCTCGCCGCCCTGCAGCGCGCGCAGGGAAC
>DATLHO010000074.1:0-13594 GCA_035539855.1 Kapaibacterium sp. (SeqCode) | reverse complement strand
CGCTACGACGAGCTCGTGGATTCGATGGCGGTGTACGTCGATCGCGACAGCCTCGGCTACCAGTTGCTGGCGCTTCGCATCGAGCTCAGCGACGCTCTGCGTCCCGGCGTCGAGCGCGACACGATCCTCCGGTCGATGCTTCGCGTCGCGCCCGACGAGTGGACGCGCGCCCGAGCGGCAATGAGGCTGCTGCTCGCCGGAGATCGAGACTCGGCGACGCAGCGGTCGCCGGAGATGATCGACTACTTCCGGAGACCGATGTCGGTCGCGGCACGCATCACGATGCTGGCGTCGATCGACGCGCGCGACACGTCGCTCGGCATCGGCTCACGCACGCTGCTGGGCCTCATGCGCGCGCAGCAGCAGGGGCGTTCGTCGCCCGTGCTCGCGGTGGCGCAGGTCCCGTCGCGCGTGCTCGATTCGTCACTCGGCGACGCGACCGCGGACTTCGCGGCGTGCGCTCTGCTGCGCGCACTCAACGACGCGCACGCGCTGCGCATCTGGGCCGATGGACGCCTCGTCGCATCGGAGCGTCGCGAGAGCCTCCACTGGGTCGACGCCGCGTACCGATCGCTCTCACCGGCGCCGCGCGCGGCCTGGCCGGGCGAGCTCGTGCTGGCGGATCGACCGCGTGCGACCTTTGCGGCGTTTCTTCAGTACCTCGACTGGCATGGCGCCATCGCGACTCCGCGGGCCCGCCGTTAACCACCGCGCCCATGGAGACCGCGTCGCGGCACGCGCCGTGGACCAGGGTGCCTGTTCGTTAAATCCCACACAAAGCGAGCGCGCCCCGGCAGTTCTGCCGGGGCGCGCTCGTGGTTCAAGAGTCAGGTGCGATTACCTGGTGACGACGAGTGGCGTCATGGTCCGCTCACCGCGAGAGGTCGTCAGCACGAGGTAGTAGACGCCGCTGGCAAGCGCGCCGACGTCGAAGCGCTGTTCGTGGGCTCCCTCGTCGAGGCGTCCGGCGAAGATGTTCGCCGCGTGCTCGCCGGAGGCGGTCACGAGATCGAGCGTCACATCGTCGGCGCGCTCGAGCGCGATCGTCACGCCCGAACGGTCACGAGCGGGGTTGGGAGTGACCAGCCCGAGTCGGGCCGTCGTCGCTCGCGAGGTCTCGCCGGTGATGATGCCGGAGAAGAGCTCGCCGCGGAATCGGTAGATCGTCCCTGTCGTGTCGGTCGCGAAGTAGATCGCCGAAGACGTGCTCGACGTGTTGTCGACGGCGAGGTCGAAGAAGTAGACGGGGTTGCCCGACGAGACGACGACCGGCAGCGCTTCATACAGCCGTGCCGAGTCGGTGACGCTCAGGCGCTGGATCTCGCTCGGGAATCCGAGTCCCGCGTCGGCGCGAACGACGCCCTGCGTGTAGGTCGTCCCGTTCCAGACGAGTCCGCGACGCCAGTCGCCGGCCACTCCGGCGTAGAGGCTCGAGGAGACCTCGGCGCCGGTGGTCACGTCGATGACGACGATCCGTCCGTTGGCGCCCGGAGTTGCGACGGCCAGTCCGGTCGGCGCGACGGCGATGCCGCTGACCGCGGTGATCGACGCGGGCAGCGTAACGGTGCCGGCCGCGGCGCCGGTGGTATCCATGCGGTGGATCACCGGGCTCGTGTAGTCGTCGTTGGTCACGAGCGCGTAGAAGATGTGCGCCTGCGGATCGTATTCGAGATCACGGATGCGTCCGGAGAACCCGCTGCGCACGATCGTGTCGACGACCGACAGGAGCGGCAGTCGCAGAGCGCGGATCATGTCGCTCGAGCGGTCTGTCGCCCACAGCAGTCCGTCACGCATCGCGATCGCCTCGGCGATGAACCCGCGTTGGCCGAGCGTCTCGACGTTGGCGCTGGGCGTGAGCGTCAGGTCGCCACTGGTGGCCGACTTGTCGCCCGCAACGGACTCGACGCGCACGCGCGTCGTCGTCGACTTGACCAGCGGCACAGTGAGCTGGAACGTGCCACCGGAGATCGCCGATCCGACCAGCACGAACGGATCACCGGCCCGATAGCTGACGAACACGTTGGCAGGACCTTCGATGCCGGCCCAGCGCACCGTGATCGCGCCCGGCGTCGCGAAGGTCTGGCCACCGACCGGCGCCAGCAGCACGGCCGGCAGATCGATGTTGTCGATCGAGACGTCGAAGAGCGAGCGGCCGTGCGTCGCCGCGACGAGCGCGCGGCGCGTGCGGTGAATTCTCAGGTCGGCGACCGGTGAGACCGGCAGTCCCTCGTTGTACGGGAACCACGCGTTGCCCGCGTCGAGCGAGACCCAGACACCGATGTCGGTGCCGATGAACAGGCGCGAGCTGTTCGTCGGATCGATCTCGATCGCGTTGACGGGCACGTCCGGCAGGTTCGACGAGATGTCGGTGAACGAGGCTCCGTCGTTGTTCGAGACGAAGACGTGTCCGGTGCGGAACCCGGAGAACGTCGCGTACACGCGGTTGGCGACGATCGGATCGAACATGAGGTCGGTCGGGAAACGGCTCGGCAGGCCGCTCGAGCGCGCCCACGTCACGCCGTCGTTCGTCGTGAAGCGGGTATCGCCGCCGTCGTTGGCGACGATGAGCTTCGTCCCGTCCAGCGGCGACAGCGAAAGCGCCGTCGCCTTGCGACGCGTATCGGAGAAGCCCGGCGTCAACGTGTCCCAGACCGGCGGGTTCGCGCGCGGATTGACGGTGCGATAGACGCGACGGCGCGCGGTATAGAATCGGTTGTCGACCGCACTCATCGCCATCGGTGTCGACCAGCCTCCTTCATCGAGCGAGATGCCGCCGATGAAGTTCACCGGCTGTGCATCGAGGTTGTTCGCGTCGATGCGTCGCGCGTTGCCGTACTGCGACTCGGCGTAAACGATGTCGGGGTTGGTGCGATCGACGACGACCCAGAAGCCGTCACCACCGAGCAGTCGCACCCAGTCGAAGTTGTACCCGTTGGCCGAGCCGTATCCACCCTGCGTCTGGTTGTCCTGCGTGCCGCCGTAGACGCGGTAGGGCCGGGACTGGTCGAGCTCGAGCGCGTGGAACTGCGTGATCGGCAGCGACGCGTGCAGGCGACGCTGCGACATTCCGGAGTTGAACGACTGGTAGACGCCGCCGTCGCTGCCGATGTAGACGAGTCCCGGAACGTTGCGGTCGAACACGATGATGTGCTGATCCGGATGGGCGATCTCGGCCTCGAACGTCGAGCCGCGCGTGTTGGTCACATTCGTCCACGAACCGCCGGCGTTGGTGCTGCGCCATAGATCGATACCGCCCGCCAGGATGATGTCGGGATCATTCGGATCGACGGAAATGCAGTTGTTGTAGTCGCCCTGGGTGCGGAAGAAGTTGTCGGCGAGGGTCGGCACGGCCGTCCAGGAGGTGCCGCCGTTGGTGCTCTTGTAGAGCAACGGCGAGTGGTTCGATCCGTTTCGGTAGGCCTGCAGCAGCCACACGATCGACGGATCCGACGGCGTGTGCGCCATGCTCATGCGGATGCTCGAGGACGTATTCTGCAGTCCCGTCGTCGACGGCGTGAAGCTCGCACCCGCATTGGTCGAGCGCTGCACGCTGTTCGTCGTGCTGATGAGCAGCTCGTCGTTGTTCTCAGGGTTGACCGCGATCTCCTGCACGTCGCCGTTGTAGATCTGGGTCCACGTCGCGCCCGCGTCCGTCGAGCGATAGAAGCCGCGCGCCGAGCCGAGCCCGTTGCCGTCGTAGCGCGCCTGGACGTACAGTCGGCCCGCGGTCAGGTAGATGATCCTCGGGTTGTCCTTGTGAACGACGATGCCGGAGACGGCCGAGAGCGTGTTCAGGCCGATGTTGCGCCAGGTCTCGCCACCGTCGGTGGACTTGAACACGCCGTCGGCGAGGAAGCCGATGTCGCTGGCGACACGCAGCTCGCCGGTGCCGACGTAGATGTTGTTGGGATTCTTCGGATCGATCGCCATCGAGCCGATGGTCAGAGCAGTCTGCTTGTCGAACGTCGTGCGCCAGGTTAATCCACCGTCGGTCGACTTCCAGACGCCGCCCGAGGCCGCGCCGACGTAGATCGTCTCCGGATCGTCCGGGTGAATCGCCATTGCGCGGACGCGTCCGCCGACGTTGTTCGGGCCGGCCGGCTGCCACTGGTTTGCCGCGAAGAGCGTGGCGCCGGACTTCTCGACCGTAGCACTCATCCGATCGCGTAGCGCGTGCATCTCGACGATGGCGCGCTTGAGGCCACCGGCGGGCACGACGTCGTACGGGAAGCGGCGCTTGTACTCGAACCAGAACGTGCGACCGCGCACGTCCTCTCCGGAGATCTCGGTCCACGGATGGGCGCGACCCTGCTCGAGCACCTCATCGAGCATCCGTTGCTGCTCCTCGGCGTTCTCACGCGGTTCCCGCAGCTGCGCGTCGGCGCCGGCTGCCGCCAGCACGAACGTGAGGAGTGCCAGAAGAACGAGATGGAGACCGCGGCTGGGGATCTCGCGATGCGGCGTCGAATGCATGCTGGTAGCGTATTGGCCGGCTGACCGTTCGATGTTGGGCAATTGCGTGGAGAGGGTCCCGGTGGTCGTTCACGACCTGGCGCATGACGACCGAGCGTCGCGCACGTCCGCCGGAGTCTCGAGAGCTCCGGCGCTCTGATGGGATCGCCAAGATGAGAAAGAATCGAGGGCGGATCAACCCTTAGCGCACGACCGTCAGCGGGCGGACGATCCGCTCCTCCCCGCTCTCGATGACACCTCCGCTCTCGATGACAACGTAGTACACGCCGCTGGCGAGCGCGCCGACCGGGAGCGTCAGGCGATGCTCTCCGGACTCCAGCCGCTGATCGCGGATTCCTCCAACAACGGCACCGCCGGCATCGACGATCGCGACGCGGATGTCTGCCCCGCGCTCGAGTCGAAGCTCGAGCGTCGCGACGTCACGAACCGGGTTCGGACGAATCGACGCGAGAGCGACCGTCAAGGCTCCGCCGCGCGGCGCAACCGTGCCGTCGATGCCGCTGAGGATGTCCGCGCGGAAGCGGTAGAAGACCCCGCTCGTGTCCGTCGCGAAGTAGTACTCGATGCCCGTCGCGCCGGCGTCGTGCGTGAGGCCGAAGAAGTGGAGCTCCGCGCCGGAGCCGACGATCACCGGAACGCGGTCGACGACGCGGGCCTGCGCGACACCCACGATCTGCTGCAGCTCGGCGTCGAAGCCGCTGGAGCTGCCGACGGTCGTCGCGGCCTGCACGAAGGCGCGGCCGTTCCAGACGAGACCGCGTCGCTCGGCCGTGCCGGCATCCTCGATCGCCGATCGGCCTAGCTCGGCGCCGGTGATCGGATCGAGCAGCCAGAGCTCCGGCGAGGGCGCGGCAGTTGAGACGGCCAGCGAACCTCCCTGCATCGCGATGCCGACGGCCGTCACCAGCGCCGACGGCAGCGACAGCGTGCCGAGCGACCCGCCGGTCGTGTCCATGCGATGGATGCGTGGCTGGCTGAAATCATCGTTGGTGACGAGCACGAGGAATTCGTCCCGCGTCACGTCGTAGGCGAGGTCGCGAATCGTGCCGGAGAATCCCGTGCGCACGATCGGCGCGGTGCCCGTCAGCAGCGGGAGACGAAGCCGATAGATGGTGTCGCTGCCGCGCGAAGTCGCCCAGAGCGTCGTGCCGCGCAGCTCGATCGCTTCGGCGACGAACGAGCGGCGGCCGAGAGCCGTCGCGTTCGCGGGGGTCATCAGCGTGAGCGGTCCGGACATCAGCGAGCGGCCCGATCCGATCTCCTCGATGCGCACGCGCGCCGTCGTCGAGAACCGCATCGGAAGCGACACGCTCACACGCGTGCCGGTGACGCCGGAGGCGACGATCTGCCACGGCTCGTCGGCCGAGTAGCGGATCGAAACGTTGACCGGACTCGTGAAGCCGAACCAGCGAATCTCGAGATCGCCCGGCGTGCTGATGCGCTCGCCACCGACCGGTGCGATGAGCGTGGGCTCGACGACGATGTCGTCGATGCTCGTTCGGAACATCGAGCGTCCATGGGTCGCCGCGACGAGCGATCGACTCGTGCGATGGATGCGCAGATCGGACACTGGTGCAAGTGCCATTCCCTCGTTGAATGGCACCCAGAAGTCACCGCCGGTCGGACTGAAGAACACTCCGATGTCGGTGGCGACGAAGAGGTGCTCGGGGTTCTGCGGATCGATCGCGATCGCGTTGGTCGGGATCCGGGGCAGGTTCGTGCTGATGTCGGTCCACTGCGCGCCGTAGTTGTCGGACCGGAAGACGTGCGCCGGCCCGAAGCCCGAGAACGTCGCGTACACTCGCTCCGGCCGGACCGGATCGAACTGAATGTCGGTGACGACCGAGCCCGGAACGCCCGCCCCGCCAGCCCAGGTCGCGCCGTAGTCGGTCGAGTATCGGATCTGCCCGGTGATCGTGCCGACGACGATGTCGCGGGTGTCGCTGGGCGACAGTCCGATCGCGCCAAGCTTCGATCCGACGCCGACGGGGATCCTCGTCCAGTTCGTGCCGCGGTCGGTCGTGCGCCAGAGATTGGTGCGACCGGTGTAAAGGCTCTGTCGATCGGCGGGGCTCATCGCGATCGGTGTCGCCCAGTTCCCTTCGTCAGCGTTCTGGCCCGTCGAGGGAATCCCCCAGTCGATTCGCGAGGCCTGGTTGGGGTTGTTCGCGTTGATGCGGAAGAGCGCGCCGAAATACAGCTCGGCGTAGAACCAGTTCGGATCGCCGAGATCGGCGAGCACGAAGAAGCCGTCGCCGCCGAGAACGCTGCGCCAGTCGCCGGTATAACCGGTGGTGCCGAACGAGCCGCTCGTTCCATTGTCCTGCGTGCCGCCGTAGACGCGGAACGGTCGAGTCTGGTCGACCTCCATGCGATAGAACTGCGTGATCGCCAGACCGTTGCTCTTGCGCGACCAAGTCACGCCGGCGTCGACCGAAAGGTAGACGCCGCCGTCGTTACCCAGGACGACAACATCGGGCGCCGAGGGCGCGAACTCCGCCAGGTGCTGATCGGGATGGACGCTGCCGCCGGAGTAGACCCGTGTGACGTTCGTCCACGTGTCGCCGCCGTCGCTCGTGCGATAGATGTCGATGCCGCCGGCCAGGACGATGTCCTCGTCGGCGGCGTGTGTCATGATGAAGTTGTCGTAGATCCCCTGTCCGTTGAAGAACGACGGCTCGAGCGAACGCAGCAGCCGCCACGACGCGCCGCGATCGGTGCTCTTGTAGAGCTCGCCGCGCTGCAGGTCTCCCCCGCCGACCGCGCCGAGGGCGTAGAGCGTCGCCGGAGCCGACGGCGCAACCGCGACACTGTAGCGCACGCCCGCATTCAATCCGGTGCTCACGCTCGTGAACGTCATGCCGGCGTCGGTCGAGCGCTGCACGCCGGAGGCCCGGGCGATGTAGAGCTCGTCGGGGTTGGCGGGATTGACCGACAGGTCGTAGTAGTCTCCGTTGGCCGTGCGCGTCCACGTCGCGCCGGCGTCACTCGAGCGGTAGAAGCCGCCGTTCTCGCGCGCGGTCGCGGCGTAGACGATCGAGGGATTCTGGCGGTGAACGATGATCTTCGATATGGCGCCGACGGACTCCAGACCGACGCCCTGCCACGTGAGTCCCTCGTCAGTCGACTTGAAGATGCCGTTGCCGAGATATGCCGGCGTGTTCGTCAGCAGCGACTGGCTCGTGGGGAAGTTCTCGCCGGTGCCCGCATAGACGATGCGGGGATCGGAGCGGTCGAACGCGAGCGCGCCGATCGCGATCGCGCTCTCGCGATCGAACGTCGGTCGCCACGTGGTGCCGCCATCGGTCGTCTTCCAGACGCCGCCCGCCGCGGCGCCGACGAGGATGATCGACGGATTCGTCGGGTGAACCGCGATCGCGCGAACGCGTCCCCCCTGGTTGGTCGGCCCGACCGACTCCCACTGCGCCGCCGACAGTAGCGACGCGGAGCCGCCGTTGTGACGGGCACCGCGCTCGAGCAGACGCTCGATCGCCTCGCTCTCGCGCATCGCCGCGACGCGACCTCCGGCCGGTATCGCACCGATCGGGTAGGCGCGCTGGTAGTTGAACCATGCGAAGCGCCCGAAGATGTCCTCGCCTGCCTCCTCCATTGCGCCGTCGGTGTGCCGATCGCGATAGGTCTCGACCAGCTCCTCGTACAGCGTCCGGCCCGCGTCGGCCGGCAGACTCTGCGCCGACAGTCGCGTTCCGGCGGTGATCGCCACGGCCGCGATGATGGCGACGGTCGTTCGCAGAAGCGTGAAAAGTGGTGAGCCAGAAGCCATGGTCGGGTGTGAAAGGGGGAACTTGCGCGAACGTGACCCGTGGACGACGAATTGCCGGCCTTCGAGATTATGAGCCCTTCAATAGTACGCCGCTTCGCGGCATTGTGGATTCCGCTCGTCGTCGCCTCGTGTGCTGACGAGCGCTCCCCGGATCAGGACCGCGAGCCGCGCGCGTCGTCACACTCGATCGAGCTTCGCGATGCCGTCGGGACGACCGTGCGGCTCGAGCGGCCGGCGCGTCGTGTCGTCTCGCTGGCGCCGAGCCTGACCGAGACGCTGTTCGCAGTCGGCGCGGGCGATGCGGTCGTCGGACGCACCGCGTACTGCAACTACCCGGCCGCGGCGACAAGCGTTCCGATCGTCTCGGACATGTCGACGCCCGCCTACGAGACGATGCTGCGACTGAAGCCCGATCTGGTGCTGCTGACGTTCGCGGGCAACTCGAGCACCGCGTACGAGCGTATCGCGGCGCTCGGCATGACGCCGTTCACCGTCGCCGCGGAGACGATTCCCGGCACGCTTGCGGCGATCGACACCATCGGCGCGCTGGTCGGACGACGGGACCGGGCGCGAGCGCTCGTCGCTTCGATCGAGCGCGAGCTGGACTCGATCCGCGCGCTCGTCGCAGCCCGCAAGCCCGTCAGCGCATTCATCGTGCTCGATCGGGCGCCGCTGATGACCGTCAGCGGTGGCTTCATCAACGAGGCGATCGAGCGTGCGGGCGGCATCAACGTCGCAGCCGGTGATCCCGCGCCGTACCCGCGGTACAGCCGCGAGGAAGTGCTGCGTCGCGATCCCGACGTGATCATCGTTCCGGGCGATACGGCGGTCGACGCGGCGTCGCTCGTCGCGTCGTTTCCGGAGTGGGCCGGACTGCGCGCGGTGCGCACCGGACGCGTGCGGTCGATTCCGCCGGACATCCTCTTTCGTCCGGGACCCCGACTCGGTCAAAGCGTCGTCGCGCTGTATGCCGCGCTCCACGGCACGGGACCACAGTGAGCAGCAGTGTCGTCGAACCGGCGCCCCTTCGCGTTGACGAGTCAGCGGCTCGCGGTGATTCCCATAGTGCTTCGCGGCGGTAACTACATCCGAACGCGTCCCTCGATCGACACGGCGTCGCAACGCTCGCGCAATCGCTCCTCGAGCAGCCGCATGCGTCCGCTGAGCGCCGCGGACTCCTCGGTCGAGAGCATCTGCGACGCAACGTCCAGATAGACGGCATCCTCCGCGACGATGTGGTAGTAGAAGAGCCGGACCATCTCGGTTGCAAGTCGCGGGAGCTCCGCGAAGCTCGTCGGCTCCAGCCGGCCGTGTCGCGCGCTCTGCACCAGTGCGATGAACAGCTCGAACGCCTCACGCAGCCGGTCGTGGTCGACGTGCAGGAACTGGAACTTCACGCGGGCCGACGGGAACAGCCGCTCGATCGCCGGGAAGAAGACCTCCTCCTCCTTCAGGAAGTGCACGTTGAGGTGCTCGTCGACCGCGTCGAGCAGCTCCTGCAGCGCATCGAGCGTCGGTCGGTCGATCGCCTGCTGCTCGCCACCGATTCCCCGTGTCACGTCGACCAGATCCTCGAGCGCGCGCATGAAGATCACGTGCTCGTCGATGAGCTCGCGGACCGGGTCGATGAGGTGGGTGCGGTTGGGGAGATTCGGCACGGTAAAGGGACTATGGGACTAAGGGACGATTGGTCGGTGTCAAGGTGGGGAACGGGCAGGTTTGGTCCAACAGGAAAGGAGGATCAGGTTTGGGGGGATCGGGGCGTCAAAGTACGAAGAGCCGGCCGCGGGTGCGGCCGGCTCTTCGTTTGTCATCGCCAGGGGAATCAGCGGGTCACGGTGATGCGCTCGACCACGCTGCTGGTGCCGGCGGTGCGCACGCGCACCGTGTAGCTGCCGCTGGCAAGGTCACTCGCATCCAGCGCGATCGTGCCCGAGGTCGTCACCACGCCAAGCGAGCGCACCAGGCGCCCAGTCTCGTCGTAGAGCTCGACCGTCGAGCTCGCCGTCACACCCGAGAGCGTGATCGTCGCCGTCGCGCGAACCGGGTTCGGCGCCACCGACAGGCGGAGACCGCCCGTCGTCGCCGACGTCAGCTTCACCGTCTGCTGACGCTCCACGATCCGCTCGCCATCCAGGCTCGTCGTCACCAGGCGGTAGACGTACTCGCCACCGGCGACGACGTCGCGATCGATCACGCGGTAGTCCGCGCCGTTGGTCGCCGTGCCGCGAGGGCTCGTGCGCTCAACCAGCTCGAACGTCCCGATGCCCGTCGCCGTCTTCTCCGCTCGCTCGATCGCCATCGACGCGATCTCGGTCTCCATCGCCGTCGTCCACTCCACGCTCACCGCGGCCGTGGCCGACTGATACGCGTTGAACGACACCAGCTCGATCGGCAGGATGCCGCGGAACTGCTGCGAGAAGTCCAGCGCGCCCAGCAGCAGACGCCACGCACCCGAGCGATCCGGCTCGAAGTCGAAGCGGCCCGCATGGCGCCAGTCGAACGCATAGTACACGACGTTGCGGCCGCCCGAGCTCGAGGCCACGCCGGCCAGCGAGTCGACCGGGCTGCCAAGCTGCATCGCGTAGATGTGCGAGCCACGGGCAACACCCTCACCCGGGGTCGTCCGCAGAAGACCCGGACGCGGGTTCGCATCACCGGCGTACGCCGTCGGCTCCAGCTCCTCGAAGCGACCCGGCGTGATCACCACACCCTTGATCGTCCGATACGAGTAGTCCGCCGGGTTCGTCGCGCTGATGTAGCGCGAGCGCAGGTAGTTCTGCACGAAGTCCTGATCCGCCATCGCGCCGTTCGAAGCCGTCAGTGCGACGTCGTGCAGGCGCGCGACATCCTGACCGCCCATGATCAGCGTGTGACGGAAGTTCGTCGTGCCCGCGTTGAGCATCGCCTTGAGCGCCGCGCGCTCCGCAGGCAGTACGCCCGTCGCCTCACTGCCCTGCTCCCAGATCATCGTGCTCCACGGCGCGAACGAGAGGTTCTCGCTCGGCCACTTGTCACGCTCGAACAGGTCGTAGTCCTCGGTGCCAACACCGTCGGCGCGCGACCAGTTGATCCGCGTCAGTGCTGCCAGCAGCGTGTCGGTGTTGAGCTTGTTGGAGATCTGATCGGCCGTGGCCATGCCGGCCCAGCCGTTGAGGTTCTCCACCGAGACCATCGCCTCGCGTCCGCTGCGCTGCAGCCAGAAGCGAACCGTCTTCTCGACGACGTTGTTCGTCCCGTTGTCGTCGATGCCCGTCGTCAGCGTGAAGCGGTACAGCGGCGACACGTTCGGGTTCAGGCCGTAGAACGCGTCGTTGATCCCCAGCTCGCGAAGCGTCCGCGGCTGGAACGTGCCGAAGTCCGTCGTCGTCATCTGCGCGACGTCCACCGCGATGTTCGTCCGCGACGCCGAGCTCACCGACACCCAGCCACTTCCGTTGAAGTAGCTGACTGCCAGCGTTGCCGTGCGGTTGGTCATCGGCTGGCCGCCGACGTTGCGCATCGTCGCGCGCAGCGCCACCGCAGAGTCGCTCATCACGTACTCCGCATCGCTGTACTGTCCCGTCGTCGCACGATAGCCGAACGGCGCAATGACGTCCTCGGCCATGATGTCGAAGTTGCGCACCTGGCCGGTGAACTCGTCCGAGCCGATGTCATAGCGACCGGCGACACTCGAGGCGCCACGCGGCTCCCCGTCGATGTCGTTGGTCAGGTCGGTGACGACCTGGCCGCGGTTGCCCACGATCGAGCCCATCAGGTTCGGCTGGATGTGCAGGTTCTCGGCGTTCGGAACGACCGAGACGAACTCGCGGGTCACGTCACCCGAGACCGAGTTCATGTCCAGACCAGTCAGCGCGCGCCACTGGCTCAGCGTCTTCGCAATCGGCGGGCTCGGCAGCGGGTAGCCCTGCGTCGAGATGTTCGCCAGCGCACCGATCGCTCCGTTCGGGATGTCGAACGCGTTGTAGTCCGACGTCATCGTCGTCAGCACCGACGGAACGGTGATGACGATACCGATCGCGTTCGGATCCTCGAGGTTGATGATGTTGTTGCGCACCATTCCCCGAGCACGCGTCGCGAGCACGCCGATGTGGTCGGCATTCGCGAGCGTCAGTGCCGCGTCTGCGCGCCGATCCTCGACGTTGTTGTGGATCGTGTTGTTCTCGACGCGGTTGCCCGTCGTCACGAAGTCGATGCGCGTCGCAGCCTCCGGCGTCATGGCGATCGCCGCGGTCGACGGACCGGAGAGGCGGTACATCGTGTTGTTGCGCACGCGCACGTTCGTCGCCGCCTGTGCCGGGAAGCGGAAGACCGCGTTCGACGGCGTGATGAAGAGGTTCTCCGCCGTCTCGACCGAGACGCCCGAGACGACGCCGTTCGTCGCCGTGACCTCGCTGACCAGGTTGCGATCGATCGTCAGATCGGTGGAGAAGCCGCGGTTGCTCAGCGCGCCCGCGCCGGCGGTCGCCGCGATACCCCACGCGCCGGCGGCCGACGTGCGGTTGTCGACGCGTCGGATCCGGTTGTCCACGATCTGCGATCCCTTCTCGAACGCCACGACGATACCGCCGCGCGTCACGTCCTCGATGAGATTTCCAGCGTAGCGGTTGTTCTCGTTCTGATAGGCCACGTAGCGGCCCGCTCCGACGTCGTACAGCGGTCCTGCGCCAACCGAGAGAATTCCGTAGCCGAACTCGCGGATCGTGTTGCTCTCGAACCGGTTGTTCTGAATCCGCAGCGTGTCGCGGCGGTTCCAGTTGCGACCGATCACCGGGTCGATCGGCGCGGAGTTGCGCAGCATGATGCCGGCGCTGACGGCCATCGACAGGTCATCGGGGTACTGGAACTCGTTGAACGACTGGATGTAGCGCGGCATCGGGATGCTCAGGTGCTCCCGACGACCACCGTTGGTCACCGCCGGTCGAATCGTCGTGTTGAGCAGGCCGAAGTTCGAGGCGCCCTGTCCGTAGAGCATCGGGATCGCCCGCTGGTATGACGGCTCGGCGGTCGTGCGCTGCGTGTTCTCATAGGTGATCGTCAGCGCCTTGCGCGCGGTGCCGTCGAACGTCACGTAGCCGCTCGCGTTCGACGTGTCGAGCTGCCCGAACCACATGCCGATGCCCGAAGCGCTCTTGAGCTCGATCGTGACCATAGACTTGCCGGCGGCCGGCCGTACGAGCACCGGAGCGCTGGCTCCGACGCCGACGATGCGTCCGCGGAAATCGAGCGCGGGCGTCGTCTTCTCACGCTTCTCGACCACGTACCGGTCGTTCGTGAGCTCAAACGTCACCGGACCGGCGACGCCGTAGTAGAAGAGCGAATCGCGAGCCTCTTCGA
>DATLHO010000073.1:0-15379 GCA_035539855.1 Kapaibacterium sp. (SeqCode) | reverse complement strand
CACCGGCGTCGCGCTGATCACGTTCATCATGCTCGCGGTGCCCGAGGCCACGACGCAGATCAATCTCCTCGTCTGGCTCTTCGTCATGCGCGTGATGATGATCATCGCCTCGGCCCTCTCCTACGGCATCAACAACATGATTGCCAAGGCGAAGTACTACACGGCCGACAAGATGAACTTCGAGGCGCCGCTGACTGTTCTCGTCTGGCTGACGTCGATCGTCTCGGTGGTGCTGACGTACCTCGTCTCGTATCTGCTCATCGGCGACCTCGGCACCGACGGCACGATGTGGTGGAAGCTCTCGACGATCATCACCTGCGGTACGCTCGCCGGCGCGATCATCCCGGAGCTCGTCAAGGTCTTCACCTCGACCGAGTCGCGTCACGTTCAGGAGGTCGTCATCGCCAGCCGCGAGGGCGGCCCGTCGCTGAACATCCTCTCGGGCCTCGTCGCCGGCAACTTCTCCGGCTACTGGCTCGGCATGGCCTTCGTGTTCCTGATGGGCATCGCCTACGCGGTGAGCACGACCAGCGGCTTCAGCGAGCTGATGCTCGCGCCCGCCGTCTTCGCCTTCGGCCTCGTCGCCTTCGGCTTCCTCGGCATGGGACCGGTCACGATCGCCGTCGATTCGTACGGTCCGGTCACCGACAACGCGCAGTCTGTCTTCGAGCTCTCGGTCATCGAGAACATCCCGGGCATCGAGGAGGAGATCCGCCGCGACTTCGGCATCACCGTCAACTTCGCGCGCGGCAAGGAGATCCTCGAGGAGAACGACGGCGCCGGCAACACGTTCAAGGCGACGGCCAAGCCGGTGCTCATCGGCACCGCCGTCGTCGGCGCGACCACGATGATCTTCTCGATCATCGTCGCGCTGACCGCCGGCCTGACGCAGAACCTCGAGAACCTCTCGATGCTCCACCCGCCGTTCCTGCTGGGTCTGATCACCGGTGGCGCGATCATCTACTGGTTCACCGGCGCGACGATCCAGGCCGTGTCGACCGGCGCCTACCGCGCCGTCGAGTTCATCAAGCGCAACATCAACCTCGACGCTTCGGTCGAGAAGGCCTCGGTCGAGGATAGCAAGCGCGTCGTCGAGATCTGCACGAAGTACGCCCAGAAGGGAATGTTCAACATCTTCATCGGCGTCTTCTTCGCAACCCTCGCGTTCGCCTTCTTCGAGCCCTACTTCTTCATCGGCTACCTCATCTCGATCGCCCTCTTCGGTCTGTACCAGGCGATCTTCATGGCGAACGCCGGCGGAGCCTGGGACAACGCGAAGAAGGTGGTCGAGGTCGATCTCAAGGAGAAGGGCACCGAGCTGCACGCGGCGACCGTCGTCGGCGACACCGTCGGCGATCCGTTCAAGGACACGTCGTCGGTCGCGATGAACCCGGTCATCAAGTTCACGACCCTCTTCGGCCTTCTCGCCGTCGAGCTCGCCGTGAGCCTGACCGCGCAGAACGGTGCGGCGCTGACGCGCTGGCTCTCGGCTGCCTTCTTCCTCGTGTCGATGTACTTCGTCTGGCGCTCGTTCTACGGCATGCGCATCCGCTCGGGCGAGGACGCCACGGTCGACGCCGTTCCGGCCTACCAGAGCCGCTGATTCTGACTCCGATGGGGAGCCGGACGTGATCGCGATGCCTGTCGCGATCGGGTTCGGCTCCCTTTTTGTTATTTGCGCCCCGATTACTGGAGCATCACTTCGATGTCATCATCGCATTCGTCCGAAAAGCACGGCAGTGGCTACATCATCACGCTCTCGCTCGCGGCGCTCGGCGTCGTCTACGGCGACATTGGCACGAGTCCGCTGTACGCCCTTCGCGAGTGTTTTCACGGACACTATGGCATCGCCCCTTCGCCGGAGAACGTCCTCGGTGTCCTGTCGCTGATCGTCTGGGCGCTGATCATCGTCGTCTCGATCAAGTACCTCATCTTCATCGTCCGCGCGGACAACCGCGGCGAGGGTGGCATCCTTGCGCTGATGGCGCTCGCCTCCCCGGCGACCGAGCCGAAGCCCCGATCGCGCAAGTGGCTGCTGGCGCTCACGGGAATCTTCGGCGCCGCCCTGCTGTACGGTGACGGCATGATCACGCCGGCGATCTCGGTCCTCTCGGCGGTCGAGGGTCTGAAGGTTGCCACGCCGCTGTTCGAGCCGTACGTCAAGCCGATCACGATCGTGATTCTCATCGGCCTGTTCGCGGTGCAGTCACGGGGCACAGCGAGCGTCGGCGCCGTCTTCGGTCCGGTGACGATGATCTGGTTCCTGACGCTTGCGCTGCTCGGCGTCATGCACATCATGGAGCACCCGACGGTCTTCGCGGCGATCAACCCGATGTACGGCGCGCGGTTCTTCATGGCCAACGGATGGCACGGGTTCCTCATCCTCGGCTCGGTCTTCCTGGTCGTCACCGGCGGCGAGGCGCTCTATGCCGACATGGGACATTTCGGCGTGCGACCGATCCGGCTCGCGTGGTTCACGATCGTGCTGCCGGCGTTGATGCTGAACTATTTCGGACAGGGCGCGCTGCTGATCGCCGATCCGTCGGCGGCCGAGAATCCCTTCTTCCGCATGGCGCCCACATGGGCGCTGTACCCGCTGGTGGTGCTCTCGACGATGGCCACGGTCATCGCCTCGCAGGCGCTGATCTCCGGTGCGTTCTCGTTGACGCGCCAGGCCGTTCAGCTCGGCTACATGCCGCGCGTGAAGATCGAGCACACGTCGAGCCGCGAGATCGGACAGATCTACATTCCGGCGGTCAACCGCGCGCTCATGTTCGCATGCATCGGCCTGGTGCTCGGCTTCGGATCGTCGAGCGCGCTGGCCGCCGCCTACGGCATCTCGGTCACCGGTACGATGATGATCACGACGATGCTGTTCTACGTCGTCACACGGGAGCGCTGGAAGTGGTCCCGTCCGGCGGCCCTCGCGCTGGCGGCCGTCTTCCTCGCCGTCGACATCGCGTTCTTCGGCGCCAACGTCGTGAAGATCGTCCAGGGCGGCTGGTTCCCGCTGGTCGTCGCCGCGGCGATCTTCACATTGATGACCACCTGGAAGTCCGGACGCCGCGTCCTTGCGAAGCGCCTGAAGGAGAGCACGCTGCCGATCGAGTCGTTCCTGAGCGACTCGCGCGTCGCGAGCCTCGCGCGCGTGCCCGGGACGGCGATCTTCATGTTCGGAAGCAAGGGCACTCCGCCCGCGCTGCTTCACAACATCAAGCACAACAAGGTGCTGCACCGCCAGAACGTCCTGCTGACCGTCCAGACCGAGGAGGTGCCGCACGTGACCGAGGAGGAGCGCATCACCGTCAGCGACATCGGCCACGACTTCTGGCGAATCGTGCTGCGCTACGGATTCATGGAGGATCCGGACATCCCCGCGGCGCTTCGAAAGGTCCAGACGGCGGGGCTGTCGTTGAAGCACATGGAGACGACGTACTTCCTCGGCCGCGAGGTCCTGATCGCGACGAAGAAGCCGGGCATGGCGATCTGGCGCGAGCGTCTGTTCGCGTGGATGTCGCAGAACTCGCGCAGCGCGACCTCGTTCTTCCAGCTCCCGCCGAACCGCGTCGTCGAGCTCGGAACGCAGGTCGAGATCTGAGGATTGCGGTGGATCACGCCCGCGACGGGGCTATCTTGAAGGCTTCATCCAGCCATATACGTTTCGACCAATGCCAGTGCGCCTCGCCCGAATCGCGAAGAACGCGACCGTTGTCCTTGCCGCATCGATGCTGTTGACCGCCTGCGGAGGCGTCCTCGAGGGAAAGAGCCTCGGCGACGTCGTCTCGCTGATCACGACCCCGGAAGGCTTTCGTGAGATGATCGCGTGGGGCGGATACATCGTCCTGTTCGCCATCATCTTCGCCGAGACGGGTCTGCTCGTCGGCTTTTTCCTGCCTGGCGATTCGCTGCTGGTGACCGCCGGCCTGCTGGCCTCCACCGATGCGTTCGGCCTCGACATCGTCGCGCTCAACGCGCTGCTGATCCCCGCGGCGATCATCGGCGACGCGGTCGGCTACACGATCGGCTACCGCTCGGGCAAGCGTCTGCTCGCGCGGCCGGACAGCCGGTTCTTCAAGCGCGAGCACCTCGACAAGACCCAGGCGTTCTACGACAAGCACGGCGGCAAGACGATCGTCCTCGCGCGCTTCGTCCCGCTGATCCGCACCTTCGCGCCGGTCGTCGCCGGCGTCGCTCGCATGCCGTATCGGACGTTCGCCGTGTTCAACATCACGGGCGGCATCCTCTGGATCATGTCGACGACGTTGCTCGGGTACTTCCTCGGCCGCTCGATTCCGAACATCGAGAAGTACATCCACTACGTCATCGGCGTCGTGATCCTGCTGTCGATCATCCCGATCATCGTCGAGTTCGTCAAGCACCGCATGGCCAAGCGCGAGAAGGTCGACGCGGGATAGTCGGAACGTCTCTTCGCGATCAAACAGCGCAGGGGTCCGGTGATGCCGGACCCCTGCGCTGTTTCGTACCGTGATGCGTCCGCCGATTGTGCAAACCTAGATGTCGAGCTCCAGGCCCACTGTGAGCAGTACCGCCGATGCGCTCCAGCGTCCTGCCTCGTCGACATTCGTCAGCGCGACATCGTAGCGAAGTGCCGCCCAGGCATCGAGAGCTGCACTGACTCGGTGCCACGCGCGAAGGCCTCCGAGGATTCCGAGTCGATTGGCGACGCGCCGCGGGATGTCCGAGTCGAAGAGCATCATCGTCCTCCCGTCGTTCGTCACGGGAAGTCCGCTCGGATTGGCGAAGCGCCCGGACTCCGACGGATCGAGCCGCATCTGCCGGCGCAGATTGCCGACGACGAAGAGACTGAACGTAGGACCGAGCTCGAACGCAAGGTGCGTTGTCTCCATTGAGCCGAGCACGACGACGCCGTACAGCACTGTCTGGCGAACGGTGGCGTCGTCGATCTCGGTGTCGACGATCACCGCCGCGCGACGAACGACGGTGTCGTCGACGACTCCCTCGATCATCGCGAGCTCGACGTCGCGCGACTGTGCCGACGTCGCGTGCCACGCCTCGAAGTCGATCACCGCCGCCATGTACCAGTAGTCCCCGGCCCGTATCGTCGCGTCGAGTCCAACGACATAGCCCAAGCCGTCGGCCCCGACTTCGCCGGACATCGGCTCCCACATCGGCACGCCCGAGTGCGACGACCACACGGAGCCGCCGTGGAAACCCAGCCACCAGTCATCCGGAGGCTCGGGACGTGCGGAGGAGTCCGCCGGCTGCGCGTCTGCGTATGAGTGCGCGGCGATGGCCGCCAGCAGCAGGACACGAAACCGGATGTGGGAGGATCTCATTGGGATCGCGGGATGCTTCGCAGGGTATGGACCATGCGTCGGTTGTACGATCGAGACTCCACCCGCGTGCGAAAGTGACAACCATCGCGCCGCGGGACGTGCGACAGGTCGCGTTCCCATCCATCATCCGAACGCCAGCATCGCGCCTCCGATAAGCACGACGGCGATCGAGCACACGACCCCGATGCCGAAGAGTCCGGCGGCAACGATGAACTGCAGGATCGCACCGAACGACCAGACCGGGCGCACACGGCCGGCCAGGTTCGTCGCCCGCCCGGCCACGGCGGTCGCGGCGAACAGGAGGACGACGCCGCAGACGATTGCCGTTTCACGGAATGGCAACCCGGCGGAGGTGTACCATCCGCTTGAGAGATAGAAGGCTCCGATCGACAGCGCCGCGAGCTCGATCGTCAGCAACAGCAGCCGTGACGACACCGCGGCGGAATGACGAACGGAGAGCAGCCGGTGGCGTCGCCACCGCCGCCTCAGCTCGGCGGCGATCGTGCCCGCTCGCCATGCACGAGCGATGTGCGCGCGCCGGTCGATCAGTGAATAGAACGCCGTGCCGGCGAGCGCGCCGGCCGAGACATTGAAGATGCGCGTCCAGAGCAATGCCGCGGAGCGGGCGTTCTCGATCGTGACCCTCAGGTAGTCATGATCGGGCCAGCCGCCGGTGCCGGTGGAGGCGACGTCGCTTCCGAGCCGCACGAGGCGCTCGACGAGCGCGGCTTCGCGCAGCTCGAAGTGCCACGAGAGCAGTAACGCCAGCGGCGTCAACACCGCGCTGATCCGAAAGGTCCATGCGAGGTGGATGTTGCGCGCGGCGCCGTCGTCGATGAGCTCCGCGTCGTCGCACGTCCCGCACGACGACCCGGACTCGGCTACCGGTCGCGGCGGTAGGAGCCTCGTGCCCACGGGCCTCGCGAGGGCTCTGATCGAGCCGAGGGCTGGGGAGCGCATGCCATCGTGCGCCGTCAACGGCTGCCAGGCAAGTCGGGTGGCGTGCTCGGTCGTCTGCATGGTGTGATGCCTCGCGTGGAGTGCCTCGGTTGGTTCACTGCCATGCTACGGCGAAGCGCGCGCGCCAGCCACGGCGCGCGTGCAGGCACTTCGGCACTCGTGTGCTTTGGCGCGTGAGCGGTGGTGTTCTATGTTCGGGAGTCGAACGCACGCTCACACTGACGCAATCCCTCCATGGCCCTGCTGCACATTCTTCTCGTCGAGGACAACGCCCGCCTGCGCCCGGCGCTCAAGCAGGGTCTCGAGGCGACCGGCACCGTCGTCGTGGCCGCCGAGACCGCGGCCGGCGAGGAGGCGATCGAGCGCTGCCTGGCGGCGCCGCCGGACGCGATCCTCATGGACGTGCAGCTCGAAGGGGCGATGAACGGCATCGAGACGGCGGTCGCGATCCGTCGCGAGTTCCCGCGCATGCCGGTGGTCTTCTACTCGATCCAGGACGACGACGAGTACTACCGCGCGTTCCGCCGCTCGGGCATCCTGAGCCACTACGCGTACGTGCGCAAGTCGAACTTCCTGCTGCCGGAGATGATCGTGCCGCTGCTGCGCGACGCGCACGCCGGGCGCAGCTACATCGATCCCGACATCGAGTCGCGCGTCCAGGAGGTCCGCCGCAAGGACGAGCGCGCTCCGATGGCGATGCTCGAGCCCAACGAGCAGGTCGTCGCGCGCATGCTCGCGCGCGGCATGAGCAACGAGCAGATCGCCGCCCGCATGGGCTTCCGCGACAAGCGCACGATCAGCCGCACCAACGGTCAGATTTACGCGGCGTGGGGACTCAACGACACGACGACCGACGAGAAGGTCGCGCGCACACGCGCGGTACTCATCGTGCGCGAGGGACGAATGCTCGAGTGGTCGAACGACGGCGAGGTGTGGGTCACCGACGAGCGCGGCGAGCGGGTGCGATGGGAGAGCTGACGATCGGGCCGTGGCTGCTCGGCTTCAGCGTGCTCGTGCTCTCGACGTTCGTGACGCTGCTGCCGGTGTGGCTCGGCATCACGGTGCTTCTCAACGGCGAGCGACGCACGTGGGGCCTATGGCTGGCCGGGGGAAGCCTCGTCATCGCCGGAGGGTTCTTCGCGGCGCACACCGCCATGATCGAGGGATCGCTCCTTCCCTTCCCCGTCAATCCCGCGCTCTGGTTCCTCGGATGGTCGATCATCGTGCTGTTGCCGATGGCGTGGTACGTGGTGATCCTCTGGTTCGCCGGATACTGGGAGCGCACGAAGGGACCGCTTCACCGGCGCCACCGCTTCGTCCTTCCCCTTGCATCGCTGCTGGCCATCGGAGCGATCGTGAGCGTGATCCCCTTCGGCGACGCGCCCGAGCGCGCGCGATGGATCTCGTCGATCCCGTCCTCGCCGATCGTCCGCACGCCCGTCGCAACGGTCGTCTTTCCGCTCTTCCTCTTCGCGACGATCGCGTTGTCGCTCGACGCCCTGCGTCGTCCGCCGTCGACCGGCAACCTCGTCGTCGACTCGGCGCGCCGTCGCGCGCGTCCGCAGCTCATCGCGACGACGCTCCTGCTGCTCGCGGTCACCGGCCTGGCGTCGTTCGCGCTCGCGCAGACCGCGGGCGGACCGCACGCGACGCTCGATCGCGACGCGGTGCGACTGCTGCAGTGGCTCGACCTCGCCATCGTCGCGCTGATCGCCGCCGCCATCCTCACGCTCGGAAGCGCCATCGTCTCCTACGAGATCTTCACCGGCAAGACGCTGCCGCGCCGCGGGCTTCAGCGTCACATGCGCAACGCGGTCGCGCTGGCCGCGGCCGCGGGTGTGCTCGTCGGCATCGCACGGCATGCCGCGATCGACCCGATGACGAGCCTGCTGCTGGCCGGCATCGGGCTGATGTGCTTCTACGCGCTGATCAACTGGCGCAGCTATCGCGAGCGCCAGCGCTTCCTCGAGCAGCTACGACCTCACACCGAGGCGCCGGCGACCATCGGCGACGACGGACTCGGCGCAGGCCTTTCAACGGTGCGCAGTCAGTTCGATCTCCTGTGCGCCAACGTGCTCGAGTGCACGCGCGCGGCGCTCGTGACGTATGCGCCCAGCGCGCCGCTGGAGGCCGACACGATCACGTACCCGCGCGGCGCGGCGGTGCCGCGGCAACTGCCTTCGCGCGAGCTGATCGAGGGCGCCGGCGACACGCTCTCGCAGGCGATCGACCCCGAGCAGTACGACGGCTACCACTGGTGCATCCCGCTGTGGGGACGCGCCGGGCTCGATGGCGCCCTGCTGCTCGCCGAAAAGGTCAACGGAGGCATCTACACCCAGGAGGAGATCGAGGTCGCGCGATCGACGGCCGAGCAGCTCGCCGCGCTCGCCGCGAACGTCGAGCTCGCCCGCCGGCTCATCGAGCTTCAGCGCCGTCGCATCGCCGACCGCGTGCTCATCGACAGCCAGACGCGACGCATCCTGCACGACGAGGTCCTTCCCTCCATACACGCGATGCTCCTGTCCTCGGCGAACCCAACCGACGAGGCGGGCACGCGCGAGACACTCGTCGACATCCACCGAAGGATCTCCGACATTCTCCGCTCGATACCACCGGGCACGCCGCGCGCGCTCGAGGAGCTCGGGCTCGTCGGCGCGATCCGGCACATGCTCGAGACCGAGCATCGCGCTGCGTTCGATGCGATCGAATGGCGCGTCGGCGAGGAGGCCGAGAGCGCTTCCCGACGACTGCACCGGGAACAGGCGGAAGTTCTGTTCTACGCCGCGCAGGAGGCATTGCGCAACGCCGCGCGCTACGCCCGCGGAGGCCGCCACGACCGTCGCGTCTCGCTGACGCTAATGGTGACCGTGGATCGCGACTTCACTCTCGTCGTCGAGGACGACGGCGTCGGCATCGAAGGAGCGACCGTGCGCAGCGACGGGACCGGGCAGGGACTCGGACTGCACGCGACGCTGCTGGCGGTCGTCGGCGGATCGCTCGCGATCGACAGCCGCGCCGGCCGCTACACACGCATCACGATGAGCGTGCCTCTCGGCTGAAGCCGGGCCCACAACGAAAGGAGCAGCCCTTGCGGGCTGCTCCTTCGGTGCGGTGTTCTACCGGCAATGCTCACCATCACCGCACTCGTTGATCGACGTGATCGCTACGGGGACGAAGCTACGGCGCCATTGCGCGGTTGCGTCATCAACTGAACGCGTGCGCTTAGGAGTCAGGTGCGTCGACGGCCGGTAGAGTCCAAATCGATGGGCCGAAACGTGCGGAACAGAAGTGAGCGCCGCTCGTCTCACCAGACTGTGCGTCGAGCGAGCGTATCGGCGCGATGCGTCGCGAATGTCGCGGCGCCCACCATCGGTTGAAACTCCCACGCCCCTTCGCGTGTAGGTTTTCGGCCCGGCCAGACCGGCATCATTCCTCGAGAACTCCTCACGACGACTCCCAATGAAGTCACCGACCGATCTGTTCGACCTGATCAAATCGATGACGAAGTCCGAGAAGCGGTACTTCAAACTCTACGCATCGAAGCACGTCAAGGGGACCGGCAACTGCGTGCGGCTCTTCGACGCGATCGATGGCCAGGAGAGCTACGACGAGACCGACATCCGGCGACGCTTCCGCAAGGAGCGATTCGTGCGTCAGCTTCCGGTGCAGAAGAACTACCTCTACGACCTGATCCTCAGAAGCCTCCGCGCATTTCACTCCGCCCGTACCGTCGAGATGCGGATCAAGGAGATGCTTCACGACGTCGAAGTGCTGTTCTCGAAGGGACTCTACGACCAGTGCTCCGAGCTGCTGGCGCGCTGCCGGCAGGCCGGCGCTCGCGACGAGTCGTACGACCTGCTGCTGGCAACGCTGTCGTGGGAGATTCGGCTGGCATACTCGCAATCGAACGTCGAGAGGCTGCACGAGCTCGCCGAGGAGCGCGAGAGGATTCTCCGCGTGCAGAGCAACCTCGCCGAGTATTTCCGCATCTCGCTGACGCTGCTCGAGCTCGAGCGCGCCAACGGCTGGCTGCGCGATGCACGCGCGCGCGAGGCGCTCGAGGCGATCATGCGGCATCCGTTGATGGCAAACGAGGCGGGCGCGCTGTCATTCAAGGCGAAGACGATCTACTTCAACAGCTGGAATGTCGCGTGCGCGCTCAACGGCGATCGCGACTCCTCCTACGCGTACGCGCGGCGCTATCTGGAGCTGCTCGAGTCGCACGCGGACTTCATCCGGTTGAACCAGCGCAGCTACATCACCGCGCTCTCGAACGCGGCGAGCGCGGCGTTCCGCGTCCGGCGGTACGACGAGATGCACGAGCTGCTGCACAGGCTGGAGGTCTTTCCGACCGATTCGAGCGAGCTGCGCGCGAGGATACTCGGAAGTGTGTATCACCATACGCTCAACACGCACGTGGTCACCGGCAACTTCGAGGCGGGCGCCGAGCAGATCGAGCGCATGCGCACGACCCTCGAGTCGTACCGCGATCATATCGCGACACCGGCGCGCAAGGTCATCACCTACATGATGGCCTATGTGCAGTTCGGCGCCGGAAACCACGCCGCATCGCTCGAGCTGCTGCAGGATATTCTCAACGAGGGGCGCAACGACACGCGCCAGGACATTCAGAAGGCGGCGCGCATCCTCAGCCTCATCATTCACCACGAGCTCGGCAACACCGATCTCGTACCGTACGTGGTGCGCTCCACCTATCGCCTGCTGAGCAACCGCGATCAGCTCGACCGCGTCGACCGGACGATCCTCTCGCTGCTTCGCAAGCTCCCGTCGATCGTTTCCGGCGCGGACCTCATGCGCGCGTTCGTCGCCGCGCGCGAGGAGCTCACGGCGGCATCCGCTTCGCCCGACGAATATCGACTGCTGCGCTACATCGATCTGGACGCGTGGCTGACGAGCAAGATCGAGCGACGGACGTTTGGAGAGATCGTGCGCGCACGGCACGCGCAACAGGAGAAGTACGCGGCCAACGCGGCGTGAACCGGCATCCCGCTCCCACGAGCGGGATTTTTCTTTGCGAACGGCGCACGATCTCGATGTCTCGATTAGCGATCTATCGGGGCGCGCAGCAGGGCGACGTGACCTCCGCCCACCCACCACAACCCGCATCGCGACCCGCGCGCCGCGTCATCGACCGCGATCGCCACAGCGCACGCGGGCGCTCTCGATTAGAACTCATGCTCGGAGCCCGCGGGGAACCGGCGCGTAACCTCGACGTCGCAGCTGCATACGTCATCGCGTCGCTCCATTCCCACACATCGTGCACCGACCATGAAGAGACTTCTTACCGCCTCGACGCTCCTGCTCATGAGCGCCAGCGCCCTGTCCGTCGCGCAGCCGGCGGACCGACGGATCACGCGAGACCGCCCCGCGGGCATCAGACTCACGCTGCCGAAGAAGCCCGAGAAGGCCGCCCTGAAACCCGTGCGCGGAACGCTTCGCCTGCGCGGCGGCGCGGCCGCTACCGGATTGACTGGCTTTTACGACTATCAGTCCAACGGCGCCAGCCCTGGCTACCTGGCAATTCGTCGAGGCACTCCCGACGTGCTCGTGACGACGTCGATGGTCTCGGCGGAGGCGGGCAGCATCGACGCGGCGAGCGCGGCTCGACGGGTCGGCTACGCCTATTCCGCCGACGGCGGCGTGACGTGGGTCACGACCTCGTCCATCTTCGATCTTCGACTCGGCTTCCCAATGCTGCAGCTCGACAATGGCGGCCGACCGTTCGTCGCAGCACATGGCGACCTCGGCGAGGGAGATCGCTCCTTCCTGTTCGTCTCGAGCGGCATCGCGGGCATCGGCGATTACTATCCCCTGGCGGAGCTGCCGCTGGAGACCGCGTCCGGACGTGACGGCGGCGTCGCGTGGCCGACGTTCGTGCTGACGAAGGATGGCTCGAAGGCGGTCGTCTTCGGATCGTACTCCAACGACGACGACCAGCCCGAGGCGCCGCTGCAGGTCGCCACGGTCGCGATCGCCGATGGCGCAACCCAGCAGCGCTGGCGCGACCTAGCCGACAGCACGCTGACGAATACGAGCGGCGGGCGAACCGTCGCCGCGCGCGCCGAGTCGGGGCGCATCGGCATCGCGTGGTACAAGTATCAGCTCGACGAGGCCGACGGCGACTGGGGCATCTGGTACTCCCAGAGCGACGACGACGGCACGACGTGGAGCGCGCCGGTCGAAGTGCTCGGCGGCTCGCGCGTCGTCGACGACTACATGATCGACGGCGATCCCGACACGCTCAGCGCCGGCGCGAACCTCGACCTCGTCTTCCGCGGTGAGGAGCCGCAGATCACGTTCACGGGCAACGTCAACGGACTCATTCAGTTCGCGAACGTCATGTTCTGGTCACCGTCGACCGGGCTTCGCACCGTCGCGATGTCGAACCAGGTCGAGGGACTCGGCGGGTACCAGATCCCGCTGCAGAAGCGGCAGCAGAACATGGGCAGTCTCGCCTACCCGACCATCTCGGTGGGCGACAACGGCCGTCATGTCGTCGTCGCGTTCACGGCGATCGCACAGAGAGCCGAGGGCGACGGCACGTTGATCGAGGACGTGGTGAGCGAGGCCGGCTTCCAGTACTACCGCCTCTGGGGCGTCGGCTCGGCAGACGGTGGCCGGACCTGGGGCACGCCGTTCATCATCCAGGACTTTGCCGAGAAGGGAACCGACTCCGCGAGCATCGAGTATCCGGCGGCCGCGGAGACCGCGCGCGTCGTCGGCGGCGCACTCGAGCTCCCGATCGTCTTCCAGGCACGGCGCTATCCGGGCATGTACATCTACACCGGCAGCGGCACCACCGCGACCGACCCGGGTCCGATGAGCGAGTGCTCGCAGTACTTCCAGCGATTCACCGTGACGCCGTCGATGTTCCAGTCGACGTCGTCGGTCGGGGCGCCGACCGCGGGTCTCGCATCGACGGCCGAGCTGCTGCCGAACCGCACGTCCGGCGCGACGACGCTCGAGATCGCGCTGCCGCGGCAGTCGTCGCTCGACGTCACGATCGTCGACCCGCTCGGCCGCGTCGTCGCTCGCCCGCTCGTCGCCGCGAGCGCGGCCTCCGGAACGAACCGCGTGCCGATCGACGCGTCGGCGCTGAATGCCGGACTCTATCACTGCGTCGTCCGTCACGAAGGCGGCGTTCTCACGACCAGGCTCGAGGTGGTGCGCTAGGCAACGAACCCGAACCCGTTCACTCACATCACACGGAACGAGAAGAGGGCGGATCCGCACCGAGCGGTCCGCCCTCTTCATGTAGTCGTGTGTACACTCAAGGCTCGGTGGCGTCCTGTTCGTGCGGCTGCTCGACGACGATCCTGATGCCGCCCGGCGTGGCCTCTCCCCCGCCGTCGCGCTCGGCGACGAAGCGGCCGATGTGGACGCCGCGCTCGTTCGCGGCGGAGAGCAGTTGCTCGGCGACGCGGCCGACATCGATCGCGCGCAGACGTCGCGTCGAATCGCTGATGGCGCCGACGATGCCGACGGTGACGGTCGCGCCGTCGCGGAGCATGCGGGCCGCGCGCACTGCGGCGCGCCCGAGCTCGACGCCGGCCTGGGCGCTGTCGAGCGCTTCGTCGAAGGCGACGAGCTCCAGACGCTCGCCCCGCTGCGTGCCCGGCGGCGCCTGCACGCTCGCCCGTGCGATCGCCAGCTCGTCGCGCGCGACGGTCGTGCGACCGAGCGAGTCCTCGACGGTGAGCGTCGCCACGATCGGCGCGATCGGCGCTGCAGAGTCGCCACCGGCGATGAAGCGCACGTCGATCGCGGGATCGCTCGCGATGTCGTCGCTCTCGAAGCGCGCGAGCTCGCGCTCGCCCTGCGCGATGACGAGCGTCCAGTGACGCACGCCGGCATCGGCGACGACGTATCGCTCCAGGCCGAGCTGCGGCATCCGATACCGGCGCGTGCGCCATTGCGACAGCAGCGGCGCGGCGAACAACGCGTCGGGTCCGTCCAGCCGCACGCGGGGAGCCGCGCCCTGTTCGGTCGAGAGCGAGATGCGCGAGGGCGCAATCCCCCAGACGTCGACGAGGTAGTCGCGCAAGACCTCGGCGCGAACCCGCGCCAGGCTGCGAGGCTCGTCAGCGGTTCCGACGCCCGTCAGCGACAATATCGAGGACGACGACTCGCGCAGTCGGGATCCGAGGATGTTGAGGTAGTGGCGCCAGTGCCCCGCCAGATCAAGTCCCGCAAGCGCGCGGGTGCCGAACGCGTGTGTCTCCGAGGCGGAGATCCGCGCCAGTCCGCCCGGCAGGTCGTAGGCGCTGGCCTCGTACGGCACGACGCGCGGCATCGCGATGATCACTCGATTGACGACCTCCTCCGGCGTGACCATCGCGGGCTGCGTGCGCTCCGACGACTCCTCCGAGAACAGGTCGACGCGCGCCTCGAGCCGAAGCGGCCGCTCGGTCGTGAAGCCGCCGCGCCCGTCGCTCGCGGCCGGTCCGGAATCGGCCGGCGCCGGCGCAGCCACGATCACCACCGGAGCATCATCCGCCTTCAACAACACCGACAGTCCGGCGCCGATGGTGAACGACTGAAAGCCCATCCCAAGGCGCAGTGCAACGGCGTCGAGACGGGACGTGAGCTCGGGCATCAGGACGAGGCTCGGCGATGCGTCGATGAGCGCGCCGAGGCTGACGATCCCTCCATAGCTCCACTCGTGCGCCGCGATGCGGTCGCCGCCGATAAGCGTGCTCGCGTCATCCGGCTCGACATCGGGCGGAATGATCTCGGGTCGCTCGATGCGCATGAACTGGCCGCTGAGCCGATAGCTCGTCCACAACCCGGCCCCTGCAATGACGTTCGGCGCGAACGAGAAGCGCGCCTGCGCATCGGCGACGATCGTGGCGGCGGTCATCTCGACATCGATGCGACGGAATCGCTCCGGCGGGATCTCCGCTGTGGACGTATCGTCGAGGTTGAGTCCGGGAACGAAGGGATCGGACTGGAAGCTGCCACTGGAGGCGAACAGCGAAAGGCGGGCGGAGTATCCGAGGATCCCACGGGCCGATGGGGCGACGAGCTGGCCGCCGAGAATCGCGGTGTGACTGTACGAGCTACCGGTGCCCGAGAAGCTC
>DATLHO010000072.1:0-79756 GCA_035539855.1 Kapaibacterium sp. (SeqCode) | reverse complement strand
GGATGCGATCGAGGCCATCAGCTACACCGACGGACAGGATCTCTTCCTGCGCATTCGTACCCGAACAGCGCGCATCCTCCTGAGCACCCGATGGTCGGGTTGGGATGCGAGCGAGCTCATCGCGATCGCCCGCCACATCGACATGATCCTCGACGCCCATCCACACGTCGAGCGTCCCGGGCCGCTGGATCGATTCCCTTCGTGGTTCACGAAGGAGTCCGGTCTCGTCGGAAAACGATAGCGGCGGACGCGTCGCTACCGCGCGATCATCACGACTGCGAAGCTCCGATTCCCTGGGCGCCGGGGCTCGTCTCGAGCACTCGTTTAATCCAGGCTCCCGCCACGCTCAGGCCCTGTGACTGCAGCCGCAGGCGCAGCTCTCCGTCGGTCATGAGAAACCGCGTCGTGACCGACGCGCGCACGAGGGCGCAGCGCAACAGCTCCTCCGCAAGCTCCGCGTCTCTCCCTGCAAACTCGAGCGATCCGATGCTTTCGAAGCAGACTAGCGCCGCCAGCACCGAGGCCTCACCATACTGATCGAGCTGACCTGGTAGCTTCACGTCATATCCGGGGTGTTATCTGGGACCATCACCCCCGATTTGACTCAAGAACCTTGCCGTTCGCAAAGCGTTTGGTGGTCAGATGAATACTGGTGGCGGATTTCTTCCCTGGTAGCCGCTGGTATTGGTTATTGGTTTTTTGTTATTGGCCAAATACAGCGGGAGCCTCAGCCCAACCAACCAATAACAAATACCAAATAACCAAAACGCCCATGCGCCTCGTGACCTCTAACATCTGACCTCCAACATCTGACACCTCATCCAACTCCATCCGGATCATCCACCTCCACATCCGATCCCAGCAGATCATCATCCTCGACGCCCTGGAATTCCGACGCCACCACGATGTAGGTGATCACGACATCGTCGATGATGGCGGCGAGCTCTTCGGGGTAGCCGAGATCGAACTCGAACGTCTGCACGCCGGCGGCGAAGTACGGTGGCTCCCACGACTCTACCGTGACCGGACCCAGAAGCGCGAACGGCTCCTCGTCGTCGGCTCGATACCGAAGCTCGGCCGAGACGACGATGGTCGAGAGCGCGAGTCCGGTGCCGTTGAGCACCGACAGGCGGATGCGGCCTTCGTCGTGGCCGTGGTCGTCGACGATGAGCCGGGGGTCGGCGAAGAACTCGGGAGGCTGCATGCTCGTGCGGGCTGAGTGAATCGATCGACGGAACGGGGCCGTCCTCAGGGCCGCAAACTTACTTCGACCGGAGTCCAAATGCATCGGCGTGGCCGCTTTGTCGATCCGCCCGCACGGTCGAGCAAGGCAGGCGAGGTGTTCGGCGCCTAGCGGGAGGACGCCATGCGCTCCACCAGTCGTGCCCGCACGTCGGGCCATTCGGCCGCGAGTATGCTGTAGTAGACGGTCCCGCGGATCCGGCCGGAGCTGGTGATGACATGGTCTCTGAGCACGCCTTCCTCACGGGCTCCGAGACGCTCGATCGCGCGGCGTGATCGCTCGTTGAGCACGTCGGTCTTCAGCTCGACGCGAATGCACCCGAGCACCTCGAATGCATGCCGCAGCATCAGGTACTTCGCTTCGGTGTTGATCGCGGTGCGCTGCCATGGTCGCGCGATCCAGGTCCAGCCGATCTCGACCCGGCGATGAGCGGGCTCGATCGTACCGAACCGGGTCGACCCGATCACGCGTCCGCTGCTCCGTTCGACCGTCGCAAACGGAAGCGACCGTCCGATGGCCTGCTCTGCCAGCGCGGTCTCGACATAGGCCCGCAGGTCGTCCTCGGTGCTGAGAATCGCCTGCGTCCAACGCCAGAGGTCGGGATCGAGTCCTACCTCGACCAGTGGCCCGATGTGGTCGACCGTTAGCGGCTCGAGACGGACATGGCTTCCCTCGAGCGTAACCGGAACGTTGTACTGCGACATCGCTGTATCGCCGAAATGATGTTGGGTCGCGCGGCAGGAACGCGCCACGGAGGTGTCGCAGACGCACCACCCGGTATCCGTCGCGCACAACCCGAATATGCGATCCAGACGGACTTCGACGACATGCTCTATCGAACCGGCAGCGCCCGCACGGCGGCTCGCGCGCCGGCGCGCTGGCGGACGGTGCTGCGACGCGGCGGTGCGACGGCGTCGAGTGGCGGCAGCGTCGCGCGCGAGGCGCGCAGGACCTCGCGCACGCGCAGATCGCCGCTGTCGAGGTCGATCTCGTAGGCGATCCCGCCGCCGCTGGCGACCGCGGCGCTGCCGGCGGCGAGCTCGCGCTCGAGGCGCGCGTCGAGACCGACCCCCCGGCCGGCTTCCGCGAGCGCTCGCGGCTCGCGGGCCGGATCGAACAGCCGCAACTGCCCGTCGATGCACCGCACGAACCGCAGCGCCTGCGCGGCCGGGTCGAGCCCGAGAAGCTGGCAGGCGCCGACGTAGAAGGCGAGCCGACGCTCGCGGGGGAGACGGCCGAGATCGGTCATGCGGCGACGCGAGGACGGACGGGCGGCGACCGACGCGGATGCGCTCTCGAACAGGGAAAGGACTGCCATGGCTTGTACCCTCGTTTCGTGTCTCGTTGCCCCAACAGTTTGGGGTAATGCAAGTATACGTCCGCCCGTCTGGTTGACCGGATGGTACGATGTCCGGTCAAGGTTAATCGGACATGGCGTGTCCGCTCAAGGGCCGCCGGGGGAATCAGAGCCCGCTTCGTCGTTACAGAAAGTTTGACCGACGCCGATACCGTGGAAACTGAAAATGCCTATGTTGGTTTCCATGGTACTGCAACCGAATGAACCGACCGAGGCCGACCGCATCGCTCTGCGAGCGCAGGACCTCTTCTTCCGCAACGGATTCTCGCGCGTGACGACCGAGGAGATCGCACGCGAGCTGGGCATCAGCAAGAAGACGCTCTACCAGCACTTCGCCAGCAAGGAGGACCTGCTGCGGGCGTCGCTGGCGCTGATGCGTGAGGACATCCAGACAGCAGTGCGACGGATCGTCGCCGATCGCCGCCGCGACGTCGCCGAGAAGCTCCACGACCTGCTCGTCGCCGTCGCGTCGCGCATGTCGCGCATCCAGCGGCCGTTCCTCGAGGACCTTCCGCGCAAGGCGCCCGAGCTCTGGCAGGAGATCGAGGAGTTCCGCCAGCGCGTCGTCTTCGACGAGGTCGCGACGCTCATCAACCAGGGCTCGCGCCGCGGCATGATCCGCCGCGACGTCGATCCGCAGCTCTTCGTGCTGATGTTCATGGCAACGATGCGCTCGGTGCTCACGCCCGAGACCATCGCGTCGGTCTCCGCCTCCGCCTCGGACGTCTTCCAGATGATGATGCGGGTCTTCATGCAGGGTGTGCTCACCGACGAGGCCCGCGCACGCTTCACGAGCGAGGTGACATCATGACCTCCTACCGAACGCTTCGCACCGGCCTCGCCGCGCTCGTCCTCGCGATGCCGATCGGCGGCACCCTCGGATGCAGCGGCGACGACGACGCCGCGCTCACCGCAACCGGAACGATCGAGACCGTCGACGTCACCGTCAGCCCGCTCGTCTCCGGACCGATCGTGCGCATTCCGGTGCGTGAAGGTGCCGCGGTGAGCAAGGGAGAGACGCTGGCGGTGATCGACGCGACCGACCTCGAGCTGCAGCGCGCGCAGTTGCTTGCCGCGCTCGACATCACGCGCGCACAGTACGAGCAGATCCGTAATGGTCCCCGACGCGAGGACATCGAGCAGGCGATCGCCGTTGAGCGACAGGCGAAAGCGAGTTACGACATCGCCGTCGACGACCTCCGCCGTCTCGAGGCATCGTTCGTCGCCGGAGGCGTCGCCGAGAAGACGATCGCCGACGCCCGCACGCGCGTCGAGGTCACCCGGCAGGCGCACCAGGGCGCGCGTCTCGGCGTCGAGCGCCTGCGACAGGGCTCGCGCATCGAGGAGCTGCGCGCCGGATCGGCCCGCGAGGCCCAGGCCGCCGCACAGCTCGAGTCGCTCGAGAAGAAGATCGCCGACTGCGTCGTGCGCGCGCCGATCGCCGGCGTGCTGACGACCGTCGCGGTCGACGAGGGAGAGTTCGCCGCCGCCGGTGGCGCGATCATGACGATCGCGCGCACGAGCGAGGTCGAGCTGACGATCTACGTTCCGGAGTCGGACCTCGGGCGCGTGCGTCTCGGCCAGCGCGCCGAGCTCACCGTCGAGGCCTACGAGGGACGGCGCTTCGACGGCCGCGTCACCTACATCTCGCCGCAGGCCGAGTTCACGCCGAAGAACGTCCAGACGAAGGACGATCGGGTCAAGCAGGTCTTCGAGGTGCGCATCAGCGCCCCCAACCTCGACGGCGCGCTCAAGGCGGGCCTCACGGCCGACGCGCGGCTCGACGAGGCGACGACGCTCGGCTCGAAGTCCGGCGGGGGACGATGACGTGGAGCCCGCGATCGCCATACGGGATCTCGTGAAGTCCTTCGGCTCGCTCCGCGCGGTCGACGGACTGTCGCTCGATGTCGCCGCGGGCGAGATGTTCGCGCTCGTCGGTCCCGACGGCGCCGGCAAGACGACGACGATCAGGATCCTCTGCGGCATCCTCCGTCCCGATGCCGGCTCGGCCGCCGTGATGGGACTCGACGTCGTGCGCCGGATCCGCGACGTCCGTCGGCACATCGGCTACCTCTCGCAGCGCTTCACTCTCTACGGCGATCTGTCGATCGACGAGAACATCGAGTTCTTCGCGCGCATCCACGGCGTGCGCGATTTCCGGCGGCGGCGCGACGAGCTGCTGGAATTCACGCGGCTCGGCGAGTTCCGCACGCGCCTGGCCGACCGCCTCTCCGGCGGCATGAAGCAGAAGCTGGCCCTCGCCTGCACGCTCATCCACACGCCCGATCTCATCCTGCTCGACGAGCCGACGACCGGCGTCGACCCGGTCACGCGCCGCGACTTCTGGCGACTGCTCGCGGACCTCATGACGCGAGGTACGACGATCCTTCTGACCACCCCGTACCTCGACGAGGCCGAGCGCTGCACGCGCGTCGCGATGATGAGCCATGGCAGGCTCCTCGCCTGCGCGCCGCCCGACGAGCTGCGCACCGCACAGGGGCGCTCGGTCGTCGAGGTCGTCTGCTCTCCCGTGCGCGCGGCGCTGGCGATCGCTCGAGACGACGCGCGGCTGCGCGCGGTCTTCCCGAAGGCCCAGATGCTCGGCGAGCGGCTCGATCTCTTCACCGCCGATGCCGGCGCGCCGGCGCTCGAGCTTCTGCGCTCGGTGCTCGAAATGCGCGGCGTGACCATCAGCTCGATTCGCACGAGGCGACCCTCGCTCGAGAACATCTTCCTCGAGCTGCTCGAGAGCGAACAGGCCACTGAGGAGGCATCCGATGAGCGTTGATGTCGCGCCTTCGATCGTCGTCGACGGTCTGACGAAACGCTTCGGCGACTTCGTCGCGGTCGATCGCGCGAGCTTCGACGTGCGCGAGGGGGAGATCTTCGGGTTCCTCGGACCGAACGGCAGCGGCAAGTCGACACTCATCAGGATGCTCTGCGGACTGCTCGATCCGACCGACGGACGCGCGTCGGTCGCCGGGCACGACGTCTCGAGCGATCCCGAGGGCGTCAAGCGGTCGATCGGCTACATGTCGCAGCGCTTCGCGCTCTACGAGAACATGACGATCGATCAGAACCTCGACTTCTTCGCCGGGATCTACGAGATCGCGCCGAAGCGCATCGCCGAGCGCAAGCGTCACGTCGTCGAGGTTGCGAACCTGAAGGGACTCGAGCACCGGCGGCCGGTCGAGCTGCCAGGAGGATTGCGCCAGCGCCTGGCGCTGGCCACCGCGATCCTTCACGAGCCGCGCGTGCTCTTCCTCGACGAGCCGACCGGCGGCGTCGACCCGATCAATCGCCGCCGCTTCTGGGACCTGATCTACACGCTCGCCGAGGAGGGGATCACCGTCTTCGTGACCACCCACTTCCTCGACGAGGCCGAGCACTGCGGCTCGATCGGGCTGATCTACTACGGACGTCTGATCGCGTTCGGGTCCCCGGCCGAGCTCAAGCGCTCGCAGGCGGCGTTCCCGGTGCTCGAGCTCGAGCTGCCGCGCGCCGCCGACGCGATCGCGGTGCTGCAAACCCGGCGCGACCTCGTCGCCGAGGTCGCGCTGTTCGGACGAGACCTGCACGTGAGCGTCGTCGACGGTCCCGACATCGAGCGGCGGGTCGGCGACCTGCTCGCGCGCGACGGCTTCGAGGTGCGGAGGATCGAACGGGTCGAGCCGTCGCTCGAGGACATCTTCATTCACCTGATCGAGCGGGAGGAGCGCGCATGATCGACAGGATCCTGGCGATCGCCCGCAAGGAGTTCTACCAGATCTGGCGCGACAAGCGCTCGCTCGGACTGCTGGCGTTCGTGCCGACGTTCACGCTGCTGCTCTTCGGGTTCGCGCTGAGTCTCGACGTGAAGAACATCCGCCTGGCCATCGCCGACGAGGATCACACGCGCGAGTCGCGCGAGCTCGTCGCCGCGCTGCGCCACGGCGAGTCGTTCGATCTGCGTGGCGCCGTCGGTTCGCGCGCGGACGTGCGACGCGTGATCGAGGGCGACCGCGCCGACGTCGTGCTCGTGATTCCGGAGGGCTTCTCGCGACGCCTGCTCCGCGGCGAGCGCGCCGACGTGCAGGTCGTCATCGACGGCAGCAACGCGAGCGTCGCCGCGGCGGCCGCGGGGTTCGTCGACGCGTACGCGCGCGCCTACAGCATCGAGCTGCAGATGCACCTGCTCGATCGCGCGGGCCGGAGGATCGTGCAGCCGGTCGACTATCGGCCGCGCGTCTGGTTCAATCCCGAGCTCAAGAGCTCGCGCTACCTCGTGCCCGGACTCATGGGCTACGTCATGATCATCACGACGGTGATCTCGACGGCGTTGTCAATCGTTCGCGAGAAGGAGCGGGGGACGTTCGAGCAGATCCAGGTCTCGCCGGCGACCATCCCCGAGTTCATGATCGGGAAGATGATCCCGTACTTCTTCATCGCCTGTCTGCTCGCGGTCGGAATCGTGCTGGCGGGATGGCTGCTGTTCGACGTTCCGGTGCGAGGGAGCATCCCGATGCTCTCGATCGCGCTGCTGCTGTTCATCATCGGGGGACTCGGCATGGGACTGGTCATCTCGACCGCGGCGCAGACGCAGGAGGCGGCGTTCCTTCTGGCGACGGTGACGACCGCGCTGCCGACCCAGCTTCTGTCGGGCTTCATCTTCCCGATCGAGAACATGCCGCCGATCCTGCAGGCGATCACGACGATCGTGCCGGCGAAGTACCTGCTGGCGATCCTGCGCGCGGTGCTGCTCAAGGGCGCGCCGCTGGAGGCGTACTGGCCGTCGCTGGCCGCGCTCGTCGTCTTCGCGCTCGGCACGGTCAGCGCGGCGATCCTGCGACTGCGGAGGCGCGTATGAGAGGCCAGGCGATCCGCGCGCTGATTCGCAAGCAGATCATCGAGATCAAGTCCTCGACGCAGCTCCGCGCGCTGACGCTGATCGCGCCGCTGCTGCAGATGACGCTCTTCGGGTTCGCGGCGAACCTCGACGTGGCCACGGTGTCGACGGCGATCGTCGACATGGACCGGAGCGCACGCAGCCGCGAGCTCGTCGCGCGTTTCGAGTCGACGGGGATGTTCGACGTGCGCCAGTGGCTCGATCGCTACGACGACGCCGATCGCGTGCTGCTCGACGGCTCGAGCCGTCTGGTCATCGTCATCCCGCCGGGGTTCTCGCGACGGATCGCGGCGCGCCAGCCGGCGCCGCTGCAGGCGCTCATCGACGGGTCCGACGGCTACGTCGCGGGCATCGCCGGAGCCTATGCCGGCGCGGTCGTCGCCGACTACTCGCGCGACGTGCTGCTCGAGACCCAGCGCGTGACGCCGGCCGGACGCGTGCCCGCGCCCCAGGTCGAGCCGCGGACGCGCGTGTGGTACAATCCCGATCTGAAGACGCGCCGCTTCTTCATCCCCGGCATCTTCGGCCTGCTGCTGATGATCACAACGGTGATCGCCAGCTCGACATCGATCGTCAAGGAGCGCGAGAACGGCACGCTCGAACAGCTCGTCGTCAGTCCCGTGCGCCCGTACCAGATCATCATCGGGAAGCTCGCGCCCTTCGCGGTGACCGCCACGGTGACGATGCTCAACCTGCTGCTGCTCGCCTGGCTCGTTTTCGGGATCTCGATGCGCGGCAACGTCCTGCTGTTCCTGCTGCTGACGATCGTCTTCGAGATCGTGATCCTCGGGCTCGGCCTGTTCATCTCGACGATCTCGCGCACGCAGCAGCAGGCGAGCTTCACGACCACGTTCTTCGTGCTGCCCCCGTTCCTGTTCCTCTCGGGCTTCTCGTTCCCGATCGAGAACATGCCGGGGTGGATTCAGGTGCTGACCTATGCGATTCCGCTCCGGTACTACCTCGACGTCATCCGCGGTATCTTCATGACCGGCGCAGGGCTCGCGGAGCTCTGGCCGAGCCTCGTCGCGATGCTTGCGATCGGTGCCGTCATTTTCGGCGCGAGCATCCTACGCTTCCGCAAGAGCCTCGAGTAGCGCTCTGGATCGCGGATTGCGTAGTGTTCATCGTTGCACCACAACGTGGAGAAAAAGAGTCATGGGCTACGTCTCCTCCGCCCTGCTCGTGATGATCACAGGCGCCGCCCTCGGCGCCTGCGGCACTGGCGCTCGCGCCGTGATCGACCGCAACGATGCGACACTGCCGCGCGCGGTGATCGGATCGCCCGGATGGGAATACGCGCGCATCGCCTCCGGTGACTTCGACGGCGACGGCGTCGCCGAGCGCGCCGTGCTCCTGGCGCGCGTCACACTGCGCAATGGCGAGCCGGTCTGGGAGGACTGGAACGTGTGGCAGGTGTACGTCGAGGAGTCGACCGGCGAGCGCACGTACGTCTACAGCGCTCCCGTGCAGCTCGGTCAGCTCGAGCCGACGGTGACGATCCCCGACGCCGCGGGCCGCAGCAGCATCGTCCTCGTCGAGCACACGCCGCAGAGCGTCGCGATGTACGAGGTGGTCTACGGCGGACCCGGCGATGCGCGCCTCATGGCAATCGCCGAGCGCACGGTCAATGCCGGCGCCGGCTTCGTCGCTCCCGAAGGAGTCGGGACGTCGCGGCGGTAGTCTCCGAGACTTGCGCGGAACATGGATCGAGCAATGACGATACCCCTGCTCGCTGAAACCCCGCGACCTCTTCCTGGCCGCGGGGCTTATAGTGAGTGCGTTTTCGAAATCATGACGCTAGCGAAGGCGCTCGCCGCAGGGACTAGTGCCGCCATCGAGCCAAGGCACTTGACGCTGGCAATTCTGACATACCGTTCTGGTAACGCCTCGCCGTTGGCGGGGCACGCGAGTGCCCCGCCAGTATCGTGTGGATAATCGACTTGTCGCTTTCCCTGATGATTGGACCGACAGTCATGAATTGTATTACATCACGAGCTTGTTATAGGCTGCTCGCAGTAGGGTGTGGTCTCATTACATGGGCGGCCACGGCATCCCTTACCGCACAGCCACTCGATTCTGCGGCGACCCGTGCAACCCTCACGCGATACTGGGGCGCTCAGACAGCGGATTGGCACCCTTCGTGGCCGACGTTGCTCCTGTTCAGTTCGACGCAGCACTCGATCTCCTGCGGAACGGCCAGCCTGAATGAAGCCCTGCGAGATGCGCAAGCGGCTCACTTAGACATGAATGTGCTGGTCGTTGTCGAGGCGGACCTGCCGGGCGAAGGAGTCGGACTTTCTGAGAAATACGGGAAGTCGCAGGTAATCGAAGACACCAGACGTTTTGCCGCCAATTTCTTTGCCGCAAACAGTTCAAGCCCGACCGCCGCGCTCGTCTGTCCAGACGGTACGATCTCGTTCTCCGAGACCAGACTCCAAGTTCGTCTCCTGAACTTCGATACGCTTCGCGCACGCCTTACTTATTGCTCAGCCAGTTCCGCCAGCCAGACCGACCCGGCATTGCTGTTCGCGTCCTCGGATAGAATGGACACCACGCAGCCGGGGCTTTCTACCTCGGGGGCAAGCGTACTGGTCGGTTCCGTAGGGGAGGGTTCCAAACTCCTGATTGATGCCGTGACACCCGTCATCCGTGGCGACTCGCTCTGGGTGATTGATCCGCATCGGAATCTGGTTCGACGGTTTCTCATCGAGTCAGGCGAGGAGCTTTCCGCATTAACGGTGGACACCTCGCTCCGCCGCTTCTATCATCGGCCGGGTGATTCAGAAGAGCTTTGGAGACTGTTTGCCGAAGAAGGCATCATGCCGATGATCGTGCAGATCGTTGATGCGCATGGAACCCATATTGAGGCCGTATGTCGCGTGTACGAGCAAATCGACGGCGGCTCGCGGGGAAGCATAATGCGGAACCTGCGAGCGACTTTGGAGAACGGCAAGGTGATCCGAGTGGACTCACTGCCATACCTGTACATCAAGCCAACAGCAGCCTTGTTCGGTGACAGTCTCTTCGTGGCGGCAGCGGCAAGCGAATCGCTCGATAGGGCGATCTACAGCGGACAGGTAGGTGACCGCGTTGATCGCGACTCAATGTGGGTGATGCTTGCCACAAGCTCGGGTAGCGGCGTCCGTCCATTGCTTCCTGTTTCAACGATCGAGACTGTGATGCGGCGTCCATTCCGCTTCGCCGACGCCGGGCTGCTGGCCAAGTCATCAGAGAAGGGAGTGTTCTTCACGGATGGGGCCAACAACTTTGTACTGTTCGTCGAAATCGAGCGCGGGACCGTCGAGCGGGTACTACCGGTCTGGGACGCCACCGGTCGTGACAGTCTTTCAATCCTCGGACTCGTGGGCGGCGAACGATCAGTGGCCGTATTGTTGGAGGATCAGCACGCTCAGGCGCAGCCCCAATATCTTGTCGAGGTGGTGTCCACGGATGGAACGCCGTTGGGTTCGTGTGCCGTGCCGCACGCCCCTGACTTGTTGGCCGCGCATCTGCTCAGTGTTGATCCCGAGAGTGTTACGATGCTCCTCAAGAGACGTGAAGCGCGATGGCAGGTCTGGAGGATGCCGTTGAAACAATAGAGCGTCGCGCTTCGGACGCGGTGACATAACCATTGTCTCACTGGTGGAAGGTATCCGCCCCAGCAACCCCGTCTGTATGAGAGCGTCCTGACGCTGTAGCTTTCCTTTACCATTACGGAGGATTGCTTGAGCAAGGAAGAGCAGATGCGCGCGCTGTTTGACGAGTGGCGCGCCAGCGGCAAGCCGCGCACGACGTTCGCGCGAGAGCGCCAGGTGCCGATCAACACGTTTCACTACTGGTGCCAGCGCTTCGAGGGGAAGCGCTACCGCGCACGCAGCGGCGAGGCCGAGAAGCCAGCGACCCCGTCGTTCGTCCCGGTCGACGCTGCGCCAGCGCCACCATCAGCATTGCAGCCCCCAGCGGCCGGACAGCCCCGCATGCGTTTCGAGCTCGCCGACGGCACCGTCGTCATCCTCCGTTGCTTGTCAGTCCAGACTGCGTAGCATCGAAACCGTTGCTGTTAGAGTTTCCTGAATCAGGCATGCGTGTTTGCTGCCAGTGGCGGTATCGCATTATTTCGGATCGCCTAGGATCGCCGAATATGATAGCTCACCTTCGTTAAATAAGAGTCGAATCCAGTAATCACGAGTGAGCCACCTGGCCCCTGTGGCTGGGGGCATATCGGCGACACTCGGTTCTCCGTACGTCTTGGCCAATCGAATTTTGATCGCTTCGAACTTGCCCCGCGTAACATCTGGCGACCAAAACGGGAAGTCGCGCCAAGATTGAGATGGCCAATGGTAATGGCGCATATCAGCGCGCTTCCAGGTTATAGCTGCCAGCACGTCAGTTGAGTCGAAGTAAAGAGCCAGGAATCCATCCAGATCCATGAACAACGCAGGTGCGAGACGGAGGACGGTAGAAGAATCAGTCACGACTGTGTCGATGACAGCGTGGTGGGTTCCCAGTGACACGCTCACTGTGGCGATATCGGCACCGAGACGGAGATCTTCGACTCGGATTCCCGTCGAACCGTGAGATTGGGCTGCGGCGCTCAGGGTAGCGAAGAGAATAGAGACCAATTGTATGGCGAAGAGAACTAAATGCCTCATCGATGTACTCTAAACTTGGGCGTTGCCACGAGCGAGTTCGTGAGTACGACCATGTGTGCGAATCTATGCTTGCTGTCGGTCGACGCAGGCTGAGCTTTCTGTTGTAGCAACAACAATCCACGCAGGCGGCACCGCCATGTCGGAGGCGAAAGTAGCCAGTCGCTCGTCCACCGGCAAGGTTCGTCTCCAGATAGAAGACGCTGGCGCGCGGCGGACCGATTCGACGAGGAACGACACGTATCCCGGGAGCTTCTCGAGCGCCCTAACGTGCGGACTCGGCGTGCCGAGCTCGTAGCGGGCGTCGAATCTCCAGGGGCGTGCGACGCGCTCGATGAGTTCGAGGAACATCGGTGCGGCCTCGGCCGTGAAGTTGACATGGTGCAGGCCTATAACGCAGCGAGTGCGGGAGAAATCCGCACTCGCTGTTCTGGTTCTCTCATGTGCTTCACGCTCTCGGCCGAAGCAGGCTTCGAGCCGCTCGTTCTTCGTGACCTGCCGGCACGCCGAAGCGTTGCGAAACGCTTAACGCGAACATCGATCCATCGGCGTTCAGGGCGGCGTCGCGTCGGCTCGCTTGCTTCGTCGGGCGTGGGACCACACGTCGTCGCGTCAGTACTTCAGTGTCGCCAGCGCCGAGCAGTTCGAGGTGCCGCCCTGCTTGCAGACGCGATACGTGATCGAGCCGGAGCCGCTGATCGAGACGACGTCGCGGAAGTGTCCGTCGTTGGCCGTCGTCTTGAACTTCACGCCGTTGCGATAGAGATCGACGTACGTGCCGGGCGCGTTCGTCCATCGGATGTCGGTCGTCAGCGAGCTCGACGTGCGCGACGCGCTCAGCGAGATCGTGATCGTCGGAGACGTCGGCGCCGTGATCGTGAGCGTGCCGCTCGAGGAGCCGCTGGCGCCGTCGTCGTCGGTGGCCTTGAGCGTGACCGTGTAGGTGCCCGCCGCCGGGAAGCTGTACGACGGGTTCTTCGCCGTCGACGTGGCGCCCGTTCCGAACGACCACAGCCACGCGACGACCTGTCCGTCGGCGTCGGTGCTGCGATCGGTGAACGTACACGCCAGGCCCGAGCAGCTCACGGTGAACGACGCCGCCGGCGCGACGTTCGCAGGCGTAGGAGCCGGAGCCGGCTCAGGCGACGGTGCGACCGCTCCATGAACCGCCTCGAGCGCATACAGCAGGTGGTTGCTCGTGCTCTGCGCATTCGTCACCACGCCCTTCGTCGCGTAGGCGCGGATGGAGTCGTGGACCGCGTGCGCCGGCAACGAGGGATAATGCTGCAGCAGCAGCGCCGCGGCGCCGGCGACGTGCGGCGCGGCCGTCGACGTTCCGCTCATGAGCACCAGGTCGGTGCTCGAGCGCGCGTATGGTCCGGGCACCGACACGCCCGGTGCGAACAGGTCGACGCACGAGCCCCAGCTCGAGAAGTCCGCGCGGCGGTCGGCGTTGTCGCTGGCGCCCACGGTCAGCGCCGACGGGACGCGCGCCGGTGATCCGGTGCACGCGTCGACGCCCTCGTTGCCCGCCGCGGCGACGACCAGCGTGCCGCTGGAGGTCAGTCGCACGACAGCATCGTCGAGCGCCTGCACGACCGGTCCGCCCAGCGACATGTTGACGACCGCGGGCGTACGCCGGTTCGCGGCGATCCAGTCGAGGCCCGCGATGACGCCGCTGGTCAGGCCCGAGCCGTTGCAGTCGAGCACGCGAACCGAGACGAGCGACGCCTCGTTGGCGACGCCGTAGGTGCGGCCGGCGGCCATGCCCGCGACGTGCGTTCCGTGTCCCTGGCAGTCGTTGCCGTCACCACTGAACGCGTCGTATCCCGCGACGGCGCGTCCTCCGAACTCCGTGTGATCGTAGCGAATCCCCGTGTCCACGATGTACACCGTCACGCCGCGACCGGTGTAGCGCCGCGTGTAGAGATTGTCCAGCGGCAGTGCGCGCTGGTCGATGCGATCGAGTCCCCAGCTCTGCGTCGCACTCTGCAGCGCGCTCATGATCGCATCGGGCTCGACGCGCACGACGCGCGGATCGTTGCGCAGCTTTCCGATCGCGAGCTCGTTGACCGCGCCGCCAAATCCCCTGAACACCGTCCGATAAACATGGTCGGGTCGCACGCCGTGCTCCGTCGCCACCGCGGCCGGGTCGACGCCTTCGCGCAGCGTCACGATGAACCGTCCCGGAGCGTGCGTTGCCGGGCCCGTCCTTCGAGGTCCGATCGCCGTCGCGGGCCGCTGCGCCTCGACGATCTCCGGCAGGAGCATCGCCGCGGCGGCCGCCATCATCATCAGGAATCTCCTCATCACCCTATCCTCCGCTTTGCAACACTTCAGCACGGTGCTGTAGCAATCGGTACACCACTCCGCGCCCCATCGAAAAACTGATCCGGATCAGTTTCTGCCCCTCGCGGCGCCGATAGGTTCGTTCTGCAAGCGAAACGATGCCTTTTGGCGGAGCTGGACCGTAATGTCCCCATCGGAAGAGTTTGTGGCGGAAGCGCCGGTGACGTCCCTCGAGCAGGGAATCGTCGACGGCATCACCGGGAACGGCGGCCATCGCGGCCGGACGGTTCTCGAGCGAGAGGATCTCGACCTGTTGTTCGCGGCGCTCGCGGCGCGCGGCTTCACGATCATCGGACCGACGGTGCGCGACGACGCGATCGTCTACGACGAGATCACAACGTCGGCGGAGCTGCCCATCGGGTGGACTGACGAACAGTCCCGCGGTGGCTACCGGCTGCGCCGGCGCGACGACGAGGCGCTCTTCGGCTATGCCGTCGGAGCGCACACATGGAAACGCTACCTGCACCCGCCGAGGCTGATGCTCTGGCGCGCGCGGCGCAACGTCACCGGACTCGACATCGTCGAGCAGGGCCAGGAGCACCGTCCGCTGGCGCTCATCGGCGTGCGACCCTGCGAGCTGCGCGCGATCGAGATCCAGGACCGGGTGTTTCTCGGCGGACCCTACGTCGACCCGCACTACGGCGAGCGTCGCCGCGACGTGCTCGTCGTCGCGGTCAACTGCACCGAGCCCGGCGGCACCTGCTTCTGCGCGTCGATGGACGCCGGTCCGACCGCACGCGAGGGCTTCGACATCGCGCTGACGGAGGTCATCGGCAAGCGACGGCACTTCTTCGCCGTCGAGGCGGGCTCGGAGAGGGGAGAGGAGATCTGCGCGGAGCTCAGCGCGCGGCTGGTGCTCACGGCGATGTCGCCGGCGGAGAATGAGAAGGTCGACGCGCGCGCGGCGCGTGCCGGCAGGGGGATGTCGCGAACGGTCGACACGACGGACGTCTCGGATCTGCTCGCGCGCAACGCGGAGAACCCGCGGTGGGCGCATGCGGCCGAGCGCTGCCTGACGTGCGGCAACTGCACGATGGTCTGTCCGACCTGCTTCTGCACGACGGTGGAGGATCTGACCGATCTCGCCGGCGACAACGCGGAGCGTTGGCGTCGATGGGACTCGTGTTTCACCGTCGACTACTCATACATCCATGGCGGCAGCGTCCGTACCTCGGCGCGGGCACGCTACCGGCACTGGATCACCCACAAGTTCGGCACCTGGCTCGATCAGTTCGGCACTTCCGGTTGCACCGGATGCGGACGCTGCATCACCTGGTGTCCGGCCGGCATCGACATCACCGAGGAGCTGCACGCGGTGCGGCAGACCGACGTCGGCGGCTGAAGCCGGACCGCGCGGCTGCGATCAACCCGATCTCTTCTACCAGGCGCCGGAGCGCAGCGATCCGGCCGCCCCTGTCGTGAAGGAGACCCATGGACAATCTCGTAGGAATCCTCGAGGAGCATCCGTTCTTCAACGGACTCGACCGCAGCTACATCGACATGATCGCCGGCTGCGCGACCAACGCGCGCTTCGACGCCGGCAGCTTCATCTTCCGCGAGCGCGAGGACGCCGACAACGTCTACCTGCTGCGCCAGGGGAAGGTCGCCCTCGAAGTCTTCGCGCCCAACCGCGGCGCGATCGAGATCCAGACGCTCGACGAGGGAGAGATCCTCGGATGGTCCTGGCTCATCCCGCCGTACCAGTGGCGCTTCGACGCGCGCGCCGTCGAGCTGACGCGCGCGATCGTCGTCGACGGCAGATGCCTGCGCGGCAAGTGCGAGGTCAATCACGACCTCGGCTACGAGCTGCTCAAGCGCTTCTCGATCATGGTCGGCCAGCGTCTCGACGCGACCCGACTCCAACTCATCGACATCTATGGAGTCCCTGCTTGAGGTCCCCGTCGCGGAGCACGACATCGGAACCGATCCGATGCTTCCGCGTCCGTTCGAGGTTCGTCGCGCCCGGCACGAGACGCACGACACCTTCACGCTCACGCTCGAGGCGCTCGACGGCGGACCCGAGCTGAGGTTCCGTCCGGGGCAGTTCAACATGCTCTACCTGTTCGGCGTCGGCGAGGTGCCGATCTCGATCAGCGGCAACCCCGGCACGCCGCAGTCGCTCGTGCACACGACGCGCGCCGTCGGCACGGTCACCCGCGCGATGGCGAAGCTGAAGGTCGGCGACGTCGTCGGCGTGCGCGGTCCGTACGGCCGGCCCTGGCCGGTCGGCGACTGCGAGGGGAGCGATCTCGTGCTCGTCGCCGGCGGCATCGGCCTGGCGCCGCTGCGCCCGGCGATCTACGAGGTGCTCGCCCGCCGCGAGCGCTACGGCAAGGTCGTGCTGCTGTACGGCACGCGCTCGCCCGCCGATCTGCTCTTCCGCGCCGAGCTCGAGAGCTGGCGCGCGCGCTTCGACCTCGACGTCTTCGTCACGGTCGATCGCGGCATGGAGGGATGGCGCGGCAGCGTCGGCGTCGTCACGACGCTCATCCGCCGCGCGCCGTTCGATCCCCAGAATGCGGTCGCCTTCGTCTGCGGTCCGGAGGTGATGATGCGCTATACCGTCGAGGAGCTGCGCAAGCGCGGCATCGACAACGACCGGATGTACCTGTCGATGGAGCGAAACATGAAGTGCGGCATCGGGCTCTGCGGCCACTGCCAGTACGGGCCGACGTTCGTCTGCAAGGATGGACCGGTCTACCGCTACGACGCTCTGGTCGATCTCTTCGTCAAGCGAGAGGTGTGATATGCCGACGAGAAAACCGAAGCTCGCTGTCTGGAAGTTCTCCTCCTGTGACGGCTGCCAGTTGAGCCTGCTCGATTGCGAGGACGAGCTCCTCGCCGTCGCCGCGGGCATCGACATCGCGAATTTCCCCGAGGCCTCGCGCGCCGTCGTCAAGGGTCCGTACGACGTCTCGCTCGTCGAGGGATCGATCACGACGCCGCACGACGCCGAGCGCATCCACCAGGTGCGCCGCAGCTCGAAGGTGCTGATCTCGATCGGCGCCTGCGCGACCGCCGGCGGCATCCAGGCGCTGCGCAACTTCGCCGACGTGCGCGAACTGGCGCCGATGGTCTACGCCAATCCGAGCTACCTCGAGATCCTCGGCAAGTCGACGCCCATCGCCGACCACGTGTTCGTCGACTACGAGCTGCGCGGATGTCCGATCAGCAAGCACCAGTTGCTGGAGGTGCTCAACGCCTACCTCAACGGCCGCAAGCCGGTCATCGCCTCGCACAGCGTCTGCATCGAGTGCAAGAGCAAGGGCGTCACGTGCGTGACGGTCGCGCAGGGCACGCCCTGCCTCGGACCGGTCGCGCACGCAGGGTGCGGCGCGCTCTGTCCGACATTCAACCGCGGCTGCTACGGCTGCTTTGGTCCGATGGAGACGCCGAACACCGCGTCGCTCGCCGGCGTCTGGGCGTGGCATGGAGTGGACGATCCGCGGATACTCAGAGGGTTCAGAGGCATCAACGCCTATGCGGAGCCGTTCCGCAGGGAGAGTGAGGCGCACGAAGCGCCGTATTCGGGTGAGCAATGAGAACCAGGACGATCAAGGTCGACTACCTCGCGCGCGTCGAAGGTGAGGGCGCGCTCTACGTGAAGGTCCATGACGGCGTCGTCGACGACGTGCGGCTGAAGATCTTCGAGCCGCCGAGATTCTTCGAGGCGCTGCTGCGCGGACGAGAGTACAGCGAGGCTCCGGACATCACCGCGCGCATCTGCGGCATCTGTCCGGTCGCCTATCAGATCGGCGCGACCCACGCGATGGAGAACGCGCTCGGCGTCTCGGTCGATCCGCAGGTCCGCGCGCTTCGGCGGCTGCTGTACTGCGGCGAGTGGATCGAGAGCCACGTGCTGCACGTCGCGATGCTGCACGCGCCGGATTTCCTCGGCTACCAGGACGCGATCGCGATGGCCGGGGATCATCCCGACATCGTGCAGACCGCGCTGCGCCTGAAGAAGCTCGGCAACGACATCATGACGACGATCGGCGGACGGGAGATCCATCCGGTGAGCGTGCGCATCGGCGGCTTCTACAAGGTCCCCGAGCGCCGCGATCTCGTCGAGTATCTGCCGCGCCTGGCGACCGCTCGCGAGGAGGCCCTCGCGCTCGTGCGCTTCACCGCGACGCTGCCGTTCCCGGACTTCGAGCAGGACTACCTCTTCGTTGCGCTGCATCATCCCGACGAGTACGCGATCACCGAGGGACGGCTCATCTCCAGCCGCGGCCTCGACATCGGACTCGACGAGTACGACCGGCACTTCACCGAGGAGCACGTGCGGCACTCCAACGCGCTGCACTCCTCGACGAGCGACGGCGACAACTACATGGTCGGTCCGCTCGCGCGCTTCGCGCTGAACTACGACCAGCTCTCGCCCCTGGCGCGCCAGGCGGCGACGGAGGCAGGACTCGACCGGGTGTGCCGCAATCCGTTCAAGAGCATCATCGTCCGCGCGGTCGAGACGCTGTATGCGATCGAGGAGGCGGAGCGGATCATCGGCGAGTACGTGAAGCCCGAGCACGCATCGGTCGCGGTCACCCCGCGCGCCGGCACCGGCTACGGCTGCACCGAGGCGCCGCGCGGCATCTGCTACCATCGCTACCGGCTCGATGACGGGGGATTGATCACCGACGCGAAGATCGTCCCGCCGACGTCGCAGAACCAGAAGACAATCGAGAGCGACCTGCGGGCGTTCGTGCCGCAGTACCTTGATCTCGACAACGACATGCTCACCTGGCGTTGCGAGCAGGCGGTGCGCAACTACGACCCGTGCATCTCGTGCGCGACGCACTTCCTGCGGCTCGAGGTGGTGCGTGATTGAGACTCCGCCGGCGCGCACGCTCGTCCTCGGCGTCGGCAACGCCTGGCGCAGCGACGACGGCGCCGGCGTGGCCGTCGCCGAGCGACTGCGTCCGCACGCGGGGCGCTTCGACGTGCTCGTGCAGAGCGGCGAGGGGACCTCGCTGATGGCGGCGTGGGAAGGGGCGTCGAGCGTCATCGTCATCGATGCCGCGCGCTCCGGGTCCGCGCCAGGAACGGTGCACCGCCTGGACGCGGCGATGGATAGGATTCCTTCCGACTTTCTTCATTACTCGACGCACGCCTTCGGTGTCGCCGAGGCGATCGAAATGGCGCGCGCGCTCGGCACACTACCGGAGCGCCTCATCCTCTACGGAATCGAGGGGATGCGCTTCGAGGCCGGCACCGGCCTGACGCCGCCGATCGCCGACGCGGTCGAGCGTGTGGTCGAGGAGATCGTGGCGCAGGTCGACGTGGGAGCGTCTCGACCTGCGCCCTCCGATCCCGTCTCGAGCACCTGACACTCCACTCACTGGTACCCCACGCCATGCACGAGCATTCCCTCATCGCCAACCTGCTGAAGCAGATCGAGTCGGTCACGGTCGCCAGCGGCGCCCGCCGCGTCGTCGGCGTCACGGTGCGTCTCGGCGCGCTGTCGAACATCTCGCCGGAGCACTTCCGCGAGCACTTCGTCAACGAGACGCCCGGCACGCTCGCCGAAGGAGCGCGCCTCGAGGTCACGCGCGGCTCGAGCGCGACCGATCCGTACGCGCAGCAGATCGTGCTCGAGAGCGTCGAGGTCGAGGAGGCCGGGTGATGCCCGGCGTGACGCCCGCTCGCCGCCTGCGCGTGGCGATCCGCGGCGCGGTACAGGGTGTCGGCTTCCGTCCGTTCGTCTACCGCCTTGCGCTGCGCCACGACCTGCGCGGCTGGGTCGTCAACGACGCCCAGGGCGTCTTCATCGAGGTCGAGTCCGACGACGTCGCGCTCACCGCGTTCCTCGCCGCGCTCGAGCTCGAGAGGCCGGCGCGCGCGTTCATCCAGAGCCTCGAGTCGACCTGGCTCGACCCGGTCGGCTTCCACGGTTTCGAGATCCGCCACAGCGAATCGCGCGGCGCGATCAGCGCGCTCGTGCTGCCGGACATCGCGCTGTGCGACGACTGCCGCGCGGAGATCCTCGATCCGACCAACCGCCGCCATCGCTACGCGTTCACCAACTGCACCAATTGCGGACCCCGCTTCACGATCATCGACGCGCTGCCGTACGACCGCGCATCGACGACGATGCGCGGCTTCGCGATGTGTCAGGCGTGCGAGGCCGAGTATCGCGACCCGCTCGACCGCCGATTCCACGCGCAGCCGAACGCGTGTCCCGACTGCGGCCCGCACGTCGAGCTCTGGCGCCCGGACGGCTCGATCATCGCGACGCACGAGCGCGCGCTGCTCGACGCCGCCGCGGCGATCCGCGACGGCGCGATCGTCGCGGTCAAGGGGCTGGGGGGATTTCACCTGTTCGTCGACGCGACCAACGCCGACGCCGTCGCGCGCCTGCGCTCGCGCAAGCATCGCGAGGAGAAGCCGCTCGCGCTGATGCTCGCCTCGATCGACGACGCCGAAGCGCTCTGCACCGTGTCGCCGATCGAGCGCCGGCTGCTGCTTTCGCCGGAGGCACCGATCGTCCTGATCGACCGACGCGAGACCGCGCCGGTCTCCGCTGACGGCTCGTCGATCGGTGCAGGCGCGCCGCTCGCCGCCAACCTCGCGCCCATCGCCGCCAACGTCGCTCCCTCGAGCAGGACACTCGGCGTGATGCTCGCCGCGACGCCGCTGCACGTGCTGCTGCTCGGCGAAGTCGGAAGACCCGTCGTCGCGACGAGCGGGAATCTCTCGGAGGAGCCGATCTGCATCGACGAGCGCGAGGCGATCGGGCGGCTCGGAGCGATCGCGGATCTGCTGCTGGTGCACGACCGTCCGATCACGCGCCACGTCGACGACGCGATCGTGCGCGTCATCGCCGGCCGCGAGACGATGATCCGCCGCGCGCGGGGCTACGCGCCGCTGCCGCTGCCGATCGCCGGCGCCGACCGCGTGCTCGCCGTGGGAGCGCACCAGAAGAACGCGGTCGCGGTCGCTGTCGGCGGCAACGTCTTCGTCAGCCAGCACATCGGCGACCTCGCGACCGAGCCCGCGCACGCTGCGTTCCGCGGGGTGATCGCGAGCTTCGAGAAGCTCTACGAGACGACGCCGACGATCGTCGCCTGCGATCTGCACCCCGACTATCTCTCGACGCATCACGCCGCCGGGCTCGGCCTGCCGGTCGTCGGCGTGCAGCACCATCACGCGCACGTCCTGTCGTGCATGGCCGACAACGACCTCGACGGCCCGGTGCTCGGCATCGCATGGGACGGCACGGGATACGGGACGGACGGGACGATCTGGGGAGGAGAGTTCCTGCTCGTTCCGCGGCGCGATGCTCCCGACGCGAGCACCTTCGAGCGCGTCGCGCACCTGCGCACGTTCCGGCTCCCCGGCGGCGACGCGTCGGTGCGCGAGCCGCGGCGCACCGCGCTCGGGCTGCTCCACGAGCTCCACGGTGACGCGCTCTTCGACGACCGCACGCACGCCGATCTCGCGCCCCTGGTCGCGCTCGACGCGCGCGAGCGCGGGCTCATCGCCGCGATGCTCCGTCGCGGCGTCAACGCCCCGACGACCTCGAGCGCGGGGCGGCTGTTCGACGCGATCGCCTCGATCGCGGGCATCCGCCAGCGCTGCGGCTACGAGGGCCAGGCCGCGATCGAGCTCGAGAGCGCGATCATCGCGACCGAAGACGCGTATCCCATTGGGCTCATCGACCACGGCACGAAGCAAATCGTCGACTGGGGTCCGATGATCCAAGCGATCGTCGACGATGTGCGCGGCGACGTCGCCGCGGGCATCATCGCCGCGCGCGCCCACAACGCGCTGGTCGAGTCGATGGTCGCCGTGGCGCGACACGTCGGCTGCGAACGCATCGCGTTGAGCGGCGGATGCTTCCAGAACCGCTACCTCGCCGAGCGGGCGACGCGCCGACTCGACGACGAGGGCTTCGAGGTTTACAGGCATCAGCGTGTGCCACCGAATGATGGGGGAATAGCGCTCGGGCAGGTTGCCGCGGTCGTGCGGCGGCAGGGATGATCGGGGGTCAGCACATTGCAGCAGAGGGAGGTGCGTCGCAACCTGACATATGTCAGACTGTGAACGGCCGTTCCTTGGTATGATCGAGCGACTCCGCAGGCTCGTCGTACTCCGAACGCGCCGCGCAAATGAAGGCGTCCGATGAATCGCCCGCCGATTCCGAATCCGATCGCAGACAGCACCGACCCCGTACCGCCCGTCGTTCACCGAAATCGATCAGCCGATGACACATCTCAACCGCGGACACGCAGCGTATCTCGTGATCCTCATGACTGTCGCCTCCACGGTCGTCGTGGCGCAGTCTCCGGACACGCTGGAGGTCGAGCTGGCGCCCAAGACGCAGGCGCATCCCTTCTTCGGGAGAGGAGAGGATTCATGTTACGTGATCGACGGCCTCGAGGCGCGTGAGCTGACGTTCGTGCGAGGCAAGCGCTACGTCTTTCACATCAACACGATGGACAGCAACTGGATATTCTACCTCTCTCGAAGCGAGGTCGGCCGCAGCATGGAACCAATCTCACGCGGACTTCCTACACGCTCTTATGCGTACAGCGGTGACTACTTTCCGTACACCCCAGTCAAGGAATCCCCCGACATCGCCTATTACCAGTCGGGGCGACACTACTACGCGGGCGGAAAGATCAACATTGTGGATTCGCTCCCCTCTGCCGTAGACGCGTCGGACGCCGCTACTTCGCCATCGCTACGAGCACGAGCGTGGACCGCTGCTGGCGGATCCCGACTCACCGTTCAATACAGCCTTCCTCGGCCAAGCACTCTCCGCCTCGAGCTCTTCGACGCACTCGGCCGGTCGATCACAACCGAGGATCTCGGTGAGCATGCCGTCGGTGAGCGCGTCACGAGCGTCGAGGTCGCAGGACTAGTTCCGGGATTCTATCTTTACCGTCTCACGATGCTCGTCGACGGGTTATCCGTCACCGGTTCGATAGTGTTCGCACGCTGAGCGTTTCCTTGCGACCGTTATCCACGGAGAGCGGTACCGACTCGGAGACGTCCGCAGCGAGCTAGTGATACCGCGAGGACACGTTCGCTGTCCTCTGATGCCATGCGGGAGTCGCACTCTCGAAAACCCTCGTCCTTCCCTGGCCACTTCATTGGGCCTGCTGTTTGCATGAAGTCCTATGAGAAAACGGCGAATTCTCGAGGTGGATGTTCCGTCGACTGACTTCATCGAGGAGGCATATTGGGACGGTCGAGGCGCCGCGCCTGCCTTGCGCTACTCGTTCGCCGACCGCGGCAGCATAGTCTCTAGTGGAATCCAGTTCGCGTCTGTGAAGGCTCTGCGAAAGAGGAGCGAGAACCTCTGCACGGCGTGGCACATCGACGAGGTGTACGACGCCTTGGTTGAGATCGAAGATTCCGAATGGATGGCCGAGCTGCGTGCGGATGCTGACGGGTATCCGGAATTCCTGGACGGTATGCATCACTACATGATCTATCTGGACAGCGTTGGGTGCTTTGAGGTTGTTGCTGGCGGCGCGCGTGCGATACGTCCCGTTCCCGCAACTGTCGCCGTCATCCCGATGTGAATGGGCGTGCCGCGCATCGAATCTCGCGAAAGGTCGCGGGCAATCCGGTGTTCACGAAAGTCGGGTAAGTCTAATCTTCGCGTTCGATCTTAAAACGGGAGCGGCGCGTTTGACAACGCGCCAGATTTTGAAGGCACGAGACCAAACGGGGCGTGACAATCTCAACGTCGAGGAGATCAAGCCGTGACAAAGGCCGCGATCCAGCGTTTCGCGAGATATGTTACTCGGCACGTCGCCGGCTTCCGCAGCAGTGGCCCATTGTTGGCGCTGCCTCCTGTGCGGCCGATTCTCCGAGCGGTTTACCTCAACCGCTCTAGCTCGCCTGGTTTGTATTACCTGGAGGTGTTTGTGCAGCCATTGTATGCCCCGTTCGATTCGGTGGCATTTGGTATCGGCTGGCGTTTGGGTGGTCGAGCTCACACATGGAACTTAAGTGACGTGGCGTTGTGGGACAGCGCGGTGGAAGCTATACGGATCGATGCGCTACCGTTTCTTGAGAGTGTTGCCGAACCACTCGACGTTATACGCGCTGCGCAGCTGGTCCGTCGAACAGGGCCAGTCGCTGTGCGATATTGGATGGCTCTATCGTATGCTCGCGCCGGCGAGACGGCTCGAGCATTGTCCGACCTCGATACTGTTGCCGTGGAGCTCCGACAGAGTAGCCTGAGCCCGGACCTGGCGCTTCAGGCCGAGAAGATGATTGCATTACTGCGCGACGATCCATCAGAGGCTCGGCGGCAACTGGATGCGTGGGAGAACTATACATTCGACAAACTTGGTCTCGCCGCGTTGGAGTAGGCGATTCATGGTGTGAATTCATTCGCGTCCCTCGGTATAGCGACGTGAACGAGCGAGAAGTCACCAACGTCACATCGCGGTGTCACGATGACCAGCCATCCTGACGGGCACGCCTATCGGCGGCGGAGGTCGCGACCTCGTGCGACAGCGTCGTCTGGAATGCCAACCCACGCTACGGCTATGAACGCTCGATTTGTCCACCTCTTCAGCATGGACGGCGACGATCTGTCAGGTTACGTGCCTACCGATAGCAGGAACTTCTGCCTGGCAATGCGACTCATTGCGGGACCGGCTGGTGGAGAAGGCGAGGAGTCGTTTGACTTCAGAGTGTGTACGCCAGATTGGCTGTCGGCCAGTTTGACCAGTGGCGAGATCCGACTACTCCGACATATTCTGCTCGTTGACGAGTATAACTACTCGAAGACCTACAGATTCGTCTCGGACTTTGTGGAGTCATGCACGGGCGAGGGCTGGGATGTCATAGCTGAGAAGCTGTCCCGACTCGGCTATTGGGAGTTTGAGGACTACGTCGACTTCACGCCACGAAGCTGAGGCCGGCCGTCATATGCCGCCGCCGGGCACGCCGGCATCAAATAGCTACGAGGACAGCGACGGGATCGCCAACGACGATGACCTTTCTCCGTGCGGCGCGACGAACGCGTGTGCTTGAGGCCGTATGCGGCGATGAGAGGGACCCCGGTAGCGTTGTCTTACGTGCTGTGTCTTGCTCCGGATTGCAACGCCGCCGCGCTGGGCTTGCCATTACCGAAGGTGCGACGGTCAACGAGCTCGACGGCATGCCGCCGCGAAGCCTCGGCATTTGGGCGCCCGCACAACCACCTCCACCCGTCCGCCCACTCTCTCCACCCCCAGTCCCCCTGCACTCCTCGCGCAGTCAGCACTCCACTTCCTGACGCCTGTCATACCGACAGTCCGGCGAGTTCGGTTCCTTGCAGTCCGAACATCATTGCCGGAGCCTGCCATGTGCCTTGCCGTGCCGGGAAGAATCGAAGCGATCGACTGTGACAACGGCATCGAGCGCAGCGGACGCGTCAGCTTCGGCGGCGTGATCCGACAGGTGAATCTCGCCTACGTCCCCGAGGCGAGGGTCGGCGATTATGTCGTCGTGCACGTCGGATTCGCGATCAGTGTCATCGACGAGCGCGAGGCGGCGCTGGTCTTCGAGTATCTGCGCCAGATCGACGAGCTCGGCGAGCGCGAGGGGGAGCCGTCGTGAAGTACCTCGACGAGTTCCGCGACGGCGAGGCCGCGGCGGCGATGGCGCGGCGCATTGCGCGAACGGTCACGCGGCCGTGGACGATCATGGAGATCTGCGGCGGCCAGACGCATGCGATCGTGCGCTTCGGCATCGACGCACTGCTGCCGGAAGCCATCACGCTCGCGCATGGACCGGGCTGTCCGGTCTGCGTCACGCCGCTCGAGATGATCGACCGCGCGCTCGAGCTCGCGCGGCGTCCGGAGATCACGCTGTGCTCTTTCGGAGACATGCTGCGCGTGCCCGGATCCAGTGGCGATCTGCTGTCGGCGAAAGCCACGGGCGCCGACGTGCGCATCGTCTACTCGCCGCTCGACGCGCTGCGCATCGCCCGGGAGAGTCCATCGCGCGAGGTCGTGTTCTTCGCCGTCGGGTTCGAGACGACCGCGCCGGCGAGCGCGATGGCGCTGTACCAGGCGTCGCGCGAGGCGATCGTGAACTTCTCGATGCTCGTCTCGCAGGTGATGGTGCCGCCGGCGATCGAGGCGATCCTCTCCTCGCCGACGAATCGCATCCAGGCGTTTCTGGCGGCCGGGCATGTCTGCGCGATCACGGGCATCGAGCTCTACGCGCCGATCGCGGAGCGCTACGGCGTGCCGATCGTCGTGACCGGCTTCGAGCCGCTCGACATCCTGCAGGGGATCGCGATGGCGGTCGAGCAGCTCGAGCAGGGGCGCGCCGAGGTCGAGAATCAGTACGCGCGCGTCGTGCGCTCCGATGGCAACCTTGCCGCGCGCGCGATGCTCGAGGAGGTCTTCGTCGTCGCCGACCGCCGCTGGCGCGGCGTCGGGACGATCGCCGCGAGCGGCCTGGAGATCGCGCCTCGCTACGCCGCGTTCGACGCGAGCCGGCGCTTCGGTCTGGAGGATCATCACGTCGAGGAGCCCGCCGAGTGCCGGGCCGGCGACGTGCTGCGCGGCGAGCTCAAGCCGCGTGACTGCGGCGCGTTCGGATCGCTGTGCACGCCGGAGCATCCGCTCGGCGCGCCTATGGTCTCGGGCGAGGGCGCCTGCGCCGCGTATCACCGATATCGCCGTCTGGAGGTCGCATGAGCGCGGTCGACGTGGCTTCGATGCTCAGTTGCCCGGTCCCCATCGAGCAGTACCCGACGGTGCTTCTGGCGCACGGCGGCGGCGGCCGGCTGATGCACCAGCTCATCGAGCGGATGATCGTCCCGGCGTTCGCCAACCCCGCTCTCGCGGTGCGTCACGACGCCGCGCTGCTGCCGGTGCCGACGTCGCACGTGGCGTTCACGACCGATTCGTATGTCGTCAGGCCGATCGAGTTCCCCGGCGGAGACATCGCGTCGCTCGCGGTCTTCGGCACGGTCAACGACCTCGCGATGTGCGGAGCGCGACCGCTGTATCTGAGCGTCGGATTCATTCTCGAGGAGGGGCTCCCGATGGAGACCCTCTGGCGCATCGTGCAGTCGATGCGGCGCTGCGCCGACGAGGCGGGCGTGTGGCTGGTCACCGGAGACACGAAGGTCGTCGATCACGGCTCGGGCGACGGGATCTTCATCAACACCGCGGGCATCGGCCTTATCGAGCACGACCTGACGATCGAGCCGCGGAGCGTGCGCGTGGGTGATGCTGTGATCCTCTCCGGCGACATCGGCCGTCACGGCGTCGCGATCCTCGCCGCGCGCGAGGGACTCGAGCTCGAGACCGCCGTCGAGAGCGACTGCGCGCCGCTTGCGACGACGGTGCTCGCGCTGCTCGACGCGGGCATCGAGGTGCATTGTCTACGCGACCTGACCCGGGGCGGACTCGGCAGCGCGCTCATCGAGATCTCGGAGGCGGGCGGCGTCCGCATCGCCGTCGACGACGTGGCGATCGCGGTGAACGAGAGCGTGCAGGGCGTCTGCGAGATCCTCGGATTCGATCCACTGTACCTCGCGAACGAGGGACGCTTCGTCGCGTTCGTCCCCGCCGAGCAGGCCGAGCTCGCCTGCGCGATCATCGACGCGCACGGCGCCGGCACGCGCTCGGCGATCATCGGGCGGGTCGACCGGGGCGAGCCGCTCGTGACGATGCTCAGCAGCATCGGCGCGACGCGCATCGTCGAGATGATGAGCGGCGAGCAGTTGCCGCGCATCTGCTGAAGCACACGGACCAAGTCTGGAACCATCGGGGATTCGCCGAACGGAGCCCCGATCCCCAATCACGCCCGGACGCGAGCCCGGGCCAATCCCTGAACACACTCATGAGACGCTCTACCGCCTCACTCGTGCGGCTCGCAGGCACCCTCGCGCCGCTGGCCGGCACGCTCGTGCTGCTCGCCGGCGCCATCGCCGTCTCGCCCGCCGCGGCCCAGCCGCGCGGCTTCGAGTTCCACGGCCTCACGCTCGGCATGGACCAGCAGTCGTTCATCACGACGGTCGCGGCCAACGGATGGGCGGTGCCGTCGTACACCCGCGCCGACGGCCACCTCTTCTCGCGCGCGATCGAATACCAGGGGATCCCCCAGATCGACTCCCTCGTCGACGAGGTCCTCGTCGAGACCGAGGGATTGAAGCTCGCGTGCCCTGAGTCGGGCGCGCCGACGTGCGTCGCGGTCGAGTCGATCCGCGCCACGTTCCGCTTCGGCCGACTGCACTCCATCGTACTGTCGAGCGAGCGGGGGCAGGAGAAGGTCTTCCGGCCCTACGCGCTCGCCTCGCTCGCGGAGATCGACGCGCGACTGGGCAGGGGGGACAAGAGCGAGGAGGACATCGCGATGTTCTTCCGCGCCTACAACATCGACAAGGCGAAGACCTTCGACGAGATTCCGATCGCAACGTGGCGCTCGACGACCACCGCGGCGAACGCGACCCTTCCGATCACCGCGCGCGTCTACGCGGTGCGCCTGACCGAGAAGTACGACATGTTCCGCGAAGAGAGCGGAGTGTTCACGCCCTGGGGCGCATGCCGCCTCGTGGTCGCGCTCGACGAGCCGGATGTCGACGCCCAATGGGCAGCGCTGAAGGCGGAGATGAAGGGGAGGGCGGAGCGATAGCGCTCTCCGCGCATTGTCCGCCCGGCGCATTATCCGCCCGGCGCTCAAGCGCCGGGCTGACGCGTCAAGCCCCGTGAACGGGGCTTACGCACACAGCTGCGGCAGTTGATTGCCGAGAGCGATTCGCGAGCGATGTGGGCTCGGTGCGAGCGCTCTGGGAGCGCTCGCGATTTGACGCATTCTCTGTGATCGTCGCAAGGAGCCGCGCGCATGCGCGGCGCATTGCGCCCACGGCGATACGTCGTCTCTCGGCAATGCACTGGCGCGGCTCCATACGCGAGCCTCGTTCACGAGGCTTGACCCGTCAGCCCGGCGCTTGAGCGCCGGGGAGATAATGCGCCCGCCGCGAATCGCGCGCATCGCATCGCGCATCGCATCGCTCGCCGCGCATCGCTCGCCGCGCCCCAAAACACAAGCGAGCCCCGGGATCTCTCGATCCCGGGGCTCGCTCTCTTCTGCCACATGACCCCGCCGCTACCGCTCCAGCGCGATGCGCTGTTCGCTGACGCCGCGCGAGCTCTTGAGTCGCACGAAGTAGGTGCCGCTCGCAAGGCGCCGGCCCGTCTGGTCGGTGCCCTCCCAGCGGATGCTCGTCGGACCGGTTGTCGCCGGCTCCGTCGAGTAGACCCGCAGTCCGCGTGTGTCGTAGATCTCGAGGACCGTCCGATCGCTCGGGGCGATGAACAGCTCGATCGTCGCCGAGGCCCGCACGGGAATCGGCGCGATCGACACGATCGATGACTGGCGCTCGGGGTCGGCCGTCGTGTAGACGCTCGAGGTTCCCCAGAAGCGGTTGTAGTGCCGCATGAGCGTGTCGGCCAGATCGAGATCGGTCTTCTGGTTCCAGAGGCCGTAGACGTTGTCCCAGACGCCCCAGTACGGAGCCTCGGGGATCGTGTCGTTCGAGTTGCGCGAGCCGCGGCCGTTGCGGTGGCAGCTCTCGGCGCACGTGTTCATCATGCCGAGGTTGATGCCCTGGTGCGCGTAGCGGATCGTCATCTCCGGCGCCAACACGTTGAACGTGTGCGTGCTGAAGTCATAGAGCCGCTTCGTGAACTCCCAGTACTCGTTGCCCGGCAGATCGAGGAATCCGATCGACGCCGTCTTCGTCATGTGACAGTTGACGCACTGGCTCATCGACTGCGGATGGTGCGAGTGCTTGTTCATCATGCGCGTGTTGACGACCTCGGCCTCGAGCTTGTCGGCGTGGCACTTCATGCAGCCGTCACCGGCCTTCATCGAGTACCACTCACCCTTGAGCATGTTGGCCCGTCCCGGCTCGTCGTAGTGCACCGTGTGGCAGTCCCAGCACGCGTTGTTGAACGTGTGTGAGTCGTAGTGACCGCTGCGCTGGTAATCCTGCACCGCCTGATGATGCGCGTACGAGGTCTTGCGATCGGGCCACACCGCCATCGCGTTGTAGGCGTCGCCGATGAAATCCTTCAGCGGCTGTCCCGGGACGTACGCCACGTTGCGCACTTCGTCGAACGGGAACTGGTGCGTGCCGCCGGTGCTCTTGGAGCGCGTATGGCACTGTCCGCACAGGTCCAGGCGCAGGTCCGTCGCCTCGCGCGTGGCGCCCCACTTCTTCGGGTTGATGATCGAGCCCTCGACCGACGGGCTGGCGACGTGCTCGGAGCCCGGTCCGTGGCAGCTCTCGCAGCCGACCATCACGTTCTGATCGATCTTGGCGGAGTCGCCCTCGGCGATGCCCGGCCAGACCGCCTTGTAGTTCGTGTCCGCGCCGTTGACGGTCATCAACTGCGTCGAGCCGGTCGTGTGACACGGCGCGCAGGTGTGATCCCACGACTTCGACTTGAACTCGTTCGAGTTCGGGTTGATGAACTCCGCCTGGCTCGTCTCCGGATTCATCCGGATCCAGCGGCCGACGTCGAGGAAGTAGAACTCGCCGTGCGACGGATCGCGCTTGCGATAGCCGGGCATGACGAACTGGAACGGGCCGACGTAGTTGACGCCGCCGATGTCGACGAGGTAGCGCTGCTTCCAGCCGTTGCCGCCGTGGGTGTAGGTCACGGTGTACCACGGTGTCGTCGGTCCACCACCGGAAATGCTCATCTGCATCCGGTAGTTCTTCCTGTCCGGGGTCATCGAGAGGTGAATCAGCAACGTGTCCTTGCCGGGGATCGGGACCTGCGCCAGGTAGGCGCGCAGGACCGAGTCGCCGCGGAAGTAGTTGTCGATGATCACGGTCTGCGGTGTCGGCCGCTGCTGGATCTTCTGGTGCGTCGTCTTCTGGAACATCGAGAAGCCCTGGTAGTCGCTCGTGGGACTGTGCTTCTCGGCGTGGCAGCCGGCGCATGCCTGGCTGCCGACGTAGGTGCGCTCTCCGGCTGGAGGCGATGATTGCAGTTCGAGTGCCACCGGTACTGCCCCGAGGCACGCGACGGCAATCGCGAGGGTAATGCGAACGGGTGTGATCATGGCTGTGCAGAAATCGTTTCGGGGGACGTGGAGTATCGATGGAACCTAGGACGGAGTGCCGCGGTGGGCAATGATTCGAAGGCATCATTGGTCGGATGGAACCGCATCAGCGCGCCCGATTCGAGGGGCGAATCGCGGGCGAGGGTCGGAAACAAGGGGACCCCGAGCCATTTCTGATGGCCCGGGGTCCACGGTATCGGCAGCCTCTCCTGTTCCGGCGAACGCGGGGTGAACTCGTCTCGCCGGCGTTTCGACCCGCACCGATCGCATCACGCTCTCCCGCATCGGGAGACCAACCGAGCGTTCCTGCGGCACCGGTACGGGAGTGCAGCGACCGGCCGTCAATCCGTCGGGGTGAGGCGCCAGGGGATAGCGCCGCGCGGATCGTGTCAGCGGCCCGGTCGGCGGGCGAAGCTGTCGAAGATCATCGTCCTCGATCGTCGCTGGGGCAACCGAACGGCAGACGCTGATCGTGCGTCCGGCCGCTCGCCCGAGTTGTCCGGCGACGTGGAAACCTAGCCCGGTGAGCCGCGGTGGGCAATGATGCGAAGGCATCAATTACCGGGTACGTCGGCATCAGTCATGGACCATCGCGGCGCGAGCCCGGTCCTGTGGACTCTCGAGCGACGCATCCCGACCTGCGACGTTTGTCTTCGCTTTCTCCAATCCAGACGCTAACTTCCCGATACAACTCTGCCCACCCCCCGGGCACCGTCGTCGCACACGTCGTCGAGTCAACGTCGGATTCCGCGAGGCCCTCCCCGTCACGCAGCCGAACGTGAAGTTCCACTCGACACGCCGCGGCGCATGCATCGCATGCGTCGGGGCAGGCAGGCGATGACGGCATCACTCTCCCGTCCGGTCCAACGGCCCCGGATCCAATTATCTCGAGGTCTTCGCATGAGGATCCAGACCCTCTTCCGGGGCAGGACCGCACGCATGCTGCGTGCGGTGCCTGCGCTCCTTCTTCTGCTGTTCGCCTGTCAGGGCGCCATCGCACAGGGCATCACCCTCAGCCTCTCGAAATCCGCCGACGCGACCGTCGTCCCATCGGGACAGGCGTTCACCTACACGCTGACCTACACGTGGATGGGCGGCGCGCCGGGAACCATCGTCATCCGCGACACGATCCCCTCGAACCTGGTGGTCGTCAGCACGATCCCCGCGGCGGTCGTCAGCGGCAACATCGTGACGTTCACACTCACCGGTCTGACGACGAGCTCGACGACCGGCACCGTGCAGATCAACGTGAAGTTCCCCGCGGGAACGACCTGCAACGGCGCGCGCGCCTGCAACACCGCGTGGATCAGCATGCCCAACGGCACGACCGTCGGCAGCGGCGCCCCGGTCTGCGTCAGCGCGACGGCGCAGAACAAGTGGACGATGGAGAAATCCCTCGTCGCCGGATGCGCGCTCGACGATGCGGTCATCTACCGGATCTGCGTCAGCAATCCCTCCGGCGGCGACATCGGCGGACTCAACCTCACGAGCGTGCAGCTCGCCGACGTGATCCCTCCCGGATCGATCGTCGATTCGGTCTGGGGCTCGTGGACGGGCTTCACCGGCACCGCGCCGAACATCACGCTCACCGGCGGACCGGGCACGCTGCCGGTGAACATGTACAACGTCTCGTACTGCGCGTACATCCGCGCCCGCTATCCGACCTCGGCCGGCTTCACCGTCGGCCAGACGGTCGTCGACACGGCGAAGGTCAGCTACAAGACGCCGTGCGACACGCTCAAGCCGGGACTCTTCATCGACACCGCCAAAGCGGTGCTGTGCGCGGCGAACCCGTCGGGACAGCTCTCGAAGTGGCTCTCGATCAACATGTACTTCCCGGCGAACAACCCCTGGTACTACCCGTCGTTCTCGCCCGGATGCTGCGGCACCTACACCCTCTGGTACAACAACACCGGCAACGTCTCGCAGCCGGGCTACGTGATGGAGGATCTCGTGCCGACGACGCTCGACGTCACGTCGATCCAGACGAACGTGCCGGCGACGAACACGCCGGTGACGGTCGACGTCTTCTGCTGGAGCGGCGCGAGCTGCGGCACGGTGGCGTGCACGACCGTCACCTACACGACCGCCGGACTGCACACGATGACCAGCCTGCCGGCAAACGTCTGCCGCGTGCGCTGGACGTACGGCGGCTCGATCCAGCCGACGCAGACGGTCTACAACTACCTCAACGTCTGCGCGCGCACCGCGAGCTTCGCTCCGCCGTTCACGCCGCTGACGGTCGGCCAGAACATCGTCAACACGGTCACCGCGCAGGCGAGCAACCTGCCGATCGTGACCGCGACGCACACCAAGCCGGTCGACTCGCTGCGACCGAAGATCCTCGCGACGAAGCTCTTCATGGGCAACGGCTGCCAGCCCGGATGCTCGCCACAGACGGCGGGACCATTCGTGCCCGGCAACATCGTCCGCTGGCGCATGGCCGTCGCGAACGTCGGCAACACCAACGCGACGACGCTCTCGATCAACGACATGCTGCCGAGCGGATTCTCCTACGTCGGCAACCCGACCTACTGGTATGGTCCGTCCGGCTGGATGGCCAACGCGTGGACGCCGCCGTGCTGCTCGCTGACGACGTCGGTGCCGTCGCAGGTCGGCGGCACGATCACGACGCCGTCGCCGGGCGACACGAGCCTGACGTGGACGTTCCCGACGCTGCCGTTCCGCTGTGACGGGACGGTCGAATACTTCGTCATCGAGTTCGACGTGCTCATCGGCACGAACCCTCCGGTTCCGCCCGGTCAGTACTTCAACAACTTCACGATCGCCGCATCGAACCACGCGACGGTCACCAGCAACAACGCGCAGATCACCGTCAACGCGATCGCGCAGTTGACGCTCATCAAGGAGGTGCGACCGAAGAGCGGCTCGGCGGCGTTCTCGACCAACGCGATCCTCGCGCCCGGACAGCAGGCCGAATTCCGGCTCCGCCTGAAGAACAGCGGCAACCTGACGCTGACGAACATCTGCCTGGTGGACATCCTACCGCACGTCAACGACATCGCCGTGATCGGCACGTCGACGACGTACTCGACGCGCGGCAGCCAGTTCGCGATGCCGGTGACATCGGCGGCGAACGTGACGGCGCCGGGCGGCTACACCGTCGGCTACAACTCCTCGGCGAACACGCAGAACCCGACACGCACGGCGATCTGCGCCGGCTTCTGCGGAACGATCGTCGATCCGACGAACGGGGTGCCGGCGCTGACGCCGGGAGCCTTCGGATCGTTCAGCGGCAGCACGTACTCGATCACCGTGACCGGTGGCGCGAGCACGATTCCGCCGGGCGGCACGCTCGACGTCTTCGTCACCGGCACCGTGCCGGCGACCGCGACGCCGGGACAGCTCGCGTGCAACTCGTTCGCGGCGCAGGCCAAGCCGCTGGCGACGACGCAGTGCCTGCGCGTCGAGTCGCCGACGGCGTGTGTGCGCATCAGCGACAAGCCGACCGAGCCGCAGGGATGCGACAGGTTCTGGCTCGAGGGCAAGACCGACGAGTGCTGCCGGTACTCGTTCACGATGTCGAACGCGAACGGCGCGGCGGTGCAGTCGCTGGCGTACAACGTGCTGCCGATCGCCCCGGGCGTGACGCCGTCGGGAACGATCCAGGGGATCACGACGACGCCGTGCGTGGCGACGTCGACGGTGCCGGCGAGTCTCGTCGGCACGACCAGCGGCGTGCTCAACTTCTCGACGGCGTGCACGGGCGCGTCGCCGACGGCGGTGAACATCGCGGCGGCGTCGAACCTCGCCAGCGGCGAGATCTGCATCGAGCTCGTCGCGACGATCGTGCGCCAGGGACAGACCGTCGTCTGCCGCGACACGGTGTGCTTCCGCTGCGAGCGCTCGTCGCTGACGCGCTGCGACTCGATGTCGGTCAAGCCCTTCCCGTTCGTCGACCTCGACCTCAGCGGACGGACCTTCACGGTCTACAACCTGAAGAACCCCGTCTCGCCGATCTGCTCGGTGAAGATCGTCGTCGCGCCGCCTCCGTCGGGACCCGGCGTCAACGGCGGCGGTCTCTACGTCGACGGCGTCTGGAAGTCGTGGCCCTTCGGCACGTCCAACGGGTACACCGAGATCAAGTCGGTGCACGGACTGCCGGCCAACAACACCGTGCAGTTCAACCTCGGCATCGACTACACGATCGGCTGGGTCGGTACGGTGACGGTCACGGCCTATCACTGCGACGGCGATAGTTGCGAGATGAAGTACGGACCGTGGAAGGCGACGAAGAAGGAGATCATCCTCATCGGCACGCCGGTGCCGATCCCGGAGATCGACTCGCTGCGGCTGCACCGCCTGCGCGTCGGGCGGCCGAAGTTCGGCAACCTCGTGCACACGGTGATCGGCAACTACGGACCGGAGGTCGGGCGCATCGTCGCGATCACCGGCGCGCGGATGCCATGCGACACCGCGGGCGACTGCGACGACACGAACCCCGACCTGGTCACCGTGCGCGGCAGGACGTTCCGCGCCGAGTACACTGACAACGAGAAGATCGACACGCGCGAGCTGACGATCCTCTACACGGCGGCGAGCGCGCGGCGCCCGACGCTGGAGCTCGTGTACTTCGATGCGAATTCGGAGGAGATCGGACGCGACACGATCACGGTGACGGGCTCGGCGCTCGGCACCGACGACGACGAGGCCGTCACCGGCGCGCTCGGCGCGCTGCGTGCGCGGCCGAACCCGACGACCGGCCAGGCCGAGCTCGGCTTCACGCTCACGGCGGCCTCGACGGTCGACCTCGAGCTCGTCGACGGCCTCGGGCGAACCGTCGCGGTCCTCGCCTCGGGCGAGCGGCTGCCGGCCGGCGCGCACACGCGGCTCGCGGAGATGGCCGATCTGCCGAACGGCACCTACCTCGTCGTGCTCCGCATCAACGGAGTGCCGACGGGCATGCGACTGCAGCTCATGCGGTAGTCGCGCGGGATGAACGAACGAAGGGCGCGGAGGCTGTTGCTTCCGCGCCCTTCTGCTATTGTGCCGCGCCGATGCGTCGGTCGTCCCGCACTACGTCGCCGACGGGGCCGCAGTGGGCCCGTATCCTTCGGTCGCCAGCCGGGCGCCCATTGCCGCGTACGCGGGCGATCCCTCCGGCGGCGCCCAGGTGCCGAGCCCGTCGACGTAGCGATTGTACATGCAGAAGGCCGCCGCGACGAGCACCGCGTCATGGATCGCGACGTCGTCGGCGCCCGCGGCCCGCGCGCGCTCGATGTCCTCGAGCCGCACGTTGAGTCCGCCCTCGGCGACGCGTCCGGCGATCACCAGCAGCGCGCGCAGCTTCTCGTCGATTGGCGCGCCGTGAATGTCCGCGAGCACGGCGTCGACTGTCTCGGCCTCGTCGCCGAGGTGCGTGCGCGCCGACGCGGCGTGCGTCTGGCAGCAGAAGACGCACTCGTTGCGCCGCGAGACGTACGCGGCGATCGTCTCACGCTCGCCGGGCGTCAGCGGCGACGGGCCGCGAAGAATCGTCTCGGCAAGCGCGTTGAGCGGAGCCGCCGTCTGCGGGCGGAACGCGAGCAGCGCCGCGATGCCGGGGCGCTGCTCGTCGAGGGCGATGTATCGATGGGACATGATGTGCGGAGAGTTGGTTCGCGGTGTGACCGGTTACCCTCGTCGAGACTCTCCCGCGTTCGGATTGTCGCAAGCCGGCGTCGCTACGGGTTGAGCCAGTACGCCACCTTCAGGATCAGGATGTTGTCGTCGTCGGCGGCCAGCAGCCGGTCGAGATCGCGCCCGAGCCGCATCGAGCCGAGCGTGTCGAAGTCGACGCGGTTGTGCGTCCAGACCAGGTAGAGAGTCGAGCCCGGCATGTACTCCCATCGCAGCACCGCGGTGCCGCGCAGCGACTTGTAGTTGAAGTCGGGATCGCGGAACGACAGCGCCGGCGCGCTGCCTTCACCGTCGGGATCGGCGGTGTAGACGCCGTCGGCATATGCGATCGTCGAGCTTCCCTCGCCGAAGACGTTGAAGTCGTAGCTCTTCGGCCGCGCGAGCTCCTTGAAGCCGACGTAGTCGCCGGTCGCGAGGAACGGCTGGGCGAACACCTGCAGCGAGAGCTCCGGCGTGAAGGCCCAGTCGAGTCGGATCTCGGCGCTGAGCGTTCCCTGCGTCAGGTCGGCGAAGACGTAGCGCGCGCCGTACGTAGCGTCCATCGAGGGATCGACGCGCGTCGCGACGTAGCCCGCGCGCGTGTACTCGCGGCTCCAGTTCGGTCCGACCGAGATCTGCACCTGGTCGGCCGGGCGGAAGCTCAGCGTGAGGCCGGAGTAGAAGTTCCAGATCTCCTGCGGGCTGTTGCCGCCTCCACCGTAGGCCGAGAACGCGACCGGCTGTCGGAAGTCGCTGTTCATCGAGGCGTTGCCGAACCATCCCGCAGGTCCGTCGATCATCGGTCCGCCGCGCGTGCTGCGCGTGTCGTAGGTCAGCGGCGTGTAGTCGAGCGATGCCTCGAATCCCCAGAAGTTCTCGAGCTGTCCGCCCACGCCGACGCCGTACGCCGCGTTGAGCGCGGTCCCGCCGAAGTCGTAGCTCTGATAGGCGTGCGCGTGCACGCTCTTCGAGCGGAAGATCCCGTCGGGCTCGAACCACAGGTAGTCGCCGTCGACCGACCAGTTGAGGTAGTCCGCGCGCCGGCTGTAGCCGATGTCGTTCGTCTCGAAGCCCGGCGAGAGCGCGCCGATCGCGGCGCTCGTGCGGAGATTGCCCGAGCGCTTGGCGATGCGGACCCGACCGGCCCATCCCTCGAGCGAGGTCGCCGTCGGGTCGACGCCGAGGTGCGTCGCGTCGGGCTGCTGGAAGTAGCGCTGCGGCGCGAGCTGCAGTCCGGTGATCGCATCGCTCGATCCGGCGACGCTCGTCGCGCCGGCCCAGCCCGCGAGCGACCAGGCGCGCGACTCGTCGAGGAAGGTGTGCCCGTCGACGCCGACAGAGAACGCTCGCGACGGCAGCACCTCGCCGAGCGGGCCGCTCTCGGGCAGGTCGCGCACGGTGGCGGTGCCGAGCACGCCGATGCCCTGGGCGCCGCCGTTGAACTCACCGCGCGTGCGCAGGACGTTGTAGAACGTCAGCGGCTCGACCTCGTCGCTGAAGCGCACGCCGGCCGAATCGATGTCGACGAACTCGCGCTCGGTCGCCGCGCTGAGCACGCCCAGCGACCACGCGTCGGCGACGCGCCCGGTGACCTTCGCCGCGCCGAGGATCGTCGTCCTGTCCTGCTGCTCGGCGAACCCGCGGTGCGTCGGCGAGCCCTGCGGCGGCCTTCCGATGCGCCGCGTGTAGAAGAAGTTGGGATTGAACCAGCCGTAGTTCCCGCCGGCTCCGCCGAAGGCGAAGAGCCCGCCGCCCTCGACGAAGAACGGCCGGCGCTCCTGGTAGAAATTCTCGAAGGCCGAGAGGTTGAGCACCGCGGGATCGACCTCGACCTGACCGAAGTCGGGATTGATCGTCGCGTCGAGTGTCATGCTCGAGCCGATGCCGAGCCGCAGGTCGGCGCCGGCATCGTAGAAGCCGTCGCTGCCCGTGTTGAACGGATCGTCGGGATGATGCTGCAGGAAGCGCCCGCCGCCGACGACGTACGGGATGACCTCGACCCGCGCCGGCGGCGCGATCCCGCCGAGACCGCGCAGCTCGGCGAAGCGCGAGACGTAGCCGTGCTCCTCGCGCGGCATCAGCTCGAAGTGATCCTCCTCGCCCGTGCGCCAGTTGAGCCGCCGGAAGTTGATCCCCCAGACCTGCTCGTCGCGGCGCTCGAAGCGGAGCTGCGAAAAGGGGATCCGCATCTCGACGGTCCATCCCCGTTCGTCGATCGCCACGCCTCGCTCCCAGATCCCGTCCCAGCTCGCGTCGAACTCGGTGTCGTCATAGAGAATGCCGTCGCCGATCGTGCCGACCGGATTGACCGAGAAGAACGAGCCGTTGCGACCGTCGCGATAGCCGTCGATGCCGACCCAGAACCAGTCGGAGCGGATCTCGGCGTCGCGTCGCGCGAAGTTCGTAGCGATCGAGCCTGGCCGGCTGTCGTACAGGCGCGCGGCGATGTAGAGCGCGTCGTCGTCGTAGGCGACCCAGACCTCCGATCGCTCGGTCGCCGGCTCGCCAGTCTTCGGATCGAACTGCAGAAAGTCGCCCGCGCCGGGCGCGCTCCACGCGCTCTCGGACAGCACGCCGTCGACGGTGATCGGCACGTCGACGCGGCGCGCCTCGATCGTGCGCGCGGCTCGCAGATCGCTCGCGCCGAGCGCCAGCAGAATGGTGGACACGAGGCAGGCGGAAGCGGTCGGTCTCATGGATGCTCTCGCTCGTCCATCGGCGCACGGAGCTCTCGAGAGCTCCGTGCGCCGATGGACGAGCGAGAGCATCCATGAGACCGACCGCTTCCGCCTGCCTCGTGTCCACCATTCTGCTGGCGCTCGGCGCGAGCGATCTGCGAGCCGCGCGCACGATCGAGGCGCGCCGCGTCGACGTGCCGATCACCGTCGACGGCGTGCTGTCCGAGAGCGCGTGGAGCGCGCCCGGCGCGGGCGACTTTCTGCAGTTCGATCCGAAGACTGGCGAGCCGGCGACCGAGCGATCGGAGGTCTGGGTCGCCTACGACGACGACGCGCTCTACATCGCCGCGCGCCTGTACGACAGCCGGCCAGGCTCGATCGCTACGAACTTCGCGCGACGCGACGCCGAGATCCGCTCCGACTGGTTCTGGGTCGGCATCGACGGCTATCGCGACGGTCGCAACGGCTCGTTCTTCTCGGTCAATCCGGTCGGCACGATCGGCGACGGCATTCTCTATGACGACACCGAGTTCGACGCGAGCTGGGACGGGATCTGGGAGCGAGGCGTGGCGATCGACGAACGGGGATGGACCGTCGAGATGCGGATCCCCTTTTCGCAGCTCCGCTTCGAGCGCCGCGACGAGCAGGTCTGGGGGATCAACTTCCGGCGGCTCAACTGGCGCACGGGCGAGGAGGATCACTTCGAGCTGATGCCGCGCGAGGAGCACGGCTACGTCTCGCGCTTCGCCGAGCTGCGCGGTCTCGGCGGGATCGCGCCGCCGGCGCGGGTCGAGGTCATCCCGTACGTCGTCGGCGGCGGGCGCTTCCTGCAGCATCATCCCGACGATCCGTTCAACACGGGCAGCGACGGCTTCTACGATGCCGGCGCCGACCTGCGGCTCGGCATCGGCTCGAGCATGACACTCGACGCGACGATCAATCCCGACTTCGGTCAGGTCGAGGTCGATCCCGCGGTGCTCAACCTCTCGGCCTTCGAGAATTTCTACCAGGAGCGCCGGCCGTTCTTCGTCGAGGGCGGCGGGCTCTTCGCCTTCGGCGGAGCCGGCGGGAACTACGGCTGGTTCAATCCCAACTTCTTCTACACGCGGCGCATCGGAAGGCCGCCGCAGGGCTCGCCGACGCACCGCGGGTTCGCCGAGCAGCAGGACAGGACGACGATCCTCGGCGCGGCGAAGGTCACCGGGCGCGTCGCCGACGCGTGGTCGCTGGGCGTGCTCAGCGCGGCGACCGAGCGCGAGTTCGTCGACATCGATTCGGCCGGCGTGCGCTTCAGCGACGAGGTCGAGCCGCTGACGTTCTACAACGTCCTGCGCACGCGCGGTGAGTTCAACGGCGGCGCCCAGGGCATCGGCGTGCTCGGCACCGCCACCGTGCGCGACCTGCCCGAGAGCGGCCCGCTCGGCGAGGTGCTGCCGTCGCGAGCGTTCTCTGTCGGCGTCGACGGGCACACCTTCCTCGACGAGTCGCGCGCCTGGTCGCTCGCGGGCTGGGCCGGCGCGACGAGCGTCGCCGGATCGAGCGATGCGATCACCGGACTGCAGCTCGCGCCGCAGCGCTACTTCCAGCAGCCCGACGCGACGCACCTCGGCGTCGACCCGACGGCGACCTCGCTCGAGGGATGGGCCGGTCGGGTCCGCATCGCCAAGCGCTCGGGCAATCTCCGCACGAGCGCCGCGATCGGCGCGCTCTCGCCGGGCTTCGAGACGAACGACATCGGCTACAGCCGGCGCGCGGACTACCTCAACTGGTCGGTCGACGGCGACTACCTGTGGTTCGAGCCCGACGGGATCTTCCGCTCGAAGAGCGTGCACGCGCACGCCTATCAGAGCTACGACTTCGGCGGGACCGCGCTCAACGCGGCGTACGGCGTCGGCGTGGGCGGACAGCTCGAGAACTTCTGGGGATTCGAGGCATCGCTCGACTACACGCCGCTGACCTACGACACGCGCAGCACGCGCGGCGGACCGATGATCGACGGACCTGCGGGATGGTTCGGCAACGCCTCGATGAACAGCGACTTCCGACAGCCGGTCGCGTTCTCGGCCTACGGTGGAGGCGGCAACAGCCCGCAGGAGATCTGGAACTTCTACTCCGGCCTCACGCTGAGCTTCCGCCCGGCCGACCAGGTGCAGATCTCGGTCGGACCGAACTGGAGCCGCGAGTACACGCGCGCGGGCTACGTCGCGACGCGCGTCGATCCCTCGATGGACGCTACGTACGGCGCGCGCTACGTCTTCGCCGACCTGACGCAGGGAACGCTCAGCGCCGAGATCCGACTCGACTGGGCCTTCACGCCGGAGCTCTCGCTGCAGGTGTTCGCCCAGCCGTTCCTCGCGACCGGCGACTACGTCGGCTTCAAGGAGCTCGCGCGGCCGAAGAGCTACGACTTCAACGTCTTCGGCGAGGGAAGCTCGACGATCGCATATGCCGACGGCGTCTACACCGCCGATCCCGACGGTGAAGGCAGCGCGCCGGCGCTGTCGTTCCGCGATCCCGACTTCAACTACAAGTCGCTGCGCGGCACCGCGGTGCTGCGATGGGAGTACATGCCGGGCTCGACTCTCTACCTGGTCTGGACGCACAACCGCGTCGACTTCGACACGCTCGGCTCGATGCGGCTCGGGCGCGATCTCGACCGGCTGCTGGCCGCCGACGACGACAACATCCTGATCCTGAAGGTGGCGTACTGGCTCAACCCGTAGCGACGCCGGCTTGCGACAATCCGAACGCGGGAGAGTCTCGACGAGGGTAACCGGTCACACCGCGAACCAACTCTCCGCACATCATGTCCCATCGATACATCGCCCTCGACGAGCAGCGCCCCGGCATCGCGGCGCTGCTCGCGTTCCGCCCGCAGACGGCGGCTCCGCTCAACGCGCTTGCCGAGACGATTCTTCGCGGCCCGTCGCCGCTGACGCCCGGCGAGCGTGAGACGATCGCCGCGTACGTCTCGCGGCGCAACGAGTGCGTCTTCTGCTGCCAGACGCACGCCGCGTCGGCGCGCACGCACCTCGGCGACGAGGCCGAGACAGTCGACGCCGTGCTCGCGGACATTCACGGCGCGCCAATCGACGAGAAGCTGCGCGCGCTGCTGGTGATCGCCGGACGCGTCGCCGAGGGCGGACTCAACGTGCGGCTCGAGGACATCGAGCGCGCGCGGGCCGCGGGCGCCGACGACGTCGCGATCCATGACGCGGTGCTCGTCGCGGCGGCCTTCTGCATGTACAATCGCTACGTCGACGGGCTCGGCACCTGGGCGCCGCCGGAGGGATCGCCCGCGTACGCGGCAATGGGCGCCCGGCTGGCGACCGAAGGATACGGGCCCACTGCGGCCCCGTCGGCGACGTAGTGCGGGACGACCGACGCATCGGCGCGGCACAATAGCAGAAGGGCGCGGAAGCAACAGCCTCCGCGCCCTTCGTTCGTTCATCCCGCGCGACTACCGCATGAGCTGCAGTCGCATGCCCGTCGGCACTCCGTTGATGCGGAGCACGACGAGGTAGGTGCCGTTCGGCAGATCGGCCATCTCCGCGAGCCGCGTGTGCGCGCCGGCCGGCAGCCGCTCGCCCGAGGCGAGGACCGCGACGGTTCGCCCGAGGCCGTCGACGAGCTCGAGGTCGACCGTCGAGGCCGCCGTGAGCGTGAAGCCGAGCTCGGCCTGGCCGGTCGTCGGGTTCGGCCGCGCACGCAGCGCGCCGAGCGCGCCGGTGACGGCCTCGTCGTCGTCGGTGCCGAGCGCCGAGCCCGTCACCGTGATCGTGTCGCGTCCGATCTCCTCCGAATTCGCATCGAAGTACACGAGCTCCAGCGTCGGGCGCCGCGCGCTCGCCGCCGTGTAGAGGATCGTCAGCTCGCGCGTGTCGATCTTCTCGTTGTCAGTGTACTCGGCGCGGAACGTCCTGCCGCGCACGGTGACCAGGTCGGGGTTCGTGTCGTCGCAGTCGCCCGCGGTGTCGCATGGCATCCGCGCGCCGGTGATCGCGACGATGCGCCCGACCTCCGGTCCGTAGTTGCCGATCACCGTGTGCACGAGGTTGCCGAACTTCGGCCGCCCGACGCGCAGGCGGTGCAGCCGCAGCGAGTCGATCTCCGGGATCGGCACCGGCGTGCCGATGAGGATGATCTCCTTCTTCGTCGCCTTCCACGGTCCGTACTTCATCTCGCAACTATCGCCGTCGCAGTGATAGGCCGTGACCGTCACCGTACCGACCCAGCCGATCGTGTAGTCGATGCCGAGGTTGAACTGCACGGTGTTGTTGGCCGGCAGTCCGTGCACCGACTTGATCTCGGTGTACCCGTTGGACGTGCCGAAGGGCCACGACTTCCAGACGCCGTCGACGTAGAGACCGCCGCCGTTGACGCCGGGTCCCGACGGAGGCGGCGCGACGACGATCTTCACCGAGCAGATCGGCGAGACGGGGTTCTTCAGGTTGTAGACCGTGAAGGTCCGTCCGCTGAGGTCGAGGTCGACGAACGGGAAGGGCTTGACCGACATCGAGTCGCAGCGCGTCAGCGACGAGCGCTCGCAGCGGAAGCACACCGTGTCGCGGCAGACGACGGTCTGTCCCTGGCGCACGATCGTCGCGACGAGCTCGATGCAGATCTCGCCGCTGGCGAGGTTCGACGCCGCCGCGATGTTCACCGCCGTCGGCGACGCGCCCGTGCACGCCGTCGAGAAGTTGAGCACGCCGCTGGTCGTGCCGACGAGACTCGCCGGCACCGTCGACGTCGCCACGCACGGCGTCGTCGTGATCCCCTGGATCGTTCCCGACGGCGTCACGCCCGGGGCGATCGGCAGCACGTTGTACGCCAGCGACTGCACCGCCGCGCCGTTCGCGTTCGACATCGTGAACGAGTACCGGCAGCACTCGTCGGTCTTGCCCTCGAGCCAGAACCTGTCGCATCCCTGCGGCTCGGTCGGCTTGTCGCTGATGCGCACACACGCCGTCGGCGACTCGACGCGCAGGCACTGCGTCGTCGCCAGCGGCTTGGCCTGCGCCGCGAACGAGTTGCACGCGAGCTGTCCCGGCGTCGCGGTCGCCGGCACGGTGCCGGTGACGAAGACGTCGAGCGTGCCGCCCGGCGGAATCGTGCTCGCGCCACCGGTCACGGTGATCGAGTACGTGCTGCCGCTGAACGATCCGAAGGCTCCCGGCGTCAGCGCCGGCACCCCGTTCGTCGGATCGACGATCGTTCCGCAGAAGCCGGCGCAGATCGCCGTGCGTGTCGGGTTCTGCGTGTTCGCCGAGGAGTTGTAGCCGACGGTGTAGCCGCCCGGCGCCGTCACGTTCGCCGCCGATGTCACCGGCATCGCGAACTGGCTGCCGCGCGTCGAGTACGTCGTCGACGTGCCGATCACGGCGATGTCGTTGACGTGCGGTAGGATGTCCACCAGGCAGATGTTCGTCAGCGTCAGGTTGCCGCTGTTCTTCAGGCGGAGCCGGAATTCGGCCTGCTGTCCGGGCGCGAGGATCGCGTTGGTCGAGAACGCCGCCGAGCCGCTCTTCGGTCGCACCTCCTTGATGAGCGTCAACTGCGCGATCGCGTTGACGGTGATCTGCGCGTTGTTGCTGGTGACCGTCGCGTGGTTCGATGCGGCGATCGTGAAGTTGTTGAAGTACTGACCGGGCGGAACCGGAGGGTTCGTGCCGATGAGCACGTCGAACTCGATGACGAAGTATTCGACCGTCCCGTCACAGCGGAACGGCAGCGTCGGGAACGTCCACGTCAGGCTCGTGTCGCCCGGCGACGGCGTCGTGATCGTGCCGCCGACCTGCGACGGCACCGACGTCGTCAGCGAGCAGCACGGCGGCGTCCACGCGTTGGCCATCCAGCCGGACGGACCATACCAGTAGGTCGGGTTGCCGACGTAGGAGAATCCGCTCGGCAGCATGTCGTTGATCGAGAGCGTCGTCGCGTTGGTGTTGCCGACGTTCGCGACGGCCATGCGCCAGCGGACGATGTTGCCGGGCACGAATGGTCCCGCCGTCTGTGGCGAGCATCCGGGCTGGCAGCCGTTGCCCATGAAGAGCTTCGTCGCGAGGATCTTCGGTCGCAGCGAGTCGACCGGCTTGGTGTGCGTCGCGGTCACGATCGGCAGGTTGCTCGCCTGCGCGGTGACCGTGTTGACGATGTTCTGGCCGACCGTCAGCGGCGTGAACGGCGGAGCGAAGCTCGCGGTGCGCGCGCAGACGTTGAGGTAGTTGTAGACCGTCTGCGTCGGCTGGATCGAGCCGCCGTACGTCCAGCGCACGCGGCAGACGTTTGCCGGCAGGCTGGTCATCGTGTGCAGTCCGGCGGTCGTGTAGGTGACGGTCGTGCACGCCACCGTGCCGCAGCTCGCGCCGCTCCAGCAGAAGACGTCGACCGTCACCGGCGTGTTCGTCGCCGGCACGTTCGTCTGGATCGACGTGACGTCGAGCGTCGTCGGCACGAGATCCTCCATCACGTAGCCCGGCTGCGAGACGTTGCCGGTGTTGTTGTACCAGAGGGTGTAGGTGCCGCAGCATCCGGGCGAGAACGACGGGTAGTACCAGGGGTTGTTCGCCGGGAAGTACATGTTGATCGAGAGCCACTTCGAGAGCTGTCCCGACGGGTTCGCCGCGCACAGCACCGCTTTGGCGGTGTCGATGAAGAGTCCCGGCTTGAGCGTGTCGCACGGCGTCTTGTAGCTGACCTTCGCCGTGTCGACGACCGTCTGGCCGACGGTGAAGCCGGCCGAGGTCGGATAGCGGGCGCGGATGTACGCGCAGTACGAGACGTTGTACATGTTCACCGGCAGCGTGCCCGGTCCGCCGGTGAGCGTGATGTTCGGCGCGGTGCCGGTGAAGCCCGTCCACGAGCCCCAGACCGAATCGACGATCGATCCGGGAGGGATCACGTCGGCGAGCTGCACGCTCGTGAGGTTGAGTCCGCCGATGTCGCCGCCGGAGGGATTGCTGACGCAGATCCGGTAGATGACCGCATCGTCGAGCGCGCATCCGGCGACGAGGGATTTCTCCATCGTCCACTTGTTCTGCGCCGTCGCGCTGACGCAGACCGGGGCGCCGCTGCCGACGGTCGTGCCGTTGGGCATGCTGATCCACGCGGTGTTGCAGGCGCGCGCGCCGTTGCAGGTCGTTCCCGCGGGGAACTTCACGTTGATCTGCACGGTGCCGGTCGTCGAGCTCGTCGTCAGACCGGTGAGTGTGAACGTCACGATGTTGCCGCTGACGACCGCCGCGGGGATCGTGCTGACGACCACCAGGTTCGAGGGGATCGTGTCGCGGATGACGATGGTTCCCGGCGCGCCGCCCATCCACGTGTAGGTCAGCGTGTAGGTGAACGCCTGTCCCGATGGGACGACGGTCGCGTCGGCGGATTTCGAGAGGCTGAGGGTGATGCCCTGTGCGATGGCGCCCTGACAGGCGAACAGCAGAAGAAGGAGCGCAGGCACCGCACGCAGCATGCGTGCGGTCCTGCCCCGGAAGAGGGTCTGGATCCTCATGCGAAGACCTCGAGATAATTGGATCCGGGGCCGTTGGACCGGACGGGAGAGTGATGCCGTCATCGCCTGCCTGCCCCGACGCATGCGATGCATGCGCCGCGGCGTGTCGAGTGGAACTTCACGTTCGGCTGCGTGACGGGGAGGGCCTCGCGGAATCCGACGTTGACTCGACGACGTGTGCGACGACGGTGCCCGGGGGGTGGGCAGAGTTGTATCGGGAAGTTAGCGTCTGGATTGGAGAAAGCGAAGACAAACGTCGCAGGTCGGGATGCGTCGCTCGAGAGTCCACAGGACCGGGCTCGCGCCGCGATGGTCCATGACTGATGCCGACGTACCCGGTAATTGATGCCTTCGCATCATTGCCCACCGCGGCTCACCGGGCTAGGTTTCCACGTCGCCGGACAACTCGGGCGAGCGGCCGGACGCACGATCAGCGTCTGCCGTTCGGTTGCCCCAGCGACGATCGAGGACGATGATCTTCGACAGCTTCGCCCGCCGACCGGGCCGCTGACACGATCCGCGCGGCGCTATCCCCTGGCGCCTCACCCCGACGGATTGACGGCCGGTCGCTGCACTCCCGTACCGGTGCCGCAGGAACGCTCGGTTGGTCTCCCGATGCGGGAGAGCGTGATGCGATCGGTGCGGGTCGAAACGCCGGCGAGACGAGTTCACCCCGCGTTCGCCGGAACAGGAGAGGCTGCCGATACCGTGGACCCCGGGCCATCAGAAATGGCTCGGGGTCCCCTTGTTTCCGACCCTCGCCCGCGATTCGCCCCTCGAATCGGGCGCGCTGATGCGGTTCCATCCGACCAATGATGCCTTCGAATCATTGCCCACCGCGGCACTCCGTCCTAGGTTCCATCGATACTCCACGTCCCCCGAAACGATTTCTGCACAGCCATGATCACACCCGTTCGCATTACCCTCGCGATTGCCGTCGCGTGCCTCGGGGCAGTACCGGTGGCACTCGAACTGCAATCATCGCCTCCAGCCGGAGAGCGCACCTACGTCGGCAGCCAGGCATGCGCCGGCTGCCACGCCGAGAAGCACAGTCCCACGAGCGACTACCAGGGCTTCTCGATGTTCCAGAAGACGACGCACCAGAAGATCCAGCAGCGGCCGACACCGCAGACCGTGATCATCGACAACTACTTCCGCGGCGACTCGGTCCTGCGCGCCTACCTGGCGCAGGTCCCGATCCCCGGCAAGGACACGTTGCTGATTCACCTCTCGATGACCCCGGACAGGAAGAACTACCGGATGCAGATGAGCATTTCCGGTGGTGGACCGACGACACCGTGGTACACCGTGACCTACACCCACGGCGGCAACGGCTGGAAGCAGCGCTACCTCGTCGACATCGGCGGCGTCAACTACGTCGGCCCGTTCCAGTTCGTCATGCCCGGCTATCGCAAGCGCGATCCGTCGCACGGCGAGTTCTACTTCCTCGACGTCGGCCGCTGGATCCGGATGAATCCGGAGACGAGCCAGGCGGAGTTCATCAACCCGAACTCGAACGAGTTCAAGTCGAAGTCGTGGGATCACACCTGCGCGCCGTGTCACACGACCGGCTCGACGCAGTTGATGACCGTCAACGGCGCGGACACGAACTACAAGGCGGTCTGGCCGGGCATCGCCGAGGGCGACTCCGCCAAGATCGATCAGAACGTGATGGTCGGCTGCGAGAGCTGCCACGGACCGGGCTCCGAGCACGTCGCCAGCCCGTCGGTCGAGGGCTCGATCATCAACCCGAAGAAGTGGGGCGCCACGCGCGAGGCGACGGACCTGCGCCTGGACCTGTGCGGACAGTGCCATACGCGCTCCAAGAGCACCGGCGGCACGCACCAGTTCCCGTTCGACGAAGTGCGCAACGTGGCGTACGTCCCGGGACAGCCGCTGAAGGATTTCATCGGCGACGCCTACAACGCGATGGCGGTGTGGCCCGATCGCAAGACCTCGTACGCGCATCATCAGGCGGTGCAGGATTACCAGCGCAGCGGTCACTACGACTCACACACGTTCAACAACGCGTGCTGGGACTGCCACACGGTGCACTACGACGAGCCGGGACGGGCCAACATGCTCAAGGGTGAGTGGTACTCGATGAAGGCCGGTGACGGCTGCATGAAGTGCCACGCCGACAAGCTCGAGGCCGAGGTCGTCAACACGCGCATGATGAACAAGCACTCGCACCATCCGCAGTCGATGAGCCAGTGCGTCAACTGTCACATGACGAAGACGGCGTCGATCGGATTCCTCGATCTGCCGGGCAACGAGTACTGGGAGTTCACGAAGCGGCTCTATGACTTCAGCACGCACACGTTCAACGTGTTGGCGCCGGAGATGACGATCCGCTACGCGCACCAGGGCATCAACCTCGGCATGATGAACACGTGCGCCGAGAGCTGCCACCGCAACGGCCGCGGCTCGCGCAACTCGAACGACACGATCCCCGAGGCTCCGTACTGGGGCGTCTGGGACAACGTCTACGGCCTCTGGAACCAGAAGACCGATCTCGATCTGGCCGACACGCTCATGCGGCACTACAACCGCTTCTGGGGAACCTCGAGCGTCTACACGACGGCCGACCCCGAGCGCCAGTCATCGATCGTGTCGATCGCGCCGATTCCCGTGCGGGCCTCGGCGACGATCGAGCTGTTCATCGCCCCGAGCGATCGGACGGTCCTCGAGATCTACGACACACGCGGACTGCGGGTCTACTCGACGGAGCCGGCGACAACCGGTCCGACGAGCATCCGCTGGGAGGGCACCGACCAGACGGGCCGGCGCCTTGCGAGCGGCACCTACTTCGTGCGACTCAAGAGCTCGCGCGGCGTCAGCGAACAGCGCATCGCGCTGGAGCGGTAGCGGCGGGGTCATGTGGCAGAAGAGAGCGAGCCCCGGGATCGAGAGATCCCGGGGCTCGCTTGTGTTTTGGGGCGCGGCGAGCGATGCGCGGCGAGCGATGCGATGCGCGATGCGATGCGCGCGATTCGCGGCGGGCGCATTATCTCCCCGGCGCTCAAGCGCCGGGCTGACGGGTCAAGCCTCGTGAACGAGGCTCGCGTATGGAGCCGCGCCAGTGCATTGCCGAGAGACGACGTATCGCCGTGGGCGCAATGCGCCGCGCATGCGCGCGGCTCCTTGCGACGATCACAGAGAATGCGTCAAATCGCGAGCGCTCCCAGAGCGCTCGCACCGAGCCCACATCGCTCGCGAATCGCTCTCGGCAATCAACTGCCGCAGCTGTGTGCGTAAGCCCCGTTCACGGGGCTTGACGCGTCAGCCCGGCGCTTGAGCGCCGGGCGGATAATGCGCCGGGCGGACAATGCGCGGAGAGCGCTATCGCTCCGCCCTCCCCTTCATCTCCGCCTTCAGCGCTGCCCATTGGGCGTCGACATCCGGCTCGTCGAGCGCGACCACGAGGCGGCATGCGCCCCAGGGCGTGAACACTCCGCTCTCTTCGCGGAACATGTCGTACTTCTCGGTCAGGCGCACCGCGTAGACGCGCGCGGTGATCGGAAGGGTCGCGTTCGCCGCGGTGGTCGTCGAGCGCCACGTTGCGATCGGAATCTCGTCGAAGGTCTTCGCCTTGTCGATGTTGTAGGCGCGGAAGAACATCGCGATGTCCTCCTCGCTCTTGTCCCCCCTGCCCAGTCGCGCGTCGATCTCCGCGAGCGAGGCGAGCGCGTAGGGCCGGAAGACCTTCTCCTGCCCCCGCTCGCTCGACAGTACGATGGAGTGCAGTCGGCCGAAGCGGAACGTGGCGCGGATCGACTCGACCGCGACGCACGTCGGCGCGCCCGACTCAGGGCACGCGAGCTTCAATCCCTCGGTCTCGACGAGGACCTCGTCGACGAGGGAGTCGATCTGGGGGATCCCCTGGTATTCGATCGCGCGCGAGAAGAGGTGGCCGTCGGCGCGGGTGTACGACGGCACCGCCCATCCGTTGGCCGCGACCGTCGTGATGAACGACTGCTGGTCCATGCCGAGCGTGAGGCCGTGGAACTCGAAGCCGCGCGGCTGGGCCGCGGCGGGCGAGACGGCGATGGCGCCGGCGAGCAGCACGAGCGTGCCGGCCAGCGGCGCGAGGGTGCCTGCGAGCCGCACGAGTGAGGCGGTAGAGCGTCTCATGAGTGTGTTCAGGGATTGGCCCGGGCTCGCGTCCGGGCGTGATTGGGGATCGGGGCTCCGTTCGGCGAATCCCCGATGGTTCCAGACTTGGTCCGTGTGCTTCAGCAGATGCGCGGCAACTGCTCGCCGCTCATCATCTCGACGATGCGCGTCGCGCCGATGCTGCTGAGCATCGTCACGAGCGGCTCGCCCCGGTCGACCCGCCCGATGATCGCCGAGCGCGTGCCGGCGCCGTGCGCGTCGATGATCGCGCAGGCGAGCTCGGCCTGCTCGGCGGGGACGAACGCGACGAAGCGTCCCTCGTTCGCGAGGTACAGTGGATCGAATCCGAGGATCTCGCAGACGCCCTGCACGCTCTCGTTCACCGCGATCGCCACGTCGTCGACGGCGATGCGGACGCCGCCCGCCTCCGAGATCTCGATGAGCGCGCTGCCGAGTCCGCCCCGGGTCAGGTCGCGTAGACAATGCACCTCGATGCCCGCGTCGAGCAGCGCGAGCACCGTCGTCGCAAGCGGCGCGCAGTCGCTCTCGACGGCGGTCTCGAGCTCGAGTCCCTCGCGCGCGGCGAGGATCGCGACGCCGTGACGGCCGATGTCGCCGGAGAGGATCACAGCATCACCCACGCGCACGCTCCGCGGCTCGATCGTCAGGTCGTGCTCGATAAGGCCGATGCCCGCGGTGTTGATGAAGATCCCGTCGCCCGAGCCGTGATCGACGACCTTCGTGTCTCCGGTGACCAGCCACACGCCCGCCTCGTCGGCGCAGCGCCGCATCGACTGCACGATGCGCCAGAGGGTCTCCATCGGGAGCCCCTCCTCGAGAATGAATCCGACGCTCAGATACAGCGGTCGCGCTCCGCACATCGCGAGGTCGTTGACCGTGCCGAAGACCGCGAGCGACGCGATGTCTCCGCCGGGGAACTCGATCGGCCTGACGACATACGAATCGGTCGTGAACGCCACGTGCGACGTCGGCACCGGCAGCAGCGCGGCGTCGTGACGCACCGCGAGAGCGGGGTTGGCGAACGCCGGGACGATCATCCGCTCGATGAGCTGGTGCATCAGCCGGCCGCCGCCGCCGTGCGCCAGAAGCACCGTCGGGTACTGCTCGATGGGGACCGGGCAACTGAGCATCGAAGCCACGTCGACCGCGCTCATGCGACCTCCAGACGGCGATATCGGTGATACGCGGCGCAGGCGCCCTCGCCCGAGACCATAGGCGCGCCGAGCGGATGCTCCGGCGTGCACAGCGATCCGAACGCGCCGCAGTCACGCGGCTTGAGCTCGCCGCGCAGCACGTCGCCGGCCCGGCACTCGGCGGGCTCCTCGACGTGATGATCCTCCAGACCGAAGCGCCGGCTCGCGTCGAACGCGGCGTAGCGAGGCGCGATCTCCAGGCCGCTCGCGGCGATCGTCCCGACGCCGCGCCAGCGGCGGTCGGCGACGACGAAGACCTCCTCGAGCATCGCGCGCGCGGCAAGGTTGCCATCGGAGCGCACGACGCGCGCGTACTGATTCTCGACCTCGGCGCGCCCCTGCTCGAGCTGCTCGACCGCCATCGCGATCCCCTGCAGGATGTCGAGCGGCTCGAAGCCGGTCACGACGATCGGCACGCCGTAGCGCTCCGCGATCGGCGCGTAGAGCTCGATGCCCGTGATCGCGCAGACATGCCCGGCCGCCAGAAACGCCTGGATGCGATTCGTCGGCGAGGAGAGGATCGCCTCGATCGCCGGCGGCACCATCACCTGCGAGACGAGCATCGAGAAGTTCACGATCGCCTCGCGCGACGCCTGGTACAGCGCCATCGCGCTCGCCGGCGCGGTCGTCTCGAACCCGACGGCGAAGAACACGACCTCGCGCGATGGACTCTCCCGGGCGATGCGCAGCGCGTCGAGCGGCGAGTAGACGATGCGCACGTCGGCGCCCGTGGCTTTCGCCGACAGCAGATCGCCACTGGATCCGGGCACGCGCAGCATGTCTCCGAAAGAGCACAGCGTGATCTCCGGACGCCGCGCGAGCTCGAGCGCGCGGTCGATCATCTCGAGCGGCGTGACGCAGACCGGACAGCCCGGTCCATGCGCGAGCGTGATGGCTTCCGGCAGCAGTGCGTCGATGCCGAAGCGCACGATCGCATGCGTCTGGCCGCCGCAGATCTCCATGATCGTCCACGGCCGCGTGACCGTTCGCGCAATGCGCCGCGCCATCGCCGCCGCGGCCTCGCCGTCGCGGAACTCGTCGAGGTACTTCACGACGGCTCCCCCTCGCGCTCGCCGAGCTCGTCGATCTGGCGCAGATACTCGAAGACCAGCGCCGCCTCGCGCTCGTCGATGACACTGATCGCGAATCCGACGTGCACGACGACATAATCGCCGACCCTCGCCTCGGGGACGTAGGCGAGATTCACCTGTCGGATCACGCCGCCGAAGCTGACGCGTCCGCTGCGCTCGATGCCGTTGTCACAGTCGATCGCTTCGATTCTTCCCGGCACGGCAAGGCACATGGCAGGCTCCGGCAATGATGTTCGGACTGCAAGGAACCGAACTCGCCGGACTGTCGGTATGACAGGCGTCAGGAAGTGGAGTGCTGACTGCGCGAGGAGTGCAGGGGGACTGGGGGTGGAGAGAGTGGGCGGACGGGTGGAGGTGGTTGTGCGGGCGCCCAAATGCCGAGGCTTCGCGGCGGCATGCCGTCGAGCTCGTTGACCGTCGCACCTTCGGTAATGGCAAGCCCAGCGCGGCGGCGTTGCAATCCGGAGCAAGACACAGCACGTAAGACAACGCTACCGGGGTCCCTCTCATCGCCGCATACGGCCTCAAGCACACGCGTTCGTCGCGCCGCACGGAGAAAGGTCATCGTCGTTGGCGATCCCGTCGCTGTCCTCGTAGCTATTTGATGCCGGCGTGCCCGGCGGCGGCATATGACGGCCGGCCTCAGCTTCGTGGCGTGAAGTCGACGTAGTCCTCAAACTCCCAATAGCCGAGTCGGGACAGCTTCTCAGCTATGACATCCCAGCCCTCGCCCGTGCATGACTCCACAAAGTCCGAGACGAATCTGTAGGTCTTCGAGTAGTTATACTCGTCAACGAGCAGAATATGTCGGAGTAGTCGGATCTCGCCACTGGTCAAACTGGCCGACAGCCAATCTGGCGTACACACTCTGAAGTCAAACGACTCCTCGCCTTCTCCACCAGCCGGTCCCGCAATGAGTCGCATTGCCAGGCAGAAGTTCCTGCTATCGGTAGGCACGTAACCTGACAGATCGTCGCCGTCCATGCTGAAGAGGTGGACAAATCGAGCGTTCATAGCCGTAGCGTGGGTTGGCATTCCAGACGACGCTGTCGCACGAGGTCGCGACCTCCGCCGCCGATAGGCGTGCCCGTCAGGATGGCTGGTCATCGTGACACCGCGATGTGACGTTGGTGACTTCTCGCTCGTTCACGTCGCTATACCGAGGGACGCGAATGAATTCACACCATGAATCGCCTACTCCAACGCGGCGAGACCAAGTTTGTCGAATGTATAGTTCTCCCACGCATCCAGTTGCCGCCGAGCCTCTGATGGATCGTCGCGCAGTAATGCAATCATCTTCTCGGCCTGAAGCGCCAGGTCCGGGCTCAGGCTACTCTGTCGGAGCTCCACGGCAACAGTATCGAGGTCGGACAATGCTCGAGCCGTCTCGCCGGCGCGAGCATACGATAGAGCCATCCAATATCGCACAGCGACTGGCCCTGTTCGACGGACCAGCTGCGCAGCGCGTATAACGTCGAGTGGTTCGGCAACACTCTCAAGAAACGGTAGCGCATCGATCCGTATAGCTTCCACCGCGCTGTCCCACAACGCCACGTCACTTAAGTTCCATGTGTGAGCTCGACCACCCAAACGCCAGCCGATACCAAATGCCACCGAATCGAACGGGGCATACAATGGCTGCACAAACACCTCCAGGTAATACAAACCAGGCGAGCTAGAGCGGTTGAGGTAAACCGCTCGGAGAATCGGCCGCACAGGAGGCAGCGCCAACAATGGGCCACTGCTGCGGAAGCCGGCGACGTGCCGAGTAACATATCTCGCGAAACGCTGGATCGCGGCCTTTGTCACGGCTTGATCTCCTCGACGTTGAGATTGTCACGCCCCGTTTGGTCTCGTGCCTTCAAAATCTGGCGCGTTGTCAAACGCGCCGCTCCCGTTTTAAGATCGAACGCGAAGATTAGACTTACCCGACTTTCGTGAACACCGGATTGCCCGCGACCTTTCGCGAGATTCGATGCGCGGCACGCCCATTCACATCGGGATGACGGCGACAGTTGCGGGAACGGGACGTATCGCACGCGCGCCGCCAGCAACAACCTCAAAGCACCCAACGCTGTCCAGATAGATCATGTAGTGATGCATACCGTCCAGGAATTCCGGATACCCGTCAGCATCCGCACGCAGCTCGGCCATCCATTCGGAATCTTCGATCTCAACCAAGGCGTCGTACACCTCGTCGATGTGCCACGCCGTGCAGAGGTTCTCGCTCCTCTTTCGCAGAGCCTTCACAGACGCGAACTGGATTCCACTAGAGACTATGCTGCCGCGGTCGGCGAACGAGTAGCGCAAGGCAGGCGCGGCGCCTCGACCGTCCCAATATGCCTCCTCGATGAAGTCAGTCGACGGAACATCCACCTCGAGAATTCGCCGTTTTCTCATAGGACTTCATGCAAACAGCAGGCCCAATGAAGTGGCCAGGGAAGGACGAGGGTTTTCGAGAGTGCGACTCCCGCATGGCATCAGAGGACAGCGAACGTGTCCTCGCGGTATCACTAGCTCGCTGCGGACGTCTCCGAGTCGGTACCGCTCTCCGTGGATAACGGTCGCAAGGAAACGCTCAGCGTGCGAACACTATCGAACCGGTGACGGATAACCCGTCGACGAGCATCGTGAGACGGTAAAGATAGAATCCCGGAACTAGTCCTGCGACCTCGACGCTCGTGACGCGCTCACCGACGGCATGCTCACCGAGATCCTCGGTTGTGATCGACCGGCCGAGTGCGTCGAAGAGCTCGAGGCGGAGAGTGCTTGGCCGAGGAAGGCTGTATTGAACGGTGAGTCGGGATCCGCCAGCAGCGGTCCACGCTCGTGCTCGTAGCGATGGCGAAGTAGCGGCGTCCGACGCGTCTACGGCAGAGGGGAGCGAATCCACAATGTTGATCTTTCCGCCCGCGTAGTAGTGTCGCCCCGACTGGTAATAGGCGATGTCGGGGGATTCCTTGACTGGGGTGTACGGAAAGTAGTCACCGCTGTACGCATAAGAGCGTGTAGGAAGTCCGCGTGAGATTGGTTCCATGCTGCGGCCGACCTCGCTTCGAGAGAGGTAGAATATCCAGTTGCTGTCCATCGTGTTGATGTGAAAGACGTAGCGCTTGCCTCGCACGAACGTCAGCTCACGCGCCTCGAGGCCGTCGATCACGTAACATGAATCCTCTCCTCTCCCGAAGAAGGGATGCGCCTGCGTCTTGGGCGCCAGCTCGACCTCCAGCGTGTCCGGAGACTGCGCCACGACGACCGTGGAGGCGACAGTCATGAGGATCACGAGATACGCTGCGTGTCCGCGGTTGAGATGTGTCATCGGCTGATCGATTTCGGTGAACGACGGGCGGTACGGGGTCGGTGCTGTCTGCGATCGGATTCGGAATCGGCGGGCGATTCATCGGACGCCTTCATTTGCGCGGCGCGTTCGGAGTACGACGAGCCTGCGGAGTCGCTCGATCATACCAAGGAACGGCCGTTCACAGTCTGACATATGTCAGGTTGCGACGCACCTCCCTCTGCTGCAATGTGCTGACCCCCGATCATCCCTGCCGCCGCACGACCGCGGCAACCTGCCCGAGCGCTATTCCCCCATCATTCGGTGGCACACGCTGATGCCTGTAAACCTCGAAGCCCTCGTCGTCGAGTCGGCGCGTCGCCCGCTCGGCGAGGTAGCGGTTCTGGAAGCATCCGCCGCTCAACGCGATGCGTTCGCAGCCGACGTGTCGCGCCACGGCGACCATCGACTCGACCAGCGCGTTGTGGGCGCGCGCGGCGATGATGCCCGCGGCGACGTCGCCGCGCACATCGTCGACGATCGCTTGGATCATCGGACCCCAGTCGACGATTTGCTTCGTGCCGTGGTCGATGAGCCCAATGGGATACGCGTCTTCGGTCGCGATGATCGCGCTCTCGAGCTCGATCGCGGCCTGGCCCTCGTAGCCGCAGCGCTGGCGGATGCCCGCGATCGAGGCGATCGCGTCGAACAGCCGCCCCGCGCTCGAGGTCGTCGGGGCGTTGACGCCGCGACGGAGCATCGCGGCGATGAGCCCGCGCTCGCGCGCGTCGAGCGCGACCAGGGGCGCGAGATCGGCGTGCGTGCGGTCGTCGAAGAGCGCGTCACCGTGGAGCTCGTGGAGCAGCCCGAGCGCGGTGCGCCGCGGCTCGCGCACCGACGCGTCGCCGCCGGGGAGCCGGAACGTGCGCAGGTGCGCGACGCGCTCGAAGGTGCTCGCGTCGGGAGCATCGCGCCGCGGAACGAGCAGGAACTCTCCTCCCCAGATCGTCCCGTCCGTCCCGTATCCCGTGCCGTCCCATGCGATGCCGAGCACCGGGCCGTCGAGGTCGTTGTCGGCCATGCACGACAGGACGTGCGCGTGATGGTGCTGCACGCCGACGACCGGCAGGCCGAGCCCGGCGGCGTGATGCGTCGAGAGATAGTCGGGGTGCAGATCGCAGGCGACGATCGTCGGCGTCGTCTCGTAGAGCTTCTCGAAGCTCGCGATCACCCCGCGGAACGCAGCGTGCGCGGGCTCGGTCGCGAGGTCGCCGATGTGCTGGCTGACGAAGACGTTGCCGCCGACAGCGACCGCGACCGCGTTCTTCTGGTGCGCTCCCACGGCGAGCACGCGGTCGGCGCCGGCGATCGGCAGCGGCAGCGGCGCGTAGCCCCGCGCGCGGCGGATCATCGTCTCGCGGCCGGCGATGACGCGCACGATCGCGTCGTCGACGTGGCGCGTGATCGGACGGTCGTGCACCAGCAGCAGATCCGCGATCGCTCCGAGCCGCCCGATCGCCTCGCGCTCGTCGATGCAGATCGGCTCCTCCGAGAGATTCCCGCTCGTCGCGACGACGGGTCTTCCGACTTCGCCGAGCAGCAGCACGTGCAGCGGCGTCGCGGCGAGCATCACGCCGAGTGTCCTGCTCGAGGGAGCGACGTTGGCGGCGATGGGCGCGAGGTTGGCGGCGAGCGGCGCGCCTGCACCGATCGACGAGCCGTCAGCGGAGACCGGCGCGGTCTCGCGTCGGTCGATCAGGACGATCGGTGCCTCCGGCGAAAGCAGCAGCCGGCGCTCGATCGGCGACACGGTGCAGAGCGCTTCGGCGTCGTCGATCGAGGCGAGCATCAGCGCGAGCGGCTTCTCCTCGCGATGCTTGCGCGAGCGCAGGCGCGCGACGGCGTCGGCGTTGGTCGCGTCGACGAACAGGTGAAATCCCCCCAGCCCCTTGACCGCGACGATCGCGCCGTCGCGGATCGCCGCGGCGGCGTCGAGCAGCGCGCGCTCGTGCGTCGCGATGATCGAGCCGTCCGGGCGCCAGAGCTCGACGTGCGGGCCGCAGTCGGGACACGCGTTCGGCTGCGCGTGGAATCGGCGGTCGAGCGGGTCGCGATACTCGGCCTCGCACGCCTGACACATCGCGAAGCCGCGCATCGTCGTCGATGCGCGGTCGTACGGCAGCGCGTCGATGATCGTGAAGCGGGGTCCGCAATTGGTGCAGTTGGTGAACGCGTAGCGATGGCGGCGGTTGGTCGGATCGAGGATCTCCGCGCGGCAGTCGTCGCACAGCGCGATGTCCGGCAGCACGAGCGCGCTGATCGCGCCGCGCGATTCGCTGTGGCGGATCTCGAAACCGTGGAAGCCGACCGGGTCGAGCCAGGTCGACTCGAGGCTCTGGATGAACGCGCGCGCCGGCCTCTCGAGCTCGAGCGCGGCGAGGAACGCGGTGAGCGCGACGTCGTCGGACTCGACCTCGATGAAGACGCCCTGGGCGTCGTTGACGACCCAGCCGCGCAGGTCGTGGCGCAGCGCAAGGCGGTAGACGAACGGACGGAAGCCGACACCCTGTACCGCGCCGCGGATCGCCACGCGCAGGCGGCGAGCGGGCGTCACGCCGGGCATCACCCGGCCTCCTCGACCTCGACGCTCTCGAGCACGATCTGCTGCGCGTACGGATCGGTCGCGCTCGAGCCGCGCGTGACCTCGAGGCGCGCTCCTTCGGCGAGCGTGCCGGGCGTCTCGTTGACGAAGTGCTCGCGGAAGTGCTCCGGCGAGATGTTCGACAGCGCGCCGAGACGCACCGTGACGCCGACGACGCGGCGGGCGCCGCTGGCGACCGTGACCGACTCGATCTGCTTCAGCAGGTTGGCGATGAGGGAATGCTCGTGCATGGCGTGGGGTACCAGTGAGTGGAGTGTCAGGTGCTCGAGACGGGATCGGAGGGCGCAGGTCGAGACGCTCCCACGTCGACCTGCGCCACGATCTCCTCGACCACACGCTCGACCGCGTCGGCGATCGGCGGCGTCAGGCCGGTGCCGGCCTCGAAGCGCATCCCCTCGATTCCGTAGAGGATGAGGCGCTCCGGTAGTGTGCCGAGCGCGCGCGCCATTTCGATCGCCTCGGCGACACCGAAGGCGTGCGTCGAGTAATGAAGAAAGTCGGAAGGAATCCTATCCATCGCCGCGTCCAGGCGGTGCACCGTTCCTGGCGCGGACCCGGAGCGCGCGGCATCGATGACGATGACGCTCGACGCCCCTTCCCACGCCGCCATCAGCGAGGTCCCCTCGCCGCTCTGCACGAGCACGTCGAAGCGCCCCGCGTGCGGACGCAGTCGCTCGGCGACGGCCACGCCGGCGCCGTCGTCGCTGCGCCAGGCGTTGCCGACGCCGAGGACGAGCGTGCGCGCCGGCGGAGTCTCAATCACGCACCACCTCGAGCCGCAGGAAGTGCGTCGCGCACGAGATGCACGGGTCGTAGTTGCGCACCGCCTGCTCGCAACGCCAGGTGAGCATGTCGTTGTCGAGATCAAGGTACTGCGGCACGAACGCCCGCAGGTCGCTCTCGATTGTCTTCTGGTTCTGCGACGTCGGCGGGACGATCTTCGCGTCGGTGATCAATCCCCCGTCATCGAGCCGGTAGCGATGGTAGCAGATGCCGCGCGGCGCCTCGGTGCAGCCGTAGCCGGTGCCGGCGCGCGGGGTGACCGCGACCGATGCGTGCTCGGGCTTCACGTACTCGCCGATGATCCGCTCCGCCTCCTCGATCGCATACAGCGTCTCGACCGCGCGGACGATGATGCTCTTGAACGGATTGCGGCACACCCGGTCGAGTCCTGCCTCCGTCGCCGCCTGGCGCGCCAGGGGCGAGAGCTGGTCGTAGTTCAGCGCGAAGCGCGCGAGCGGACCGACCATGTAGTTGTCGCCGTCGCTCGTCGAGGAGTGCAGCGCGTTGGAGTGCCGCACGTGCTCCTCGGTGAAGTGCCGGTCGTACTCGTCGAGTCCGATGTCGAGGCCGCGGCTGGAGATGAGCCGTCCCTCGGTGATCGCGTACTCGTCGGGATGATGCAGCGCAACGAAGAGGTAGTCCTGCTCGAAGTCCGGGAACGGCAGCGTCGCGGTGAAGCGCACGAGCGCGAGGGCCTCCTCGCGAGCGGTCGCCAGGCGCGGCAGATACTCGACGAGATCGCGGCGCTCGGGGACCTTGTAGAAGCCGCCGATGCGCACGCTCACCGGATGGATCTCCCGTCCGCCGATCGTCGTCATGATGTCGTTGCCGAGCTTCTTCAGGCGCAGCGCGGTCTGCACGATGTCGGGATGATCCCCGGCCATCGCGATCGCGTCCTGGTAGCCGAGGAAATCCGGCGCGTGCAGCATCGCGACGTGCAGCACGTGGCTCTCGATCCACTCGCCGCAGTACAGCAGCCGCCGAAGCGCGCGGACCTGCGGATCGACCGAGACGCCGAGCGCGTTCTCCATCGCGTGGGTCGCGCCGATCTGATAGGCGACCGGACAGATGCCGCAGATGCGCGCGGTGATGTCCGGAGCCTCGCTGTACTCTCGTCCGCGCAGCAGCGCCTCGAAGAATCTCGGCGGCTCGAAGATCTTCAGCCGCACGTCGTCGACGACGCCGTCATGGACCTTCACGTAGAGCGCGCCCTCACCTTCGACGCGCGCGAGGTAGTCGACCTTGATCGTCCTGGTTCTCATTGCTCACCCGAATACGGCGCTTCGTGCGCCTCACTCTCCCTGCGGAACGGCTCCGCATAGGCGTTGATGCCTCTGAACCCTCTGAGTATCCGCGGATCGTCCACTCCATGCCACGCCCAGACGCCGGCGAGCGACGCGGTGTTCGGCGTCTCCATCGGACCAAAGCAGCCGTAGCAGCCGCGGTTGAATGTCGGACAGAGCGCGCCGCACCCTGCGTGCGCGACCGGTCCGAGGCAGGGCGTGCCCTGCGCGACCGTCACGCACGTGACGCCCTTGCTCTTGCACTCGATGCAGACGCTGTGCGAGGCGATGACCGGCTTGCGGCCGTTGAGGTAGGCGTTGAGCACCTCCAGCAACTGGTGCTTGCTGATCGGACATCCGCGCAGCTCGTAGTCGACGAACACGTGGTCGGCGATGGGCGTCGACTTGCCGAGGATCTCGAGGTAGCTCGGATTGGCGTAGACCATCGGCGCCAGTTCGCGCACGTCGGCGAAGTTGCGCAGCGCCTGGATGCCGCCGGCGGTCGCGCAGGCGCCGATCGAGATCAGCACCTTCGAGCTGCGGCGCACCTGGTGGATGCGCTCGGCGTCGTGCGGCGTCGTGATCGATCCCTCGACGAGCGAGACGTCGTACGGACCCTTGACGACGGCGCGCGAGGCCTCGGGGAAATTCGCGATGTCGATGCCCGCGGCGACGGCGAGGAGCTCGTCCTCGCAATCGAGCAGGCTCAACTGGCAGCCGTCACAGGAGGAGAACTTCCAGACAGCGAGCTTCGGTTTTCTCGTCGGCATATCACACCTCTCGCTTGACGAAGAGATCGACCAGAGCGTCGTAGCGGTAGACCGGTCCATCCTTGCAGACGAACGTCGGCCCGTACTGGCAGTGGCCGCAGAGCCCGATGCCGCACTTCATGTTTCGCTCCATCGACAGGTACATCCGGTCGTTGTCGATGCCGCGCTTGCGCAGCTCCTCGACGGTATAGCGCATCATCACCTCCGGACCGCAGACGAAGGCGACCGCATTCTGGGGATCGAACGGCGCGCGGCGGATGAGCGTCGTGACGACGCCGACGCTGCCGCGCCATCCCTCCATGCCGCGATCGACCGTGACGAAGACGTCGAGGTCGAAGCGCGCGCGCCAGCTCTCGAGCTCGGCGCGGAAGAGCAGATCGGCGGGCGAGCGCGTGCCGTACAGCAGCACGACCTTGCCGTAGCGCTCGCGGCGGGCGAGCACCTCGTAGATCGCCGGGCGCAGCGGCGCCAGGCCGATGCCGCCGGCGACGAGCACGAGATCGCTCCCCTCGCAGTCGCCGACCGGCCAGGGCCGGCCGTACGGACCGCGCACGCCGACGACGTCGCCGACCTTCAGCTTCGCCATCGCGCGGGTGACCGTGCCGACGGCGCGCGTCGTGTGCACGAGCGACTGCGGCGTGCCGGGGTTGCCGCTGATCGAGATCGGCACCTCGCCGACGCCGAACAGGTAGAGCATGTTGAACTGCCCCGGACGGAACCTCAGCTCGGGTCCGCCGTCGAGCGCCTCGAGCGTGAGCGTGAAGGTGTCGTGCGTCTCGTGCCGGGCGCGACGAACCTCGAACGGACGCGGAAGCATCGGATCGGTTCCGATGTCGTGCTCCGCGACGGGGACCTCAAGCAGGGACTCCATAGATGTCGATGAGTTGGAGTCGGGTCGCGTCGAGACGCTGGCCGACCATGATCGAGAAGCGCTTGAGCAGCTCGTAGCCGAGGTCGTGATTGACCTCGCACTTGCCGCGCAGGCATCTGCCGTCGACGACGATCGCGCGCGTCAGCTCGACGGCGCGCGCGTCGAAGCGCCACTGGTACGGCGGGATGAGCCAGGACCATCCGAGGATCTCTCCCTCGTCGAGCGTCTGGATCTCGATCGCGCCGCGGTTGGGCGCGAAGACTTCGAGGGCGACCTTCCCCTGGCGCAGCAGGTAGACGTTGTCGGCGTCCTCGCGCTCGCGGAAGATGAAGCTGCCGGCGTCGAAGCGCGCGTTGGTCGCGCAGCCGGCGATCATGTCGATGTAGCTGCGGTCGAGTCCGTTGAAGAACGGATGCTCCTCGAGGATTCCTACGAGATTGTCCATGGGTCTCCTTCACGACAGGGGCGGCCGGATCGCTGCGCTCCGGCGCCTGGTAGAAGAGATCGGGTTGATCGCAGCCGCGCGGTCCGGCTTCAGCCGCCGACGTCGGTCTGCCGCACCGCGTGCAGCTCCTCGGTGATGTCGATGCCGGCCGGACACCAGGTGATGCAGCGTCCGCATCCGGTGCAACCGGAAGTGCCGAACTGATCGAGCCAGGTGCCGAACTTGTGGGTGATCCAGTGCCGGTAGCGTGCCCGCGCCGAGGTACGGACGCTGCCGCCATGGATGTATGAGTAGTCGACGGTGAAACACGAGTCCCATCGACGCCAACGCTCCGCGTTGTCGCCGGCGAGATCGGTCAGATCCTCCACCGTCGTGCAGAAGCAGGTCGGACAGACCATCGTGCAGTTGCCGCACGTCAGGCAGCGCTCGGCCGCATGCGCCCACCGCGGGTTCTCCGCGTTGCGCGCGAGCAGATCCGAGACGTCCGTCGTGTCGACCGTTCGCGACATCCCCCTGCCGGCACGCGCCGCGCGCGCGTCGACCTTCTCATTCTCCGCCGGCGACATCGCCGTGAGCACCAGCCGCGCGCTGAGCTCCGCGCAGATCTCCTCTCCCCTCTCCGAGCCCGCCTCGACGGCGAAGAAGTGCCGTCGCTTGCCGATGACCTCCGTCAGCGCGATGTCGAAGCCCTCGCGTGCGGTCGGACCGGCGTCCATCGACGCGCAGAAGCAGGTGCCGCCGGGCTCGGTGCAGTTGACCGCGACGACGAGCACGTCGCGGCGACGCTCGCCGTAGTGCGGGTCGACGTAGGGTCCGCCGAGAAACACCCGGTCCTGGATCTCGATCGCGCGCAGCTCGCAGGGTCGCACGCCGATGAGCGCCAGCGGACGGTGCTCCTGGCCCTGCTCGACGATGTCGAGTCCGGTGACGTTGCGCCGCGCGCGCCAGAGCATCAGCCTCGGCGGGTGCAGGTAGCGTTTCCATGTGTGCGCTCCGACGGCATAGCCGAAGAGCGCCTCGTCGTCGCGCCGGCGCAGCCGGTAGCCACCGCGGGACTGTTCGTCAGTCCACCCGATGGGCAGCTCCGCCGACGTTGTGATCTCGTCGTAGACGATCGCGTCGTCGCGCACCGTCGGTCCGATGATCGTGAAGCCGCGCGCCGCGAGCGCCGCGAACAACAGGTCGAGATCCTCTCGCTCGAGAACCGTCCGGCCGCGATGGCCGCCGTTCCCGGTGATGCCGTCGACGATTCCCTGCTCGAGGGACGTCACCGGCGCTTCCGCCACAAACTCTTCCGATGGGGACATTACGGTCCAGCTCCGCCAAAAGGCATCGTTTCGCTTGCAGAACGAACCTATCGGCGCCGCGAGGGGCAGAAACTGATCCGGATCAGTTTTTCGATGGGGCGCGGAGTGGTGTACCGATTGCTACAGCACCGTGCTGAAGTGTTGCAAAGCGGAGGATAGGGTGATGAGGAGATTCCTGATGATGATGGCGGCCGCCGCGGCGATGCTCCTGCCGGAGATCGTCGAGGCGCAGCGGCCCGCGACGGCGATCGGACCTCGAAGGACGGGCCCGGCAACGCACGCTCCGGGACGGTTCATCGTGACGCTGCGCGAAGGCGTCGACCCGGCCGCGGTGGCGACGGAGCACGGCGTGCGACCCGACCATGTTTATCGGACGGTGTTCAGGGGATTTGGCGGCGCGGTCAACGAGCTCGCGATCGGAAAGCTGCGCAACGATCCGCGCGTCGTGCGCGTCGAGCCCGATGCGATCATGAGCGCGCTGCAGAGTGCGACGCAGAGCTGGGGACTCGATCGCATCGACCAGCGCGCACTGCCGCTGGACAATCTCTACACGCGGCGCTACACCGGTCGCGGCGTGACGGTGTACATCGTGGACACGGGGATTCGCTACGATCACACGGAGTTCGGAGGACGCGCCGTCGCGGGATACGACGCGTTCAGTGGTGACGGCAACGACTGCCAGGGACACGGAACGCACGTCGCGGGCATGGCCGCCGGCCGCACCTACGGCGTCGCCAACGAGGCGTCGCTCGTCTCGGTTCGCGTGCTCGACTGCAACGGCTCGGGCCTGACCAGCGGCGTCATCGCGGGCCTCGACTGGATCGCCGCGAACCGGCGTACGCCCGCGGTCGTCAACATGTCGCTGGGCGGACCGGTCGTGCAGGCGCTCGACGATGCTGTCGTGCGACTGACCTCCAGCGGCACGCTGGTCGTCGCCGCGGCGGGCAACGAGGGCGTCGACGCGTGCACCGGATCACCGGCGCGCGTCCCGTCGGCGCTGACCGTGGGCGCCAGCGACAACGCCGACCGCCGCGCGGACTTCTCGAGCTGGGGCTCGTGCGTCGACCTGTTCGCACCGGGCGTGTCGGTGCCCGGACCATACGCGCGCTCGAGCACCGACCTGGTGCTCATGAGCGGAACGTCGACGGCCGCGCCGCACGTCGCCGGCGCCGCGGCGCTGCTGCTGCAGCATTATCCCTCGTTGCCGGCGCACGCGGTCCACGACTCCATCCGCGCCTACGCGACGAAGGGCGTGGTGACGAATGCGCAGAGCACGAGCAACCACCTGCTGTATGCGCTCGAGGCGGTTCATGGAGCGGTCGCACCGTCGCCTGAGCCGGCTCCGGCTCCTACGCCTGCGAACGTCGCGCCGGCGGCGTCGTTCACCGTGAGCTGCTCGGGCCTGGCGTGTACGTTCACCGATCGCAGCACCGACGCCGACGGACAGGTCGTCGCGTGGCTGTGGTCGTTCGGAACGGGCGCCACGTCGACGGCGAAGAACCCGTCGTACAGCTTCCCGGCGGCGGGCACCTACACGGTCACGCTCAAGGCCACCGACGACGACGGCGCCAGCGGCTCCTCGAGCGGCACGCTCACGATCACGGCGCCGACGTCTCCGACGATCACGATCTCGCTGAGCGCGTCGCGCACGTCGAGCTCGCTGACGACCGACATCCGATGGACGAACGCGCCCGGCACGTACGTCGATCTCTATCGCAACGGCGTGAAGTTCAAGACGACGGCCAACGACGGACACTTCCGCGACGTCGTCTCGATCAGCGGCTCCGGCTCGATCACGTATCGCGTCTGCAAGCAGGGCGGCACCTCGAACTGCTCGGCGCTGGCGACACTGAAGTACTGACGCGACGACGTGTGGTCCCACGCCCGACGAAGCAAGCGAGCCGACGCGACGCCGCCCTGAACGCCGATGGATCGATGTTCGCGTTAAGCGTTTCGCAACGCTTCGGCGTGCCGGCAGGTCACGAAGAACGAGCGGCTCGAAGCCTGCTTCGGCCGAGAGCGTGAAGCACATGAGAGAACCAGAACAGCGAGTGCGGATTTCTCCCGCACTCGCTGCGTTATAGGCCTGCACCATGTCAACTTCACGGCCGAGGCCGCACCGATGTTCCTCGAACTCATCGAGCGCGTCGCACGCCCCTGGAGATTCGACGCCCGCTACGAGCTCGGCACGCCGAGTCCGCACGTTAGGGCGCTCGAGAAGCTCCCGGGATACGTGTCGTTCCTCGTCGAATCGGTCCGCCGCGCGCCAGCGTCTTCTATCTGGAGACGAACCTTGCCGGTGGACGAGCGACTGGCTACTTTCGCCTCCGACATGGCGGTGCCGCCTGCGTGGATTGTTGTTGCTACAACAGAAAGCTCAGCCTGCGTCGACCGACAGCAAGCATAGATTCGCACACATGGTCGTACTCACGAACTCGCTCGTGGCAACGCCCAAGTTTAGAGTACATCGATGAGGCATTTAGTTCTCTTCGCCATACAATTGGTCTCTATTCTCTTCGCTACCCTGAGCGCCGCAGCCCAATCTCACGGTTCGACGGGAATCCGAGTCGAAGATCTCCGTCTCGGTGCCGATATCGCCACAGTGAGCGTGTCACTGGGAACCCACCACGCTGTCATCGACACAGTCGTGACTGATTCTTCTACCGTCCTCCGTCTCGCACCTGCGTTGTTCATGGATCTGGATGGATTCCTGGCTCTTTACTTCGACTCAACTGACGTGCTGGCAGCTATAACCTGGAAGCGCGCTGATATGCGCCATTACCATTGGCCATCTCAATCTTGGCGCGACTTCCCGTTTTGGTCGCCAGATGTTACGCGGGGCAAGTTCGAAGCGATCAAAATTCGATTGGCCAAGACGTACGGAGAACCGAGTGTCGCCGATATGCCCCCAGCCACAGGGGCCAGGTGGCTCACTCGTGATTACTGGATTCGACTCTTATTTAACGAAGGTGAGCTATCATATTCGGCGATCCTAGGCGATCCGAAATAATGCGATACCGCCACTGGCAGCAAACACGCATGCCTGATTCAGGAAACTCTAACAGCAACGGTTTCGATGCTACGCAGTCTGGACTGACAAGCAACGGAGGATGACGACGGTGCCGTCGGCGAGCTCGAAACGCATGCGGGGCTGTCCGGCCGCTGGGGGCTGCAATGCTGATGGTGGCGCTGGCGCAGCGTCGACCGGGACGAACGACGGGGTCGCTGGCTTCTCGGCCTCGCCGCTGCGTGCGCGGTAGCGCTTCCCCTCGAAGCGCTGGCACCAGTAGTGAAACGTGTTGATCGGCACCTGGCGCTCTCGCGCGAACGTCGTGCGCGGCTTGCCGCTGGCGCGCCACTCGTCAAACAGCGCGCGCATCTGCTCTTCCTTGCTCAAGCAATCCTCCGTAATGGTAAAGGAAAGCTACAGCGTCAGGACGCTCTCATACAGACGGGGTTGCTGGGGCGGATACCTTCCACCAGTGAGACAATGGTTATGTCACCGCGTCCGAAGCGCGACGCTCTATTGTTTCAACGGCATCCTCCAGACCTGCCATCGCGCTTCACGTCTCTTGAGGAGCATCGTAACACTCTCGGGATCAACACTGAGCAGATGCGCGGCCAACAAGTCAGGGGCGTGCGGCACGGCACACGAACCCAACGGCGTTCCATCCGTGGACACCACCTCGACAAGATATTGGGGCTGCGCCTGAGCGTGCTGATCCTCCAACAATACGGCCACTGATCGTTCGCCGCCCACGAGTCCGAGGATTGAAAGACTGTCACGACCGGTGGCGTCCCAGACCGGTAGTACCCGCTCGACGGTCCCGCGCTCGATTTCGACGAACAGTACAAAGTTGTTGGCCCCATCCGTGAAGAACACTCCCTTCTCTGATGACTTGGCCAGCAGCCCGGCGTCGGCGAAGCGGAATGGACGCCGCATCACAGTCTCGATCGTTGAAACAGGAAGCAATGGACGGACGCCGCTACCCGAGCTTGTGGCAAGCATCACCCACATTGAGTCGCGATCAACGCGGTCACCTACCTGTCCGCTGTAGATCGCCCTATCGAGCGATTCGCTTGCCGCTGCCGCCACGAAGAGACTGTCACCGAACAAGGCTGCTGTTGGCTTGATGTACAGGTATGGCAGTGAGTCCACTCGGATCACCTTGCCGTTCTCCAAAGTCGCTCGCAGGTTCCGCATTATGCTTCCCCGCGAGCCGCCGTCGATTTGCTCGTACACGCGACATACGGCCTCAATATGGGTTCCATGCGCATCAACGATCTGCACGATCATCGGCATGATGCCTTCTTCGGCAAACAGTCTCCAAAGCTCTTCTGAATCACCCGGCCGATGATAGAAGCGGCGGAGCGAGGTGTCCACCGTTAATGCGGAAAGCTCCTCGCCTGACTCGATGAGAAACCGTCGAACCAGATTCCGATGCGGATCAATCACCCAGAGCGAGTCGCCACGGATGACGGGTGTCACGGCATCAATCAGGAGTTTGGAACCCTCCCCTACGGAACCGACCAGTACGCTTGCCCCCGAGGTAGAAAGCCCCGGCTGCGTGGTGTCCATTCTATCCGAGGACGCGAACAGCAATGCCGGGTCGGTCTGGCTGGCGGAACTGGCTGAGCAATAAGTAAGGCGTGCGCGAAGCGTATCGAAGTTCAGGAGACGAACTTGGAGTCTGGTCTCGGAGAACGAGATCGTACCGTCTGGACAGACGAGCGCGGCGGTCGGGCTTGAACTGTTTGCGGCAAAGAAATTGGCGGCAAAACGTCTGGTGTCTTCGATTACCTGCGACTTCCCGTATTTCTCAGAAAGTCCGACTCCTTCGCCCGGCAGGTCCGCCTCGACAACGACCAGCACATTCATGTCTAAGTGAGCCGCTTGCGCATCTCGCAGGGCTTCATTCAGGCTGGCCGTTCCGCAGGAGATCGAGTGCTGCGTCGAACTGAACAGGAGCAACGTCGGCCACGAAGGGTGCCAATCCGCTGTCTGAGCGCCCCAGTATCGCGTGAGGGTTGCACGGGTCGCCGCAGAATCGAGTGGCTGTGCGGTAAGGGATGCCGTGGCCGCCCATGTAATGAGACCACACCCTACTGCGAGCAGCCTATAACAAGCTCGTGATGTAATACAATTCATGACTGTCGGTCCAATCATCAGGGAAAGCGACAAGTCGATTATCCACACGATACTGGCGGGGCACTCGCGTGCCCCGCCAACGGCGAGGCGTTACCAGAACGGTATGTCAGAATTGCCAGCGTCAAGTGCCTTGGCTCGATGGCGGCACTAGTCCCTGCGGCGAGCGCCTTCGCTAGCGTCATGATTTCGAAAACGCACTCACTATAAGCCCCGCGGCCAGGAAGAGGTCGCGGGGTTTCAGCGAGCAGGGGTATCGTCATTGCTCGATCCATGTTCCGCGCAAGTCTCGGAGACTACCGCCGCGACGTCCCGACTCCTTCGGGAGCGACGAAGCCGGCGCCGGCATTGACCGTGCGCTCGGCGATTGCCATGAGGCGCGCATCGCCGGGTCCGCCGTAGACCACCTCGTACATCGCGACGCTCTGCGGCGTGTGCTCGACGAGGACGATGCTGCTGCGGCCCGCGGCGTCGGGGATCGTCACCGTCGGCTCGAGCTGACCGAGCTGCACGGGAGCGCTGTAGACGTACGTGCGCTCGCCGGTCGACTCCTCGACGTACACCTGCCACACGTTCCAGTCCTCCCAGACCGGCTCGCCATTGCGCAGTGTGACGCGCGCCAGGAGCACGGCGCGCTCGGCGACGCCGTCGCCGTCGAAGTCACCGGAGGCGATGCGCGCGTATTCCCATCCGGGCGATCCGATCACCGCGCGCGGCAGTGTCGCATCGTTGCGGTCGATCACGGCGCGAGCGCCAGTGCCGCAGGCGCCGAGGGCGGCGCCTGTGATCATCACGAGCAGGGCGGAGGAGACGTAGCCCATGACTCTTTTTCTCCACGTTGTGGTGCAACGATGAACACTACGCAATCCGCGATCCAGAGCGCTACTCGAGGCTCTTGCGGAAGCGTAGGATGCTCGCGCCGAAAATGACGGCACCGATCGCAAGCATCGCGACGAGGCTCGGCCAGAGCTCCGCGAGCCCTGCGCCGGTCATGAAGATACCGCGGATGACGTCGAGGTAGTACCGGAGCGGAATCGCATAGGTCAGCACCTGAATCCACCCCGGCATGTTCTCGATCGGGAACGAGAAGCCCGAGAGGAACAGGAACGGGGGCAGCACGAAGAACGTGGTCGTGAAGCTCGCCTGCTGCTGCGTGCGCGAGATCGTCGAGATGAACAGGCCGAGCCCGAGGATCACGATCTCGAAGACGATCGTCAGCAGCAGGAACAGCAGGACGTTGCCGCGCATCGAGATCCCGAAAACGAGCCAGGCGAGCAGCAGCAGGTTGAGCATCGTCACCGTGGCGGTCACCGCGAAGGGCGCGAGCTTCCCGATGATGATCTGGTACGGGCGCACGGGACTGACGACGAGCTGTTCGAGCGTGCCGTTCTCGCGCTCCTTGACGATCGATGTCGAGCTGGCGATCACCGTTGTGATCATCAGCAGCAGGCCGAAGATGCCGGGGATGAAGAAGCGGCGCGTCTTCAGATCGGGATTGTACCACACGCGCGTCCGCGGCTCGACCTGGGGCGCGGGCACGCGTCCGGCCGGCGTCACGCGCTGGGTCTCGAGCAGCACGTCGCGCGAGTAGTCGGCGACGACCGCGCCGGCATAGGCTCCGGCGATGCCCGCGACGTAGCCGTCGGACCCGTCGATGAGCGCCTGCAGCGGCGCCGGCTGGCGCGCCGCGATCCGTCGCGAGAACCCCGGCGGGATGACGATGACCAGACGGCTCGAGCCGTCGAGCAGCACGCGATCGGCGTCGTCGTAGCGATCGAGCCACTGGCGCACGTCGAACATCCCCGTCGACTCGAAACGCGCGACGAGCTCGCGGCTGCGTGCGCTCCGGTCCATGTCGACGATCGCCGTCGACACCGTGGCCACGTCGAGGTTCGCCGCGAACCCGAAGAGCGTCATCTGCAGCAGCGGCGCGATCAGCGTCAGCGCGCGGAGCTGCGTCGAGGACTTGATCTCGATGATCTGCTTGCGAATCAGCGCGCGGATCGCCTGGCCTCTCATACGCGCCTCCGCAGTCGCAGGATCGCCGCGCTGACCGTGCCGAGCGCGAAGACGACGAGCGCGGCCAGCGACGGCCAGTACGCCTCCAGCGGCGCGCCCTTGAGCAGCACCGCGCGCAGGATCGCCAGCAGGTACTTCGCCGGCACGATCGTCGTGATCGCCTGCAGGATCGGCGGCATGTTCTCGATCGGGAAGATGAAGCCCGACAGAAGCTGGGTCGGCAGCGCGGTCGTCACCGTCGCCAGAAGGAACGCCGCCTCCTGCGTCTGCGCCGCGGTCGAGATGACCAGTCCCATGCCGAGTCCCCCGATGATGAACAGCAGCAGCGCGATCGAGAGCATCGGGATGCTCCCTCGCACCGGAACGTCGAACAGCAGCCATCCCGCCAGCACGATTCCGACCGCGAGCAGACAGGCGATGAAGAAGTACGGGATCATCTTCCCGATCATGAACTCGGGGATGGTCGCCGGCGAGACCTGGATCTGCTCGAACGTCCCCCGCTCCTTCTCGCGAACGATTGACAACGCCGTCGAGATCACCGTCGTGATGATCATGACGTAGCCCATGAGTCCGGGCACGAGGTAGCGCGAGCTCTTGAGCTCGGGATTGAACCAGACGCGCGGCCGATAGTCGACCGGCTGCACGATCCTCCGGCCCGCGCGATCGAGCAGGTGCATCTGCAGCTCGATGCTGTAGGCGCGCGCGTACGCGTCGACGAACCCCGCGGCCGCCGCGGCGACGCTCGCGTTGCTGCCGTCGATGACGACCTGCACGTCGGCGCGCTCGCCGCGGAGCAGGCGTCGCGAGAAGCCCTCCGGAATCACGAGCACGACGTCGGCGCGGTCGCCCTCGATCACGCGTCGCACGTCCGCGCGCGAACCGACGGCGCCACGCAGATCGAACGACTCGCCGTGGCGCAGCGCGGCGACGAGCTCGCGCGACTCGCGCGTGTGATCCTCGTCGGCGATGGCCAGGCGGATGTTCTTCACGTCGAGACTCAGCGCGAACCCGAAGAGCAGCAGCGTGAACGTCGGCACGAACGCCAGCAGTCCGAGCGAGCGCTTGTCGCGCCAGATCTGGTAGAACTCCTTGCGGGCGATCGCCAGGATCCTGTCGATCATGCGCGCTCCTCCCGCTCGATCAGGTGAATGAAGATGTCCTCGAGCGACGGCTCGACCCGTTCGATCCTCCGCACCTCGAAGCCGTCGCGCGCGAGCAGGTCGCCGACCCGCCGCTCGATGTCGGGACCGTCGACGACGCTCACGTGCAGGTCTCGTCCGAACAGCGCGACCTCGGCGACGAGGTCGCGCCGGGTTTGCAGCACCGCGATCGCGTCGGCGGCGCGCGGCAGCTCGAGCTCGAGCACCGGGAACGCCGCCTGCGAGCGCTTGAGCTCGGCCGGGGACCCGAACGCGATCAGACGTCCGTAGTAGATCAGCCCGATCGAGCCGCAGTGCTCGGCCTCGTCGAGGAAGTGGGTGGTCACGAAGACGGTGATCCCCTCCTCGGCGAGCGTGTAGATCAGGTCCCAGAAGCGGCGGCGATTGATCGGGTCGACGCCGCCGGTCGGCTCGTCGAGGAAGAGCACGCGCGGCTCGTGAAGGATCGCGGTGGCCAGCGCCAGGCGCTGGCGCAATCCTCCTGGCAGCTCGACCGGCCGCCGGTGCTCGAGTCCCTTCAGGTTCGCAACCTCGACGACGTGACGCTTGCGCTCGGCGATGCGCTTCGGCGCGATCTCGTAGATCCCGGCGAAGAAGTCGAGGTTCTGATCGATCGTCATGTTCTCGTAGAGCGCGAAGCGCTGCGACATGTAGCCGATCGACCGCTTGACGCCCTCGGGATCGCTCGAGACGTCGTGCCCGGCGACCGACGCGCGTCCGTCGGTCGGATCGAGCAGTCCGCAGAGCATCCTGATGAGTGTCGACTTGCCGCTGCCGTTCGGTCCGAGGAACCCGAAGATCTCCCCCTCGCGCACGTCGAAGCTCGCGCGATCGACCGCGACGAAGTCGCCGAAGCGTTTCGTCAGACCGTCGACGACGATCGAAGGCGCGACATCAACGCTCATCGGATGCCTCCTCAGTGGCCTGTTCGCTCTCGAGCAGCTCGAGGAAGATGTTCTCGAGCGAGGGTCGCCTCGTGCGAATCGAGCTGATGGTCACGCCGCGCATTTCGAGCACCGAGCGCAGAAGCTCGAGCGCCGGCGCGCCGGCATCGGCGGTGAAGAGATCGAGCCGCTCGCCGAGCATCTGGGCCTTCGGGAAGACCGCGCGCAGCCGCGCGTCGTCTCGAGCGATCGCCAGCGCCGCGCGCACGGGAGAGCAGACGACCTCGACGACCGAGCGCCCCTGTGCGGTGCGCAGCTCGTCGGGCGGCGCGCAGGCGAGGAGCCTGCCATGGCTCATCATCGCGACGCGCGTGCAGCGCTCGGCCTCGTCGAGGTACGGGGTGGTCAGAAGGATCGTCGTACCTCGCGTCATGAGGTCCGCGAGCAGTCGCCAGAAGTCGCGGCGCGTGACCGGGTCGACGCCGGTCGTCGGCTCGTCGAGCAGGATGAGATCGGGCGTGTGGATGAGCGTGCAGGCGAGGGCCAGCTTCTGCTTCATGCCGCCGGAGAGGCGGTCGGCCAGGCGCGTGCGGAACTCGCCGAGCCGCGTGAATTCCAGCAGCTCGTCGCGCCGCCGCCGGAAATCGCGCACGCCGTGGATGCGCGCGAAGAACTCGATGTTCTCGTCGATCGACAGATCGCCGTAGAGAGTGAAGCGCTGCGAGAGGTAGCCGATGTGCCGACGGACGTCGCGGATCCGGCGCACGACGTCGAGTCCCATCACGGCGGCCGAGCCGGCATCGGGACGGAGGATGCCGCAGAGGATCCTGATCGTCGTCGTCTTGCCGGCGCCGTCGGGACCGACGAGCGCGAACATCTCGCCCGCGGCGACATCGAGCGACAGTCCGTCGACCGCGCGGAGCGAGCCGAAGGACTTCACGAGATCCCGTATGGCGATCGCGGGCTCCACGTCATCGTCCCCCGCCGGACTTCGAGCCGAGCGTCGTCGCCTCGTCGAGCCGCGCGTCGGCCGTGAGGCCCGCCTTGAGCGCGCCGTCGAGGTTGGGGGCGCTGATGCGCACCTCGAAGACCTGCTTGACCCGATCGTCCTTCGTCTGGACGTTCTTCGGCGTGAACTCGGCCTGCGGCGAGATGTAGGTGACGCGGCCGTCGAAGCGCCGTCCCTCGTAGGCCTCGACGGTGAGCTCGGCGCGCTGGCCGAGACGCACGCGCCCGAGGTCCGACTCCGGAACGTAGATCGTCAGCTCGACCTCGCTCGTGCGCGCGATCGTCATGATCGCGCCACCGGCGGCGGCGAACTCTCCCTCGTCGACCGCGACGGTCGTCAGCACGCCGGCGATCGGCGCGCGCACGACGCAGTCGGCGATCTTCTTCTCGAGCGACTCGAGCTGTGCGGCGGCCTGGGCCTCGCGGGCCGATCCGGCGCGCAGCTCCTCGATGCGCGAGCCCTGTCGCAGGCGCTCGACGCCGAGACGCGCGCCCTGGTGCGCCTGCCGGGTGACCTCGACGCGCGTGCGGGCGTCGGCGATCGTCTTCTCGGCGACGCCTCCGGCGACGAACGATGCCTCGAGACGGCGGAGGTCGTCGACGGCGATGTCGTAACTCGCTTTCGCCTGTCGCTCAACGGCGATCGCCTGCTCGATGTCCTCGCGTCGGGGACCATTACGGATCTGCTCGTACTGTGCGCGCGTGATGTCGAGCGCGGCAAGCAACTGCGCGCGCTGCAGCTCGAGGTCGGTCGCGTCGATCACCGCCAGCGTCTCTCCCTTGCTCACCGCGGCACCTTCACGCACCGGAATGCGCACGATCGGTCCGGAGACGAGCGGGCTGACGGTGACGTCGACGGTCTCGATCGTTCCGGTTGCGGTGAGCGCGGCGTCGTCGTCGCCGCTGCATCCGAGGGTGCCGCCGATCGGCATCGCGAGGACGAGCGCGGCGAGGCCGGTGCGAAGCGTTCGGTAGGAGGTCATGATGTCACCTCGCTCGTGAAGCGTGCGCGGGCCTCGTCGGTGAGCACACCCTGCATGAAGACCCGCATCATCATCTGGAAGACGTCCGAGGCGGAGGCGGAGACCGACGCGATGGTCTCGGGCGTGAGCACCGAGCGCATCGTTGCCATGAACATCAGCACGAAGAGCTGCGGATCGACGTCGCGGCGGATCATGCCGCGGCGCGAGCCCTGGTTGATGAGCGTCGCGACCTCGTCGAAGACGACGCGCTGGCGGAACTCCTCGATCTCCTGCCAGAGCTCGGGCGCCTTGCGCGGAAGGTCCTCGAGGAACGGCCGCTGGATGCGCGACATGCGCGACGCGACGGCGACGAGCAGGTCGTGGAGCTTCTCGGCGACGTCGCGGCGGCGATCGGCGACGATCCGTCGCACTGCTGTCTGGATGTCCTCACGCATCAGCGCCAGCGACGCCCGCAGCAGGTCCTCCTTGCTGGCGAAGTGCTGGTAGAGCGTCTTCTTGCTGATGCCCAGCTCGCGTGCGATCTCCTCGGTCGTCACGCGCGAGAATCCGTTGCGGAAGAAGAGGTCCTGCGCTCGCAGAGCGATGCGGTCGGCCTCGGTCGGTTCATTCGGTTGCAGTACCATGGAAACCAACATAGGCATTTTCAGTTTCCACGGTATCGGCGTCGGTCAAACTTTCTGTAACGACGAAGCGGGCTCTGATTCCCCCGGCGGCCCTTGAGCGGACACGCCATGTCCGATTAACCTTGACCGGACATCGTACCATCCGGTCAACCAGACGGGCGGACGTATACTTGCATTACCCCAAACTGTTGGGGCAACGAGACACGAAACGAGGGTACAAGCCATGGCAGTCCTTTCCCTGTTCGAGAGCGCATCCGCGTCGGTCGCCGCCCGTCCGTCCTCGCGTCGCCGCATGACCGATCTCGGCCGTCTCCCCCGCGAGCGTCGGCTCGCCTTCTACGTCGGCGCCTGCCAGCTTCTCGGGCTCGACCCGGCCGCGCAGGCGCTGCGGTTCGTGCGGTGCATCGACGGGCAGTTGCGGCTGTTCGATCCGGCCCGCGAGCCGCGAGCGCTCGCGGAAGCCGGCCGGGGGGTCGGTCTCGACGCGCGCCTCGAGCGCGAGCTCGCCGCCGGCAGCGCCGCGGTCGCCAGCGGCGGCGGGATCGCCTACGAGATCGACCTCGACAGCGGCGATCTGCGCGTGCGCGAGGTCCTGCGCGCCTCGCGCGCGACGCTGCCGCCACTCGACGCCGTCGCACCGCCGCGTCGCAGCACCGTCCGCCAGCGCGCCGGCGCGCGAGCCGCCGTGCGGGCGCTGCCGGTTCGATAGAGCATGTCGTCGAAGTCCGTCTGGATCGCATATTCGGGTTGTGCGCGACGGATACCGGGTGGTGCGTCTGCGACACCTCCGTGGCGCGTTCCTGCCGCGCGACCCAACATCATTTCGGCGATACAGCGATGTCGCAGTACAACGTTCCGGTTACGCTCGAGGGAAGCCATGTCCGTCTCGAGCCGCTAACGGTCGACCACATCGGGCCACTGGTCGAGGTAGGACTCGATCCCGACCTCTGGCGTTGGACGCAGGCGATTCTCAGCACCGAGGACGACCTGCGGGCCTATGTCGAGACCGCGCTGGCAGAGCAGGCCATCGGACGGTCGCTTCCGTTTGCGACGGTCGAACGGAGCAGCGGACGCGTGATCGGGTCGACCCGGTTCGGTACGATCGAGCCCGCTCATCGCCGGGTCGAGATCGGCTGGACCTGGATCGCGCGACCATGGCAGCGCACCGCGATCAACACCGAAGCGAAGTACCTGATGCTGCGGCATGCATTCGAGGTGCTCGGGTGCATTCGCGTCGAGCTGAAGACCGACGTGCTCAACGAGCGATCACGCCGCGCGATCGAGCGTCTCGGAGCCCGTGAGGAAGGCGTGCTCAGAGACCATGTCATCACCAGCTCCGGCCGGATCCGCGGGACCGTCTACTACAGCATACTCGCGGCCGAATGGCCCGACGTGCGGGCACGACTGGTGGAGCGCATGGCGTCCTCCCGCTAGGCGCCGAACACCTCGCCTGCCTTGCTCGACCGTGCGGGCGGATCGACAAAGCGGCCACGCCGATGCATTTGGACTCCGGTCGAAGTAAGTTTGCGGCCCTGAGGACGGCCCCGTTCCGTCGATCGATTCACTCAGCCCGCACGAGCATGCAGCCTCCCGAGTTCTTCGCCGACCCCCGGCTCATCGTCGACGACCACGGCCACGACGAAGGCCGCATCCGCCTGTCGGTGCTCAACGGCACCGGACTCGCGCTCTCGACCATCGTCGTCTCGGCCGAGCTTCGGTATCGAGCCGACGACGAGGAGCCGTTCGCGCTTCTGGGTCCGGTCACGGTAGAGTCGTGGGAGCCACCGTACTTCGCCGCCGGCGTGCAGACGTTCGAGTTCGATCTCGGCTACCCCGAAGAGCTCGCCGCCATCATCGACGATGTCGTGATCACCTACATCGTGGTGGCGTCGGAATTCCAGGGCGTCGAGGATGATGATCTGCTGGGATCGGATGTGGAGGTGGATGATCCGGATGGAGTTGGATGAGGTGTCAGATGTTGGAGGTCAGATGTTAGAGGTCACGAGGCGCATGGGCGTTTTGGTTATTTGGTATTTGTTATTGGTTGGTTGGGCTGAGGCTCCCGCTGTATTTGGCCAATAACAAAAAACCAATAACCAATACCAGCGGCTACCAGGGAAGAAATCCGCCACCAGTATTCATCTGACCACCAAACGCTTTGCGAACGGCAAGGTTCTTGAGTCAAATCGGGGGTGATGGTCCCAGATAACACCCCGGATATGACGTGAAGCTACCAGGTCAGCTCGATCAGTATGGTGAGGCCTCGGTGCTGGCGGCGCTAGTCTGCTTCGAAAGCATCGGATCGCTCGAGTTTGCAGGGAGAGACGCGGAGCTTGCGGAGGAGCTGTTGCGCTGCGCCCTCGTGCGCGCGTCGGTCACGACGCGGTTTCTCATGACCGACGGAGAGCTGCGCCTGCGGCTGCAGTCACAGGGCCTGAGCGTGGCGGGAGCCTGGATTAAACGAGTGCTCGAGACGAGCCCCGGCGCCCAGGGAATCGGAGCTTCGCAGTCGTGATGATCGCGCGGTAGCGACGCGTCCGCCGCTATCGTTTTCCGACGAGACCGGACTCCTTCGTGAACCACGAAGGGAATCGATCCAGCGGCCCGGGACGCTCGACGTGTGGATGGGCGTCGAGGATCATGTCGATGTGGCGGGCGATCGCGATGAGCTCGCTCGCATCCCAACCCGACCATCGGGTGCTCAGGAGGATGCGCGCTGTTCGGGTACGAATGCGCAGGAAGAGATCCTGTCCGTCGGTGTAGCTGATGGCCTCGATCGCATCC
>DATLHO010000071.1:0-5964 GCA_035539855.1 Kapaibacterium sp. (SeqCode) | reverse complement strand
GAGCAGGAGCGAGGCGAGAAGACCGAGGCGGGACAGGGTACCGAGGGGCATAGTGATCTGCATCGATGGTGTGACGATTGCCCCGGCGTCGAACAGGCGAGTGTCACAAGACGAAATCCGGCCACCAATCTGAGGCGTTTCGAACGTCTATCACGGAGCAGGCGGAATATATGTCAAAGGTCCACTCATTACGACAGACCGTAGAGCATCCCTTTGGTTACACCCGACGGTGGAGCAATCGAGCCCATGACTGAAGAATTTCGAGGAGAATCGCAGGATTTCGAGACGCCCGACGACACGACCGCCGGGCGTCCCGCGGCCGAGCCGCCGCTGCACCGCGGCGCCCGCGGAACGGCCGTGAAGATCCTCACGCGCATCGAGCAGAGCGATGCGTACCTCGACAAGCTGCTCGACTACGAGCTGCGCACCGCCGACCTCAACGAGCCCGACCGGCGTCTGCTCACCGAGCTGACCACCGGCGTGCTGCGCTGGCAGGCCAAGCTCGACTGGGTTCTCACCGGTTTCTACCACGGCGAGTTCACCAAATGCATCCCGCTGGTCAAGAACGCGCTGCGTGTCGCGCTCTACCAGATCCTCTTCCTCACCCGTGTGCCGTTCGCGGCGGCCGTCCACGAGGCGGTCGAGTACGTCAAGCGGCTCAAGGGCGAGCGCTCGGCGAACCTGGTCAACGCGGTGCTGCGCAGCATCATCCGCAAGATCAACGCGATCACCTATCCCGACCCCAACGGCGATCCGGTGCACTACCTCTCGGTGACCCTCTCGCACCCGCAGTGGATGGTCCGCCGCTGGATCGCCCGGCTCGGCGTCGAGGAGACCCATCGGATGCTCGAGGCGAACAACCAGCGGCCGCCGGTCTCGCTGCGGGTCAACCCGCTGCGCACGACGCCGGCGGAGCTGCTTGCCCGGCTGCAGGCGCAGGGCATGAAGATCGGCCGCTCCGACGTGCTCGGCGACTTCCTGCGCGCGACGAGCCTCTCGGGCATCGGCTCGAACCCTGAGTTTCGCGAGGGGCTCTTCAGCATCCAGGACGAGGGCGCGGCGCTGGCCGCGCGGCTGACCGCGGTCGAGCCGGGCATGCGTGTCATCGACCTGTGCGCGGCGCCCGGAGGCAAGTCGACGGCCATGGCCGAGATGATGCGGGGCGAGGGCACGATCGTCGCGGTCGACAAGTACGAGGCGAAGCTGCGCATGCTCGCCGAGGCGTCGCGACGTCTCGGGTTCGAGTCGATCATCGAGCCGACCCAGGGCGACGCCCGCACGCTCGCGGTCGAGCCGGCCGACGTCGTGCTCGTCGACGCTCCGTGCTCGGGACTCGGCGTGCTCTCGAAGAAGCCCGACATCAAGTGGAAGCGCCGGCCCGAGGAGATCGAGCAGCTCGCCGCGCTGCAGCAGGAGATCCTCGACGGCGCCGCGGCGCTGGTTCGTCCGGGCGGACACCTCGTCTACTCGACGTGCACGATCGAGGCGAATGAGAACGAGGGCGTCGTCAACGCATTCCTCGAGCGGCATCCGGAGTTCGAGCTCGTCCGCGCCGACACGGTGCTCGAAGCGCGTTTCACGACCGACGAAGGATTCCTGCAGACGTGGCCGCAGCGCCATGGCGTCGACGGTACATTCGGCGCGCGACTGCGGCGCCGGAGCTAGGCGACGGGTTTTTCGTTGTGCCGAAACCGCGCCGGGACGTATTCTGCACCCGCGCCGGAAGCCTGATGCGTGCCATCGCCGCCTCGGGCTTCCCTCGTTTGCGCGGCAGGCCCGCGCCCTACGATGTCTCCCTCTCCATACTCACGATGATCCTCACGACCGTCCGTCGCCTCGTGCTTCCGCTCGCACTGCTGTTCGTCGCGCTGGTGCTCGGCGCCTGCGATACGAACGAGAACCCGAACCTTCTGAACCCTCCCGCGCCCGACAGCACGCTGCTGCGCGTGGTGAACCTCAGCGAGGGGGAGCCGATCTACGTCAAGATCGGCGCGCTCATGGTCGCGGCCGACGTCGGACCGCTCGAGGTCTCGCCGTACAAGGCGGTGCTCTTTCCGGAGCGGGTCAACCTCATCATCACGCGCGGCGATCGTTCCGACACGCTGCGTGACCAGCCGCTGACCGCGGGCGTGCGCATCACCGTCTTCGTTGCGACCCGAGGCAGGGACACGCGGATACTCGTGCAGTCGGCGGGCGGTATCGAAGTGCAGGACATGATTCGCGACGGCATCGGCCGCGCGACGTTCATCAACGCGATGCCCGACAGCCTGCCGATCAGCGTACGTCGCGGCTGCCAGAGCGGTCCGGCGGTCTTCCGCGAAACGGCGTTCGGGTTCGGCGAGCTCGCGAGCTATCGAGGCGAGCCGGTCGACTTCTCGCTGTATCTGTTCGCCGGCCAGGAGTCCTCGCCGCGAACGAGCGCGCAGCTGCCGGTCGAGAAGGGAACGATCACGTGGGTGGTCGCCGCTCATGGCGAAGGCCGCGATCAGCTCCTGGCGATCGGACCGAACGACGTGACGCTGCGCGAGCTGCCGAAGGAGACGCGCACCGAGTCGTCGATCGAAGTGCTCAACGCGCTCGGTACGGGAGCGATCAGCGCGCGCATCGCCGGCGTCGACGTCGCGACCGATCTCGAGCCACTGCAGTTGTCGACCTCGCGCACGGTCGAGGCATGTCGGACGGCGACCGGCGACTCGCTCGAGGTGAGCACCGCGTCGGGCCCACTGAAGATTCCGCTGCGGATGGATGTCGGCAGTCGCGCGCTGGCGATCGTCTACGGCTCCGGCACGAGCGCGCAGGCGCTCTCGCTGCGGCTCGACCCGCCGCCGGGTGTTCCGGAGCGCGCGTACGTCCGGCTCGTCAACGTCTCGCCGAGCGCCTCGAGCGCTTCGCTGCAGATCGGCGCGGGCGCGCCCGACTCGGCCTCGCAGGCGATGACGTTCCCCGCGCTGCCGACGGGTCAGGTCTCGGGCTACATCGCACTGTCGGCCGGCAGCTATCCCCTGCTGCTGCTCGAAGCCGGCACAGGCCGGCACCTTGCCGCGGGCGTCGAGCGACTCGCCAACGGTTACTACACGATGATCATCGCCGATCGCGATGGCAAGGCGGAGGTGCTCGTCCTCTCGCACGATGCAAGCTCCTCGTCGCTCGACGGCTTCGATGAGCCCGGCTCGCGCGCTCGCCTGTTCAACCTCATGGGCGATGCGAGCGCCAGCTTCTCCATTGGTTCGACCAGAATCGATTCGCTGGCCTACAGCTACACGGCAATGACGGTGATCCCGGCGACGGTCACATCAATCTCATCGAATGCCGGCGACATCGCCGTCGATCACTCGACCGGGAGCCTCGTCATCGGCCTGACCGGCAGCGGCGCCTCGCGCACGGCAATCTCCTTCGCAAGTCCCGCCGGCTCGCCGCCTCCCGGTCGCGCGACCGTGCGCATCCTCAATGCCGTGCCCGGCGTCGCCGAGTTTACCGTCGAGATCGACTCGGTCGTCATCGCCCGCTTCGGCGAGCCGACGCTTCCGATCGAGCGCAACGAGGGTCGCTACTCGTTCACCGTTCGCGTCGAGGGCAACCCGAACCCGGTCGCGCGCGTGACGGGCGTCGAGCTGCGCAGCGGCCGCCGCTACGTGCTCGCGATCGGCCCGCGCCGTGCGAGCGACACCTCTGGTGATCTGTACCGGGCATTGTTGATTCAGGAGTAACGCCGGGGGCGAGCGGCTCGTGATTGTCGCTCGCCCTCACCGCACCACCGCGATCTTCCTCAGCTCCGATGCGAGCGTCTCGGCGCCCACTCGCTGCGTGACGCGGTAGAGATAGATACCGGTCGCCACCGGCATGCCTGACTCGTCGCTGCCATCCCATCGCACGCCACCGTTGTGCTCGGTCTCGCGGAGCGTGCGCAGCAGGCGCCCGCTCTGCGTGAGGATCTCGACGCGAGCGTCGCGGGGAAGCCGGGCGAAGGTCGCCTCGCCGTCGTTGCTGATCGAGAACGGCTGGGGATAGACACTCACGTCCGAGAGGTCGTCGGACTCGATGGTGAATCCGACCGTGCTTCCCTCCCCCGCATTGATCGGCCGTCCATCTGTAGATCGAACTCCGGTGATCGTCACCGTGTAGTCGCGGCCGAGCGCGCCGATCGGATAACTCTCGTCGAGCGTGAGGATGACCCGGGATGCATCATCGACGTCGATGTCGGCGCGCGCGATCGGCCATGGGAAGCGCATTCCGCTCACCGCTACGGACGTGTCGGGATCAGGGCGCAGACGGTAGTTCCGCGGCTCGGTCGCGGCCGCTGCATCGACGGCTGCGTTGAAGGTGATGACGATCGTGCGCACCTCACGGGCGGCGCCCGGACCCGGCCGCGCGCTCGTTGCGATGAATCGCGTGTCCGGCGCCTCGTGTCCCGGCAGCCGCACTCCGAGGCTCGTCGTCGTGTCGCCCGGTGAGAGAAAGAGATCGCGGAAGAGCCAGGTCAGCCGCACGTGCAGCGAGTCGGCCGACGTCGGATCCGCCAGGTGCAGCACGACCCCGCGCTCGCCCGCATACGTCACCGAGGAGATCCCAACGACCTCGGCGCGCGCGATCGATGTGACCTGGAATGCTCCGGGGCGCATCAACTGCTCGCGGACGGGTGCGGAAAGCTCGAGCGCGATTGAAGAGTCCGTACTCGCCGTCGCCGCGATCGGCCGGGCGAGCCCGTGCACGAGCACGACCACCGGTCGCGCGTAGTCGCTCTCGACGGGTGTCGGCTCGTCGTCGACCGCGGTGACCGCGTACGCGACGAGCTCGCCGGCACGAAATCGTCCGACGGGAAGATCCTCACCGGTATCCTCGAATGTCGTCGCGACTACCTCGTCGACGAGTCGGAATGTGATCGCGCCGGTATCGCTGTCGACGATCCCGCGATAGACGCGGTACCGCTCTGCGTCCGCGACCGGCGTCCACTCGACGTGGACGCTCGAGTCGCTCGTCGCCCAGCCGACGAGCCCGCCCGGCACGTCGGGTCCGCGCGACGCACGATCATACTCGTGGAAGGTGATGCGCGCGCCATCGCCGACGCCAAGCTCCGCGATGCCGTCGTGATCGAAGTCGCCGACGATCGGCTGGTTGTTGATCGACCCGAAGCGCCACCACAGCGGCTCGAGCGTCGAGCGCCGCGTCGACCAGCGAAACACATACATGCCCGGAAAGATCGAGACGGCGAGCTCGTCACCGGGCTGACCGTCGAGGTCGCCGGCGGAAGCTCCCACGCGGAAGGGATCGGTGGCGCGCACGTGCACGACGCGATCCTCCCATAATGTCGACGGCTCGAAGGTCGGCCCGTCGAAGCGGCGGATTTTCAGGTACCAGAACGGCGGCTCGTAGTCGCCGTCGTCGTTTCGGATGGTCAGCTCGCTTCGATATCCCGTGACGGCCTCGACGCGTCCGTCGCCGTCGAAATCCCCACGCGTGATCAGCTCGGTCGCGCCCTTGCCCTCGTTCTCCTCGGTCCAGACCACGCGCCACCGGCCGCTCTCATCACGCGCATGCAGGATGAAGTCACCGTCGTCATCGCGTTCAACGCAGCCGTCGATGCAGCGACCGCGACCGAGCCGCGGAACTACCGCCTGCGCCCTGATCCCGACACGTCCGTGGCGGTGAGTGGGATGCTCTTCCCCTGGCCGATCGCGCGCGCCGACATCGACGTCGATGATGCATCCCGGGTCATCCTCACGCTCGACGAGAGTTATCCGATCGGCGCGCTCGGCCGCGACTACACCGTGACGATCACCGGTGTCAGATCCGCGGATGGACGGTCGATCAATGCGGGGGAGGGAAGCACGGTCGGATTCACGATCGAGTCCGACGACCTCTCGGACGTGAGTGTCTATCCCCAGCCGTTCTCGATCAGCAACGACGGCGAGGCGACCTTCGCCCGGCTTCCCCGCGACGCTCGCGTCGAGATCCTCACGCAGAGCG
>DATLHO010000070.1:0-1866 GCA_035539855.1 Kapaibacterium sp. (SeqCode) | reverse complement strand
GGCGCGAGCTGGCGTCCGGTGATGGACGGCGCCAACTCGATCGCGCTCGGCGCCGTCGCCGTCGATCCCGTCAATCCGCTCGTGCTCTACGCGGGCACGGGTGAGGCCGCGGTCAACATCGACTCGTACACCGGCGCCGGCGTCTACAAATCCACCGACGGCGGTGAGACGTGGACGATCTCGGGGCTCACGCACGTCGCCGCGTTCTCGCGCATCCTCGTGCATCCCTCGCGCCCGGAGATCGTGCTCGCCGCGGCGATCCGCAACAACGGCGGCATCTACCGCTCCGCCGATGCCGGCCGCACGTGGACGCGCATCTCCGAGCGACCCGCGTACGACATCACGGTCAATCCCGTCGACCCCGACGAGATGTGGGTCGGCGGCGGCGTCAACGGCGCGATGCATTCGATCGATGCAGGAGCGACGTTCGCTCCGGTCGGACTCGGCATCGCCGTCGACGGCTTTGCCGGTCGCGTATCGCTGCAGGTCGCTCCGAGCGATCCGCGCGTGCTCTGGGCGCTCGTCAGCGAGTACACCTTCAACGCCCAGGCGCTGACGCGCATCTACCGCTCCGATGATCGCGGCGCCACGTGGTCGCTCGTGATGGACAACGAGTACGACATCCTCAACTTCTACGGGTACCGACAGGGCGAGTACAACAACGTCATCCTCGTCAATCCTCTCGACGCCAACGACGTGATCGCCGGCGGCGTCGTCATGATCCGCACGCTCGACGGTGGTGTGTCATGGCAGCCGGTCGGCCAGCAGATCCACGTCGACCATCACGCGCTCGCCTACGATCCGACCGACCCGCAGCGCATCTACTTCGGCAACGACGGAGGCATGTACCGCAGCGACGACGGCGCAGCGACGTTCGAGCGCATCAGCCGCGGACTTGCGATCACGCAGTTCTACGGGATGGGCGTCGACCAGCGCGCGTCGGCCGTCACGTACGGCGGCACGCAGGACAACGGGACGATCGCGACGACCGCCGAGGAGTACATGCCCGGAGGTCCCGGCATCCTCTCCGGCAGCGACGGCTTCCACGTCGCGATCGATCACGACAACTCGTCGATCGTCTACCTCGAGCATCCGTACGGCGAGGTCTTTCGCGTCGACCTTTCGACGGGCTCGCAACTGCGCGTCACGAGCGGCCTTCCGATGAACGAGCAGGCCGCATGGGCGGCTCCGCTGGTGATGGATCCGAACGACGCGAAGACACTGTACACCGGACGCCAGCGCGTCTTCCGGTTCAACGCGCGGACGTCGACTTGGCGCGCGATCTCGCAGCCGTTCCGCAGCAACGTGTCGGCCATCGGCGTCTCGCCGCTCGACTCGGCGCTCATCTACGCGGGCAGCGATCGCGGCGAGATGCGCGTGACCTCCGATGGCGGCGCGACGTGGTCGGAGATCTACTTCGGCAACGGACTGCCCGATCGCGCGATCACCGACATCGCGCCGTCGACGGTCGATCGCTGTGCCGCGCTCGTGAGCTACTCGGGCTTCTACTCGGGGCACGTCTACCGCACGACCGATTGTGGCGTGACATGGAGGGATATCTCCACGGCATTGTCCGACATCCCGGCCAACGCGATCGCCGTCGATCCGATGGACGAGGGCACGATCGCCGTCGGCACCGACATCGGCGTGTTCGTCACGTCCGACACGGGAGCGTCCTGGAGCCGCATGGGCACGGGCATGCCGATCGTCGCGATCGCCGACCTTGCGATCCATCACCCGACACGCACGCTGCGCGCCGCGACGCACGGTCGGTCGATGTTCGAGATCGATCTCGGGAATCAGGATGTCTCCGCCGCGGTGGTCTCGCCCGCGGGAGGCGAGCGATGGGTCGGCACGTCGTCGCGC
>DATLHO010000069.1:0-10972 GCA_035539855.1 Kapaibacterium sp. (SeqCode) | reverse complement strand
GGCGCGGTCAAGGCGACGGTCTGCATCTCGCCGATCAATCCGCAGCAGGACGCCTCGGCCACGGTCGTGATCAAGGACAAGACCGGCAAGACGACGCGTCTGCCGTTCACCTACTACGCCGAGCGCGTCGACGTCGACAAGACGGTGCTGAACTTCGGCCTGATGACCCCGGGCACCCCGGGCACGCTGTCGTTCCTCATCACCAACCCGCTCGGTCGCGCGGTCATCATCGAGAAGGCGGGGTTGGTCAACCGGAACCCCGCGTTCACGGTGAAGTCGCCGACGGTCTTCCCGATCACCCTCGCGCCGGGCGACTCGATCCGCGTCGTCGTCGAGGCCAATCCGGCACGTCCGGACCAGACCTACAACGACACGGTCTTCGTGAAGACGACCTGTGCCGAGATCAAGATCCCGGTGTTGGCCGAGACCGGCGACCCCTGCGTTCAGATCGGCGACTTGGACTTCGGAACGCTCGAGGTCGGTCAGACCGCCGCACGACCGCTGCGCATCAGCAACGACGGCGCTGGGATCGTGACCTTCAGCAACCCGTCCGGCGGCGACGTCCTCGAGTGGGTTCAGTCGATGTTCACGGTGAGCGCGAAGGACCTCGCCCGTCTCGCGGCCGTGCGACTGGCGCGCGGCGAGTTCGTCGACGTCACCGTCACGTTCACCGCGACGCAGTCGGGCATGATTCGTGACACAGCGCGACTGTGGGCGTCCGTGCGCACGTGCCGCGACATCTCCTACTGGGTCGCGCGCGTCGGCGAGCCCGTCTCCGCGCCGATCGAGCTCACCTCGACCACGCATCTCGAAGCGATCCATCCGAACCCGACCGACGGCGCGACGACGATCCGCTTCGCGCTCGCGCGGCCCGGCCACGCGACGATCAAGCTCTACGACGATCGCGGCGCACGCATCGCCACGCTGCTCAACGCCGAGCGCGACGCCGGCACGCACACCGTCGTCGTCGACGCGGCCGCGCTCGCGCCCGGCATCTATCACGTGCGGCTCGACGTGGACGGCGCCGGGTTCAGCCGTGCCTTCGTGCGCCGTTAGACGCGTCCCAGCGATCGATACTCACATCCCCGGTTGTCGAAATGATGAACGCTCTCCGACATACTCTCGCATTGTTGTTCACGTCGGTCGCGATGCTTGCGGCAGCCCGCGCGGGCGCGCAGCCGTCCGGCAGCGAGCGAATCGCCCACTCCGGTGGGTATCGCTACGTCGTCGCGTTCCCGGACACGACGAAGAACACGTTCGATTCTCGCTTCCCGAACACGGCGTACGTCGACAAGGCGATGCTAATGATCTACTCCGCGGTCGACGCGACGGTGGTGATTCGCGCTCGGGGGTTTCGCGACACGGTCGTGACCGCGGCCGGGAGGTTCTCGGTCGTCACGGTCATGGGCGACTCCACTGCCGCTCCGGCGCCGATCGTCACCGAGCACTGCAAGCCGGTCGACAACACGTTCAGCATCGACGCCGACGCGCCGATCATCCTGTACCAGTACCTCGTGACGAAGTTCGGCACCGAAGCCTGGACGCCGATCCCGGTCGAGGCCTGGGGCAACGAGCACTACGCCGCAGCGATGCCCGGCGAGATCGCCTCGAACGTGTCTCCCGGTGGAGAATTTGACTACAACCGCAAGAACAAGATGGCGCCGGCCGAGATCCTGGTGATCGCGGCGTACGACGACACGCAGATCACGATCGTGCCCAACGGACAGATCCTGAACTTCTGCCGTGCCGAGAACGTGACGCTCAAGGCGGGCGAGGCCTACCAGATCCAGAGCTACGTCGACACGCTGACGGCAAACGTCGGCGGCAATCAGCCGGACTTCGGCGGCTCGCGCATCTTCTCGACGAAGCCCGTCGGCGTCATCAGCGGCAACACCCGCGCGCAGACGATCGACGAGAACGTCGGCCTGGGCAAGAACATCTTCAAGAACATGCTCATCGAGTGGCTCGCGCCGGTCGAGCAGCACGGCACCGAGTTCGTCTACATGCCGACATGGGACGGACGGCAGCCCACCGGAGCGTCGAACGAGGATCCATCGGAGAAGCGCAAGGCCGAGTTCGTGCGCGTCTACGCGACGCATGAGCTCGACTCGGAGCCGACGTACGCGACGTACACCGATTCCGCCGGGCAGGAGCTGCCGGTCGAGCAGTCCATCCAGATCGGCGACTTCGCCGAGCTGCGGTTCAAGCCGTTGAGAGCATCACTGATCCGCACCGACCAGCCGGCGCAGGCGATGACGAGTGTCGCGGCCATTGTGAAGTACGCCGGTACGACGCCGGGATCGGGCGGCTACATCGGTGCGGCGTACGACGGGTGGGGTGGATACATGGTCGAGCTGACCCCGCGCGAGCAGTGGGTGAGCTTCGCGCCGTTCTACGCTTCGACGCATCCTCTGGGGATGAGTCACTACGTCAACGTGGTCGTCGACACCGCACACGCGGACGACGTCTACCTCGAGAACGGCGCGCCGTTCATCTTCCAGCGCCGCATCGCCGGCACCGATCTAATCTGGGGATCGATGGCGGTCACGGCCGGCGTCGATCACTGGCTCGAAGGTCGCAACGGCGCGCGCTTCGCCGGGTTCGTCTACGGTGGACTCCTCCGCGGAGGACACGAGGAGTACCGTCCGGGTCTCGTGCGCGGAAGCGACGACGACCAGCCCCACGGCGCACGGCGCGGGGCGGAGGACGAATCGGCCGATGGGAGCGGCTCGATGCCGCTGCATCCGTCGGAGTATGAGGAGCGACTGGCGATCGCCTACGGCTATCCGCTGGCGCCGAAGCGCACGGCAGTGGGCCCGGGCGACTCGCTTGCGATCAGAGCGACACCCGACTGTTCCGGCACCTGCGTCAGCATCGAGGCGATCAACGACAACCCGGTCGGTCTGCGGTCGGCCGTGCTCGAGAACGCGGTCAACGCCCGCATCGCCAGCCAGACGGCAACGCCGCTGACCGGCTCGGTCAGGGCGACGATCTGCCTCGCGCCCGTCGACGCGACGCGCGACGCGAGCGCGACGCTGGTGATCATCGACAGGACCGGAAAGTCCACGCGCGTGCCCTTCGTCTTTGCCTCGGACACACTCACGCGGCGCCTGTCGCGCATCGACTTCGGTCGGCTTTCGCCGGGCATCGCCGACACGTTCGAGATCTTCCTCCGCAATCCGACGCAGCGCGCGATCACGGTTGCCAGCATGCGGCTGAGCATCGGCGGCACTGCCTTCAGGATTCTCTCGCCGACGAGCTTCCCGCTGGTCGTCGCAGCGCAGGACTCGATCGCCGTCCGCGTCTCGGCGCTGGTGAACGCTCCTCGACGGACGGAGGTCGACACGGTGGCAGTGACGCTGTCGTGCGGGGTGATCAAGATCCCGGTCTTCGCGGAGACCGATGAGCCGTGCATCATGATCTTCGATCTCGACTTCGGCACGATTGCACTCGGCCGGTCGTTGACGCGCTCGGTGCGTATCACCAACACCGGCGGCGGCGCTGTGACCTTCGACAACCCCTCGGGCGGCCCCGTACTCGAGTTCACGCGACCGGAGTACACGGTCAGCGCAGCCGACCTCGCCGAGCTCGAGGACACGGTGCTGACGCGGGGACAGTACGTCGATGTCGCCGTGACGTTCACTGCGATCGCGAAGGGGGTGGTCCGCGATACCGCGCGGCTCTGGGCCTCAACGCGTCGCTGCCGTGATACCTCGATCTGGGTCGCGCGGGTGACCGATCCGGTCTCGGCGCCGCTCGAGCTCGGCGCAACGACAGCCCTCGAAGCGATCCATCCAAACCCGACCGATGGCGCCACGACGATCCGGTTCACGCTCGCCCGGCCCGGCCGCGCGACGGTCCAGCTCTTCGACGAGCGCGGGGCGCATCTTGCGACGGTCGTTGCCGCGGAGTTCGGTGCAGGACCTCATACGATCTCGCTCGACGCGGCAAGTCTCGCGCCCGGCGTCTATCATGTGCGGCTCGACGCACAGGGATCTCTTCGAAGCCGGTGGTTCATCCGGAAGTAGCATTATCACGGTGATCCGATGTCCATTGTCCTCCGCGTGTCGCATGCACGCACCCTCGCTCTGACGCTGGCCGCGGCCGGTCTTTTCGTTGCCGGAGGCCAGAGCTCGTTTGCGAGCCCACCCGCGCGGCTCGCCGCAGCGATCGACTCGCTTCGCGTCCTGTCCGTCGAAAACTGCGCCGGCCTGTGGCTGACGATCCAGATGTGGAGCGGGAGTCCGGTCCATCTTCGCTCGGTGCGTCTCGAGGACAACGTCAATGCCAAGATCACGACCATCGACCCGTTCCCGCCGTCGGGCGCAACACAGGTGACGGTGCGCGTCGCGTCCATCAACTCGCAGTTGGATGCGTCCGCGTCCGTCGTGATCAAGGACGAGGCTGGGGAGACGACGCGGGTCCCGTTCGTGTTCATAGCGTCGAAGCTCGATGCGGCTCCGGCGAGCCTGGCGTTCGGACCCGTTGGATCCGACTCGCGGGATACGCTCGAAGTCACTCTCACGAATCCGACGTCGCGCGCGGAGGTCGTGCGGCGGATCGGGCTCGCAACTCCGGTCTTTCGCATCATCGATCCTCCGTTGCTTCCGCTGACCATTCCGGCGCAGGGCTCGATGACACTGCTCGTCGAGGCGTCCGCACCACCCTCTGGTCCATTCTCCGTCGACACGATGGAGGTCGATTTCGCCTGTAGTCGCCGGCGCGTTCCCTTGAGAGTGGCGACCGGCGATCCGTGTGTGATGATCGGCGACCTGTCGTTCAGCACGATGCCACAGGGCACTTCACGGACGATGCAGCTGCGCATCAGCAACGAGGGCGGTGACACGATAACGTTCGCGAATCCGTTCGGGGGCAGCGTCATCGAGTGGCGCTCGAGCGCGTTCTCGATCGCGTCGAGCTACCTGGAGGCGCTTGCGGCCGCGAGGCTCGGCAGAGGCGAATACCTCGATGTCGTTGTGAGGTTCAACGCGACCGAGCCGGGACATTACGCCGACACTGCGAGGCTCTGGGCCTCGACCAGAGCCTGTCGGGATACCTCGATCTGGGCCGCGTTCGTCGCTCCGATCTCCGGCGCTCCAAATGACCTCATCGCGACGGATGCCCTCGAGGCGGTCCATCCAAACCCGACCGATGGCGCGACCACGATCCGGTTCACGCTCGATCGGCCCGGCCGCGCGACGATCGAGATCTTCGACGAGCGCGGCGCCCGCGTCGCGACGCTGCTCGATGCCGAGCGCAGTGAGGGAGCGCACACCGTCGTGCTCGATGCGGCGGATCTCGCGCCGGGAGTCTATCACATTCGTCTCGACGCGGGGGATGTGCGTCGGAGCCGGTCGTTCGTGCGGCGATGAAAAAATTCGTGGGATGGGATACAGGGGTGTAACTCGGCCGGGTCTGGGGAGTCAGCCGGACCGGACGGGTCTTTTCTACACACCTTTGACCCCGGGACTCGGCGTTCTGCCCGCCGTTTCCTCTGCCGCATTCGAGCACCGTGGAGAGCGACAGCGTCTTCATGACTGCTCAGGCGACAGCGCCGCCATGCCGCTTGTCGGTGTGGCGAATCCCGCGAAATCCCGCATGCTCATCCCACGAGTGCGGGCACTGCACGCCAAGGAGACAGGGCGTGCACGTGTCTGTGCCTGCGGTGCATCAGTCGGCGGGATTTCGTGTTTCAGGGAGCGGCCGACCCATCGCCGCTCGTGAAGGCACACCGCGGACGGAGCGATTCGCTACTTTCCGAGGGAATCTCTCCAACCTCATCGATCCCGCATGAAACGCCCTGCTGCGCTCCCCCGGCGTTGGTTACTCCTGCTCGCGCTGCTGATCGTGGCCCCGCTGGCGCCGGTTCGTGCGCAGGGCACCGCACCCGACCCGTTCTCGAGCGGCCGTCTTTTCGTCCTGGCGTTCCCCGATACCGTCGGCAACGAGCGCGACGACGTCTATCCCGACACGCGCCTGAACGAGGCGGCGATCGTCATGATCTATTCCGCGGTGCCGAACCGGGTGACGATCACCGGCGGCAACGGGCTGGTGCGCTGGAGCGCGTCGCTCGACTCCGGCGTGATCACCATGGTCGACCTCATGCGTCCGGAGTTCCGCGATCCCTTCGGGCCGCTGTCGCCATCGCCGTCGGTCCAGCGCAAGAACGCGTTCAGGCTCCAGACCGAGCACCCCGTGATCGTCTCGTGCCACTTGCAGACGATCTGGGGATGCGAGTCCTGGACGCCGTTGCCGGTCGAGGCGTGGGGCAGCGAATACTATGCGGCGGCGTTCCCGGGTGACATCGTCGCCAGCATCTACTACGTCAACAAGGTGCTTCGCACGCGCGCGCAGGCGGCTCCGTCGGAGATCGTCATCGTCGCGGCTTACGACGACACGCAGGTGACGGTCTTCCCGAACGGGCCGATCGTCTCGCCGCCACCGGTGATCACGCTCGACGCGAACGAGGCGTTCCAGCTCCGAAGCTTCGTCGACACGATGCCGCGCTCCGAGGTCTACCAGGCCGATCTCGGCGGCAGCTACATCGTCTCCAACCGGCCGATCGGCGTCATCAGCGGGAACACGCGCACGGCGATCATCGACGAGCGGTCGGGACTGACGAAGAATTCGGTCAAGGGGATGGCGATCGAATGGCTCGCCCCGGCCGATGCGCACGGGCGCGCGATGGCCTTCACGCCGGTCGTCGACGACCTGCGCGTTGCCGGCACCAAGGACGAACAGCTCGCGACGAAGCGGCCCGGCGAAGTCGTCCGCGTCTACGGCACGTCGCAGGGGCGGGCGCGCGGCGAGCTCAGCGCGCGGGTCGAGGCGCCGAGGCAGATCAACGTCGCACAGGCGGCCGTGCAGCACATCCGGCTCGACGGACTACAGATCGGCCGTTCGCTGGTGACCGACATGCCGGTGCAGGCGATGAGCTCGCCGGCGGGCGTCATCCGCGCCGCGCTCGGCGGCGGCTACGACACGTGGGCCGGCTTCATGACCGAGATGGTGCCGCGCGAGCAATGGACGAGCTTCGCGCCGTTCTTCGCGCCGAACGTTCCGGTCGGCATGCGGCACTACATCAACGTCGTGACCGACACGATCGCGATGAACGACATCTACGTCGATGGACAACGCCTGCGCATTGTGATGGGAACCATCCCCAACTCCGATCTCGCCTGGGGAACCGCCGAGGTCTCGGTCGGCACGCAGCACCGGATCGAGGGCAGGAACGGCGCGCGCTTCACCGCGACGATGTACGGACTGCTCGGCGGCAGCGAGAAGACGATCAAGGGAGCGTATCGCGAGTACCTCGGGCTGTCCTACGGACTGGCGCTCGCGCCGGCGCGGCGCGCGCTCTCGATGCGCGACTCGCTGCGGCTCGACACCTTGAGCGACTGCGGCTCGACCAGCGTCACGATCTCCACGGCGCTCGGCACCGTCGAGACGATCAGGAGCATCCGGCTGGAGTCCGCGTCGAACGTGCGGATGACACCCGGCGCGCTGCTCGACGGTCCGGTGATCACGCCGACGACGCTGCGCATCGAGACGATCGACGCGCGCCTCGACGCGCACGCGACGCTGCTGGTCGAGGATCGCGCGGGCCGCGTGCTCCGCGTTCCGTTCGACCGTGCGGCCGAGATCGCCTCGCTGGAGCCGCAGGCGGTTATCGCGTTCGGCGAGGCGATGGCGGGCGATTCGCTCGCACAGCCTCTCGTCGTGCGCAATCGCTCGCAGGTTCCGATTCACGTGCGCTCGATCCGGTTCGTCTCCGGCAGCGCCTTCGCGCTGGCCGAACCGTTCGAGCCTCGGTGGCTCGATCCGGCAGCGACGCTCACCGTCGATGTCGTCGCGCGCCCGAGCGGGCGCGTCGGTGCGCGCCGCGACACAGTGATCGTCGCGCTCGAGTGCAGCGAGCTGCGTCTGCCGCTTTCGGTCTCGGTGGTCGAGCCGTGCCTCGAGCTGGGCGATCTCGATTTCGGATCGCTCGATCCCGGCACGTTCGTCACCCGGACGCTGCGCGTCTGCAACAGCGGTCGCGGCCGTCTCGGCCTTCTCGCGGTCGCCGGGGATTCGACCATCGCGTGGGACGAGACGGCGTTCAGCGTCAACGCGGTCTACCTCGACCTTCTGCGCTCGAGCGTGCTCGGACCCGGCGAATGCGTCGACGTCGAGGTGCACTTCCGCGCCGACCGCCCGGCGCGCTACGAGACCGTCGCGCGCCTGGAGCCGAGCGCGGGAGCCTGCCGCGACAGCTCGCGCTGGACGGCCGTCGTGCTCCCGACATCGGGCACCGACGAAGTATTGGCGGCATCGGAGCCCGAGATCGTCGTCGACGGTCGGCGCGTCTCGATCGCGCTCGAGGCCCCACGCGCGATGATCGTGCGTCTTGAGGTCTTCGACGCGGCGGGCCGCGCGGCTGCTCCGCCGATCGAGCGTGCCCTGGAGCCCGGAGCGCAGCGCATGGAGTGGGATGCTTCTGCGCTTGCGGCGGGAGTATATTATTGCTCGCTCGCGATCGACGGTCGTCGGCTGCTACGACCGCTCGTGCTGCGTTGAGCCGACGGGACCCGACCGGTCCCGGCGCGGCTTTCTATCCCGTCATGTTCAGGTCTGACATCTCCTCCATGCCCAACGCTTCTCAGCGCTCGCGGCGACGCCGACCGGCGTCGATCGCCACCGTTCTCTGCATCCTGCTCGCCATTGCGGCTCCGGCCGCACGGGCCATCGCCGAGCCGCTCATCGCGCTCGCGGACGTCGACCTCGGTGAGGTCGGCCGCGGGCTCGTGCGCCAGTCGACGATCTCGATCTGCAACGCCGGCGACGGCCGTCTGACGTTCTCGAATCCCGGCGGGAGCGTCGTGACCGGCCTCGGCGACGGCTTCACCGCGTCGACGAAGGATCTCGAGAAGCTCGCGACGGCAAGTCTCGGCGCCGGGGAGTGCTTCCGGCTGACGATCTCGTTCGTCGGATCGACGCCCGGACCGCACAGCGCGACGATCCGCGTGTGGGCCAGCACGCGCTCGACGCGTGACACCGCGGTACTCCGCGCAGTCGTGACAGAGCCGAGCCCGCAGCTCGGCGGCTACGATTTCGGGGCGCGTCAGTCATCGTCAGCGGCAAGCTCGTGCACGAAGAACCCGGTCGCCAGCTACGTCTCGGAGGTCTGGCTGGTCAACCTGGGTTCCGGCTCGCTCACCGTCGCCAGCATCGGGCTCGACGGCGACGGCGTCGGCGGCGCGATCCGACTCGACACGAGCGACGGCGCGCCACGGATCCTTCGCGGCGACATCATACGCGAGGCCACCGCGAACGACACTCCGCGGCACGCCCAGCGCGTGATCTTCGCTCCCGACGGCGAGCGCGTCTACGGCGCGACGATGGTCATCGGGTTCACCGATGGCTCCACCGTGCGCGCGACGATTACCGGCATCGGCATCGAGAGCCACATCGGCGTCGAGGACTCGGTCTCCTTCGGCGTGGTTGCCGCGGCCTCGTTGCCGGCGCGCCGCACGGTCTCCATCAGTGCCGACGGCACGATGCCGACGACGATCACCGGCGCGACGCTCGTCGGCGACGCCGCGTTCTCGATCGTCGGCGGCACGGATGCTCTGCCGGTGACGCTCGCGCCCGGACAGTCCCATACGTTCGAGATCGACGTGCGGCGCGCCTCCGAGGGCATGCACACGACCACGCTCGTCGTCACCGGCGACTTCTCGCGCTGTGACGACTCGACGACGACGATCACCGCCGTGCTCTCCGGCGTCGGCGCGGCGGAGACGGCCGAGGCGCACACCGGTGCGCTGCTCGTCACGCCGAGCATAACCAGCGACCGGGCCACGGTCCGCTTCAGCCTGGATCGCACCGCGGTCGTGCGCCTCGAGCTTCTCGACGCGCTCGGCGGTCGCGTGACGCTCGTCGACGGGGAGACCTTCGATGCCGGCTCGCACGCCGTCGCGCTCGATGCCGCGGCGCTCGCGAGCGGCCATTACACCTGTCGTCTCACCGCAGGCGGACGCCGCACGACGTCGCGCCTGCTCATCGTCCGTTGAGCGGGCCGTCGAACGGTACCGTGTTCACCCAGTAAACCGGCGGCCGGACCGCGCTCGACAACAGCGGTCCGGCCGTCAGGAGCATCCCCGATGAGCGCTTTGCATCCTCGCTGCATCCACCTCAGTTTCTTCGCGCTGTTTCTGCTCCTCTCATCGCTCGGCGCGCACGCGGACGAACCCCGCGACCACGCCGCGACCGATGATCCCTGCCTCCAGATGGGCGACCTCGACTTCGGAACCCTGCGGATTGGAAACATGGGTTCACGCACGTTGCGCCTCAGCAACGACGGCGGCGGCGTAGTCAGTTTCAACAACCCTTCCGGCGGTGCGGTCGTCGAGTGGCTCCACCCGGCGTTCCGAATCTCGCAGAGCGATCTCGAGCGGCTCCGGTCTGCTCAGCTCCGTGCGGGCGAGTTCATCGACATAAACGTCACGTTCACCGCGACCGAGTCCGGCGAGTTCATCGACACGGGGCGCTTCCACACTTCGGCGCGCTCGTGCCGGACCGCCTCGTGCTGGCGCGCACGGGTCATTCGACCCGGCGTCGCGATCACCGGCTATGACTGGCAGGAGCAGTGGAACGTGCGCGGCGAGTGCGCTCCGGCCGCATCGCCGCTCGGAACGAAGAACTCGCAGCGCGAATACGCGGCCGAGATCTATGCCTTCAACACCGGCGACGTTCCGGCCTACGTCGATCGAATCGAGTTGCAGGGACCCGATGTGGCCTACTTCGAGCTCGATCGAAGCGATCCGCTGAAGACTATCGCCAGCGGTGATTGGTTCGGTAACTACGACACCGTGAACTTCGAGCCCCGGTACTATCAGCGTGTGCTCTTCCGGCCGGGACACGAGGAACGTGTATACAGCTGCGACGTCGTTCTCGTAATGCGCGACGGGTTTGAAGCAAGAAACACGCTGCG
>DATLHO010000068.1:0-4473 GCA_035539855.1 Kapaibacterium sp. (SeqCode) | reverse complement strand
GGCGCGGTCAAGGCGACGGTCTGCATCTCGCCGATCAATCCGCAGCAGGACGCCTCGGCCACGGTCGTGATCAAGGACAAGACCGGCAAGACGACGCGTCTGCCGTTCACCTACTACGCCGAGCGCGTCGACGTCGACAAGGCGGTGCTGAACTTCGGCCTGATGACCCCGGGCACCCCGGGCACGCTGTCGTTCCTCATCACCAACCCGCTCGGCCGCGCGGTGATCATCGAGAAGGCGGAGCTGATCAACCGGAACCCCGCGTTCACGGTGAAGTCGCCGACGACCTTCCCGATCACCCTCGCTCCGGGCGACTCGATCCGCGTCGTCGTCGAGGCCAATCCGGCACGTCCGGACCAGACCTATAACGACACCGTCTTCGTGAAGCTCGGCTGCGCCGAGGTCAAGGTCCCGGTTTCGGCCGAGACCGCCGACCCGTGCGTGCAGATCGGTGACCTCGACTTCGGTACGATGCAGGTCGGACAGTCGGCCGTTCGTACACTGCGCATCAGCAATGATGGCGGCGGCATCGTGACCTTCAACAACCCGTCCGGCGGCGCGGTCCTCGAGTGGATCCGCTCGATGTTCACCGTCAGTGCGGCCGACCTGGCCAGACTGGCTGCCGCACGTCTCGCCCGCGGCGAGTTCGTCGACATCACGGTGACCTTCACGGCCACCGAGACCGGTGAGTTCCGCGACACCGCGCGCCTGTGGGCCTCGGTCCGCAAGTGCCGCGACATCTCGTACTGGATCGCCCGCGTGACCTCTCCGGGTCCGCAGATCACCGGCTACGACTGGTTGGAGCAGTGGATCGTCAAGGGCGTCTGCCCGTCGCCGGCGAGCATCAACGGCACGAAGAACACGACGCCGGAGTACGTCTCCGAGGTCTATGTCTACAACACCGGCGACGCTCCGTTCGACGTCGATCGCGTCGAGCTTCGCGGACCTGATTCGATCTACTTCCAGCTCGACAACAGCGACCCGCTGAAGACGATCAAGCGTGACGACCGCATTCTGCAGTTCGACACCGTGTCGCAGTCGCCGAAGTACTTCCAGCGCGTGATCTTCCGTCCGGGCAGCGACGAGCGCCCGTACAGTTGCGACATCGTCCTGGTGACGAAGGCTGGCGTCGAGGTGAAGAACACCCTGCGCGGTATCGGCATCGAGTCGCACATCGCGGCGCCGCCGACGACCGACTGGGGCCGCAACCTGTACGTGGCGGGCGCGCCCGGCGTGCAGATGACGGTCACCTTCCGCACCGAGAACCTCACGGGTCTCGGCTCGCGTCCGGTCACGATCACCGGCATGCAGATCGTCCCGAACGATCCGGGCAGTGCCGGACAGTTCACGATCATGAACGGTGGGGCGATCATCGGAACGACCTTCCCCGAGCGCTCGACGTTCGACGTGATCGTCGAGTACCGTCCGATGGCCGCGGCCGACCACGGCGCCGAGCTCGTCCTCACGGGCGACTTCAGCCCGTGCGATGACTCGACCGCGACGCTCGTCGGCAAGGTCTACACGCTCAACTCCCGCCCCGAGGGAACGGCGTACGGTACCCTGCTGACCTGCTTCGACGACACGAAGGACATCTTCGTGGAGAACGATGGCTCGGATACGATCGTGGTGTACAACGTGCAGAAGGTCAACGATGCGGCCGGTGTCTTTACGGCCGGCGCGTTTGTCGTCCCCGACACGCTCGGACCGAACGAGCGTCTGGTGATCCCGGTGACGTTCGCGCCGAACGCGGCCGGCACGTTCACGGCGAACTTCGAGTTCGACGTGCGTGACCTCAAGGGCATCGAGCCGGTGCTCGCCAACGGCCAGCCCGTTGTCGCGACCGTCTCGGGCTCGGGAACGACCGTTCAGGGCACGGCCCACATCGAGCGGAGCTATAAGTCGATGCCGGGCGACCGCATGACGGTCGAGGTCGTGATGGACAAGGCGATCCCCGAGGCGCAGGTCAACGAGCTTGACTTCTCGCTCCGCTTCGCCCACGGCATGATGCAGCAGGAGATCGATCCGAACAACATGCCCGCACTTGTTGCCGGTACGATCCTCGACGGCTGGACGGTGACCTTCTCGCCGACCCCGCCTGTCATCGATCCTGCGGATGCGAAGCAGACGGTCATCTTCCTGAAGATGACGGCTCCGGCCGGCCAGTTCCTCACCGGAACGGGCACGATGCTCAAGATCCCGTTCGTGACGTTCATCGGAGACACGACGTCGACCGAGCTTCCCTTCTTCCTCACTCCGGTCGGACGTCTGGCTTGCGCGGACATCGTGACCACTCCGGGTGCGGCGGCTCTGGATTCGGTCTGCGGTCTGAACTTCCGACTGATCTCGGCATTCAGCACGGAGTACGCTCTGCGCCAGAATGCGCCGAACCCCTTCAACCCGACGACCGAAATCGGCTTCGCTCTCGGCCTCGACGCCCAGACGACGCTGAAGGTCTACGATTCGAAGGGCTCGGTGGTCGCGACGCTGGTCGACTCGTACCTCAAGCCGGGTGAGTACACCGTCACGTGGGATGCCTCGAGCATGCCGTCGGGCCTGTACTACTACCGTCTGGAGTCGGGTCACTGGAGCCGCACCGAGACCATGGTTCTGCAGAAGTAAACGCTGCAGTCGCGATGCTGAAGAGAAAGGGAGCACCATCACGGTGCTCCCTTTTTCGTTGCACTCATTGCCAGACCCGTGGCGACGGCGAAATAGTGATATTTGCCCTCCGAGTTTGCGTAACGTTCCGGGTCGATTCGAGGTCTAGTCCGATGAACGAGCGCCCGGTCGCCGGTCAGAGTTGGAGGCCGCCGGCCAGATCACCTCAAAACGCATGAAGCTCATGAATCATGGTACGCCGCACACCAGGACCGTGTGGGGCAGTGTCATCGCGACACTCCTGCTGACGGCGCTGGCATTGATGCCGCCACCGGCCGGAGCGCAGACGCCGAATCTTTCGGCCTATCGCGACATCGCCGGCACGAACTACATCGTCGCCTTTCCCGACACCACCGCGAATCAGCATGATCACGAGAACGTCACGCACCTGTTTGACGACTACGCGATGATTGCGATCTATTCGGCCGTGCCGAATACGATCACGATTCGTGGCAGCAGCGGGTATGTCAAGACGATCGAGAATCCGGGCAACCGGTTTTCGGCGATCGACCTGTCGTCGACGGACTTCCGCGCTCCCCGCTCGGTCATCTTCGAATCGGGGCGGATCGTCAGCACGACGTTCCGCATCGAGGCCGCGCAGCCGGTCGTCGTCTACTGCTACCTGATGACCGAGTTCGGCGCCGAGGCGTGGACGCCGATCCCTGTCGAGTCGTGGGGCACCGAGTACTACGCGGCGGCGATCCCCGGTGACTATGTCTACGACATCACCGGCCAGGGATGGAGCGGCATCACCCCCGCTCCCTCGGAGATCCTCGTGATCGCGGCGTACAACAACACGCTCGTCTCGATCTACCCGAACGGCCCCCTTGCGAAGTATCCCCAGACGACGGTCACGCTCAACGCCGGGCAGGCCTATCAGGTGCAGAGCTTCGTCGACACCCGTGACGAGGCGCTCGGCACCGATCAGATCGACCTCGGCGGCAGCCGGATCATCTCGACCCGGCCGGTCGGCGTCATCACGGGCAATACGCGCACAGCCGTCGTCGACGATCAGCTCGGGATCCTGAAGAACCCGATGAAGAACATGCTCATCGAGTGGCTCGCCCCGGTCGAGCTGCACGGGCGTGAGTTCGTCTACATGCCGACGTGGGACGGCAGGCAGCCCACCGCGAACAACGCGGCGGAGCAGACGCGCAAGGCCGAGTTCGTCCGCATGTACGCCACGGGCGCCGATCAGACCGAGGGCGTCATGGTCGCCGGCGGCACGCCGCCGATCGACATACCGATCGGACCGGTCGACCGCGGCCGGTTCCAGGAGATGCGCTTCGGCATGCCGACCGCACGGTTCTTCCGGACGCAGGAGCCGACGCAGATGATGATGCACTCCTCGGCGATCAGCCGCTGGCTCGGACCTCGTCCGGGTGACTTCAAGCCGCCGGACCCGCCGCCGCCCGGCGGAGACCCGCCCCCGCTGCCCGAGGAGCCGCCGGCCGGCTCGTTCAGCGGCATGTTCGACGTCTGGGGCGCGTACATGGTCGAGCTCATTCCGCGCGAGCAGTGGAGCTCGTTCGCACCCTTCTATGCGCCTGCGTCGCCCGCGGAGTTCGAGCACTTCGTCAACGTCGTGACCGACACCGCGACCGCAAGCCAGATCTATCTCAATGACGGTTCGCGCTTCGTGTTCAACCGCGGCGTCATCGATGGCACTCCGTATACCTGGGGCGTCATGGGTGTTCGCGCGGCCGAGGATTACTGGATCGAAGGACGCGATGGCGCCAAGTTCTACGGCGTCGCCTACGGCCTGAAGAAGGGCCGCGAAGAGCTGCTGTACATCCCACCGCCTCCCATCGATCC
>DATLHO010000067.1:0-2739 GCA_035539855.1 Kapaibacterium sp. (SeqCode) | reverse complement strand
CGGACCCAGCATCTGCACGCCCGTGCGGCCGTCGAGCTCGCTGCGGATCGCCGCCAGCGGATCGGTCTGCCATCCGAGCATCGCCATCACCGAGGTCTCGTCGAACATCTCGCTGAAGCTCTCGAGGAACGAGCGCCTGCGCGGCAGTACGCGCAGCCGATAGCCGTCCGGCTCGAGCCCGGCCCGTGCGGCGGCCATCTCGATCGCGCGCCCGAGGCCGCCGATCTCGTCGACGAGCTTCAGCTCGCGGGCCCGCGCGCCGGTGTAGACACGGCCCTGGCCAATGCTGTCGGCCTGCGCGAGCGTGATGCCGCGACCCTCCGAGACGATCGTGAGGAACTTCCGATAGACGGTGTCGACGGTTCTCTGCAGGATCGCCTGCTCGAGTGCCGTCGGCGCGCGCAGCATCGAGCCCATGTCCGCGAGCGAATCGCTGCGAATCACCTGCACGTTGACGCCGATCGTCTCGTTGAGGAACTCGCGAATCGTGAACCACAACCCGAAGACGCCGATCGATCCGGTGACCGTCGTCGCCTCGGCGACAATCGAGTCGCACGCCGCCGCCATGAAGTATCCGCCCGAGGCGGCGACCGAGCCCATCGACGCGATCACCGGCTTCTCGGCCGCGGTCAGTCGGATCTCACGCCACATCGCCTCGCTCGGACCAGCCTCGCCGCCCGGCGAGTCGATCCGTACGACCACCGCCTTGACCGTCTTGCTCTCGCGCGCGGTCTTCATCGCCTCGGCGAAGGTCTCGTCGCCGAGGATGTTCCCTCCGGCAATCACGCCTCCGCCGGAGGAGCTCCTCCCTGCCCTGATCTCCCCTACCGCATACACCAGCGCGATCGCATCGGTCGTCGGACCCGACGTTTCGCCGTCGAGGGCGGCCGTCGCGTATTCGGCGATCGAGATGGTCTCGATGTCGTCGTCCGCTTCGCGCTTCGTCCGCGCTCTGAGGACCGAGTCGATCTGATCCTCGTAGAGCACCGCGTCGAGCAATCCCGCCGACTGCGCTTCGTGCGCGGTCATCAGCCCGCGTGTCGAGAGAATTCCAGAGAGCTGGTCGGCCGACAATTTCCTGGCGGGCGCGACGACGCTGCGGAATCTCGAAAAGGTCGACGTGACGAGCTCGCGCGTCATCGCCTGTGTCTCGGCCGACGCGGAGTCGAGGATGAACGGTTCAACCGCGCTCTTGAACGACCCGGCGCGCACGACCTGCGCGTCGATTCCGAGACGATCGAGCGCGGGCGTGAAGAATGGCAGCACCGCTGCAATACCGTTCATCTCGATGCTCGCGCCTGGGACGGCGATGATCGACTCGGCGGCCGAGGCAACGAAATACCCACCTTCGGAAACGCCGCCATGGCCCACCGTCGCGATCACGAATTTCCCGCGCGATCGAAAACTCTCGACGCCTCGACGCAGCTCTTCGGCGATCGCCCACGAGCCGGGCCGTCCGCTCGCCTCGATGCGGAGGCCGGCGATTCGGGAGTCTCCGGCTGCCTCCTCGAGCGCGGCGATGACCTCGCGCGCGGTGATCGACGCGCGCCCACCGGCGAGCTCGCGCAGTCCCTCGGAGGTGCGGTACTCCGGAAAATCCTTCGACAGATCGAGCACCAGCACCGAGGCCGCCTCGACGTCGACCTGCTGCTCGCGGTCGACGCTCGCGACGATCGCGGCAATCGTACCGATCGCCAGCAGGACAATGAGTGTCAGCGAAACGAAGAATCCGAGAACCGATGCGAAGAAAACCTTGAAGAAGGACATCGAAGCTCCTGATGTGTGCCTGTCAAGCGTGCTCGATCAGGCGAATGCCGTCACCGACACGGATATCACCCGTCTGAATCACCCGAACGTAGACGCGGCTCTGACCCGGATGAAGTTTCTGCGAGATGCGGTTGAAATCTCCGCCGGAAAACGAATCGATGATTGTCTTGCACGGCGAGCAGTACGACATGACCTCGACGACGACGACGTCACCGAGCTGCAGCCGGACGCCCGGCGCGAGCGACGCCTGGTCGATGCCGACGGTGGTGATGTTCTCGCCGGTCGATCCCGGAAAGATCGGGTGACCCTCCTGCTGCAGCTCGAGAATTGTCTCGAGCGCGAACAGGGCAAGAGCACGATCGGGTCCGCCGTGATGCCGGCGATCACGCTGCTTGTCGATCGTAATTCCCTCGACGTCGATCTCCGCAGTGGCGACGGCGCGCTTCGGGACGCCACCTCGCGAGGTATTGATCTGGAATATTCGGGCGTGCATGAATCGACAATGGGATGAAGGGTTCAGTCGAACATCGTATCGGAGCCGAGGATGCCTGCCGGGTCGAGCGTGCGGCGAATTGCACGCATCGCTGCGATGCCGTCGACTCCGAACATCCGCTCGAGGTATTTCTTCTTGAGCTTGCCGATGCCGTGCTCGGCCGAGACGGTCCCGCCAAGCGCGAGCGCCCGATCGATGAATCGATCGTAGAGCTCGCGGCCGCGCAGATACTGTTCGGGCGAGTCCGCGAGGATGTTCGCGTGCAGGTGATTATTCCCGATATGGCCCCACGTGAGATTCTTCAATCCGCTGCGATCGAGCTCCTCGCGGTAATACGCGAGCAACTCCGTGAGTCGTCCATCGGGCACGGCCATGTCGGTACCGATTTTCGCCACGCCATGCGCGGCGATGTATTCGTAGACGGCCGAGGGAACCGCGTGCCGGAGCTCTCGCATGCGCCGCTGATCCTCCAGCCCGAT
>DATLHO010000066.1:0-4960 GCA_035539855.1 Kapaibacterium sp. (SeqCode) | reverse complement strand
GCGCTCGCCTCCCTCGCGTGTGCGCACCTTGACGACGCCGGAGGTCGCCTGACCGTACTCCGCGTTGAAGCCACCGGTGATGATCTCGACATCCTCGATCGCCGCTGCCGAGAGCTGCAGTCCGAACCCCGTGCCGGCCAGCGGATCCTGCACCGAGATGCCGTCGACGAGGAAGCCGGTCTCGTATGCGCGGCCGCCTCGCACGTGGATCGCGTCGTTGGTGACCGAGACGCCTGGCTGCTGCATCACGACCTCGGTGATGTCGTGCACCGGCGACGCCTCGATCTGCTCGCGGTCGACCGAGCGTACGCTCTGAGTCTGCTCGACGTCGACGAGCGGCTTGCGCCCGATGACGACGACCTCGCGACCCAGCATCAACGTCGACTGCGTCAGCTCGAAGTCGAGATCGAGCGTTTGACCGGCGGAGACCTTCACTCCGGTGCGCTGCACTTTGGTATAGCCGATGAGCGCGACCTCGATGGTGTACGTGCCGGGATCAACCTTGCGGATCTCGTAGGTCCCGTCGGATGTCGTGCGCGCTCCGTAATAGGTGCCGACGACCTTCACGGTCGCTGCGACGATCGGCTTCTTCGATTCGGCGTCGACGATCGTTCCCGAGATCACGCCCTGGGCGGCCGCGTGCGAGGTCATGCACAGAAGCAGCGAGGCGGCCAGGGCCGCGGCGTGCATCGGTATGTGGGTCGCTTCGGTCATCGTGTGCTCAGAGGAGATCGGGACGATCAATGCGGTCCCCGTGTCGAATCGCCAGGCTCGGCGTCAGCCGCCACGGCGCGTCACAGCGCGCCACGGCGCGTCACAGCGCGAAGTCGACGACGAGCGCGCGGTGCAGCGCCGCGCCCACGCCGGGGAGCGCCAGCTTGTGCAACTGGACTGAGAAGAACAGAACGCTTCGAGACTCGCTTCGCACCGCGACGATCGGCTCGCCGAGCACGCTCAGGCGGTAGACCTCCTGCGCGGTGACGCCCGGGTACAGCGGGTGCACGAAGATCGAGCCCGAGCCCTTGTCGATCGTTGGGTAATCTCCGTCCGGCAGCGACTGCGGAACCAGTCGCGCGCCCGAGGGAACGGAGCTCGGCAGCTCCGACGTGGCGACCGAGTCGAGTGGAACGAAATCGAGCAGGGCGCCCTGCGGATCGACGGTCGCCGGAAGCGCGGTCGTCATCAGCACGTGTCCGCCGCCGCGGATGTACGCGGGCAGCGCGCGCTGCGCGAGCGTGAGCGTCGGGTTGTTGTCGCCGTACCAGATGACGGCGCCGAACAGCTTCAGAGTCTCGATGAACATCGGGTCGACGATGCGCGGCACGAGCGATCCGTACGATCCGCCGCTGGCGCCGCGCCGGATGTCGAGCTCGTCGTAGCGGCCGCGGAAGCGCCCGCCGTCGAGCGTGTCGAGAACGCCCGCATAGAACGCCGCTGCGCCGTCGCCGAGCGTGTAGTCGCGCACGAGGAGAATGGGACCGCGCGGCCGCCTCACGTGCCAGTGCCGGCCTTCGCCGGGCATCGCCGCGACGGCGCTGACCGCGCCGGCCGCGTCGATTGCGCGAAGGTAGAAATGGTTGTCGGCGTCCGGCACGAGACCGTCGCTCTCGCGTACGGTGATCGCGCGCGTCGACGCAGGAAGCGCCCGCCACGTTGCCGCGGCGCCGGAGTCGTTGAGCGACCACTCGTAGCGCACGATCGTCGCGTCTCCGTCGATGTCGAAGCCGCGCCAGCGCACGGTCGCGACCGTGAACGTCGTGTCGGGAAGCTCCACCGCCCGCCGCGCGATCGCCGTCGAGTCGTCGCCGAAGAAGACCTGCGGAGCGGAGTTGACGACGCCGTAGCTCAGGCGTGCCGGCGTGGGATCGGTGGCGCCTTCGAGTCCGGTGAACTCCTCGCCCGCATCGTGGACGCCGTTGGCGTTGGCGTCGGCAAACGGCACCGTGATCGCGGTGTCGGGGAGGGGATGATCTGCGCTGTTGTCCACGGCGACGACGCTCAGCTCGAACGTGCCGCTGGCTCCGGAGAGCGTCAGCGCGAAGACGCTGTCGTTGCGCCGCGTGAAGTACCACGAGCGGCGATCCCACGAGTAGAGGAATCCCCGCACGAAACCATCGGGGTCATCGCCGAACCACGCTGCGCGCACGCGGCTGGTCAGCTCGGCGTTGATCGTGTCGAAGGCGATGGTCGTCGTCGGCCGGAGGTTCGCGCTGGATCCTGTGACGGCCGTGTCGGTGCATCCCGCGACGAGTGCCGCGGCGGCGATGAGCGACGGAAGCAGGGAGGAGCGCAGCACGCGATCGTGGCTCGGTTTGGTCCCGGTGAGCGGTCAAGATACGCATCGAGCAGCGCGCTCGCGCGGAGGTCCCGGTCGACGATGAAGGCCCTCCCGCATGGGAAGGGCCTTCATTGCCGTAGAGCGATGCGCGGCGTGTGTCGCCGCGCAAGACGTGCTCGACGAGCGCGAGGCCGCACGTCGTCGCGCAGGACATGAACGACGAGCGCAAAACAGCGCGTCAGCGCGCTATCGCGTCACGACGAGCGATCGCACGGTCACGCCCGTGGCGGTGCTCACGCGCACGAAGTACGTGCCGGCGGCGAGGCCGTCGGTCGGCAGCGCGATGCGGGAGCCGCCGGCGATCGAGCCGTCGGCGACGAGCGCGACACGTGCGCCGAGCGCATCGAGGATCTCGACGCGGCCGTCGAACGATCGACCTCCCGAGAGCACGAGCATCGTGCGGCCATGCGTCGGATTCGGAGCGATCGCGACCTCAGGGCCGCCGGCCGCGAGCTCGGCGCGGACGCCCGTGGCGATGACGTAGTCCCCGGCCGAGCGCGGTATCAGCTTGTAGTTGTTGAAGCTGTAGTACAGCACGCCGGTGATCGAGGCGAAGCGCATCCCTTCGGCGATCGCGGTCTCGCGCGGTCCGGGCGTGCGGTTCGTGTAGCCCGCGTTGCTGTTGTCGGTCTCGACGCGGGTCTGCGCCGTCGGGCTCGTGCGGAGCTCGTAATCGGCGACGAGGTACTCACCGAAGTTGCTCGCACCGTCGGCGCTCGCGGCGGTGACGATCACGTCGTCGTAGGCGATGAGCATGCTCTCGTACTTCTCGGCGTCCTGCGTGCGGTTGTCCTGCTTCTGGCCGATGTCGGCCGTCGAGAGCACGATCGGCTCCGCCGGAGTCGCGGTGCCGACGACGACGACGCTCGCGGCGTCGGTGAGCATCGTCACGTCGAAGACCTCGCGGACCGTGGCAGTGATCGTCACGGAGTCACCGACGCGCAGCGCCGCGACGCCCGGGATGATCTCGCCCGCCTGGTTCTCCGCACGGATCGCAATGCCGCTCCACGGCGCGCTTCCGTCCTGGATGGTCACGAGCGGATCGGCTCCCCGATCGCCCGGGATGTCGCTCGTGTCGGCGGTGACGACGCCGCTGACGGTGGTCTCGAACCCGACGAAGCCGCTGGTGCCGCTGAGGTTCGGCGTGTACTGCAGGTCGCGGATCGTCACCGCTTCCGCGGCCGCGAACGTGCGATAGAAGTACTTGTAGCTCGCGGTGTCGCGTGGGCTCAGCGCCGTCTGCGACTCGTTGTCGGGGACCTCGACCCAGTACGTCACGTAGCTTCCGGCGGCGGCCGCCGGGATCATGGCGCTGAACGTGGAGTCATCGGTACGCGAAGCGGTGACGTATTGCGTCGTGCCGAACGTCGTGCCGTCGCCGACGCGGTAGCCGATGCGCACCTGCGCATCGGCGATCGGGTTGTCGCCCGCGTGCGCGACGAACGTCACCGGCACCTGGTCGGTCGCGGTCGGGAAGCCGATCGTGCGTCGTACGCTGAAGATCGACGCGAGCTCGTCGGCGACCTCGCCGACGACGAGGTCGTCCGGATACATCGGCGTGATCATGAACGGGACGGTCTGACCTGACGCGGTGTTCGCGGCGATCGCGCCGACGATCTTCGTGATGCGGGAGCCGACGGCCGGCGGGTAGAACGTGCCGTAGCCGAACTGCCAGAAGTCGGTCGTGTCGACGAACGCGAGGTGCTCGAGCGCCTCGGCTCCGAAGTACTCGAGGCGCGCGGCGGCGGCGCGGGCGAGGAAGTAGCCCGACTGGTCGCGCATCCGGATCTCGTTGCCGGCCTCGTCGACGAGGATCATCGTCACGCGCCCGGCCGCGCTTCCGCTGGTCGGAACGCTGATCGACTTGACGGTCACGTCGTTGATCTCGACGAGCATCCCCGAGTACGGATGGCCCGTCGGGTACTGCGGAGTCTGCGTCGCGCCGGCCTGGCGGTAGAAGTCGGCGATCGTCACCGACTTCGGTGTGGGTCGACTGGCGCTGTAGAGGATCTCGACTTCCGAGTTGCGCGTGATGACGACCTGGTTGGCGCCGTTGGGAGTGGTCGGGAACTGCTGGACGACGCCGGTAATCCTGACGACGTCGCCGGAGTCGATGCGGTCGAAGAGCGTTTCGCGCGCGACCGTGTCGTTGTCGGCGAGCACGACGATGCCCCCGAACGGCGTGCCGGCCGTGTCCTGGATGTAATTGACATAGCGCCGACCCGCCGTCAGGATCGGCCGAAAGTCACCGCCCGCACGATTCGCAACCGTCGCCGACAACGCGACGCCAACGAAGCTCACCGTATCGCCCAACAGCGGCGACGTCAGCACCCCGGCCGCAAGATTCTCCGCACTCACCGTCTGAATCTCCTGAATCGAAACCTCACGCACCTGCGCCACCAAAGGCGCCACGACGCAAACAAACAAAGCAATCCGTACAAGTATCCTCATAGCACACCTCAGTAATTGACGAACCCAACCGGCGCGTCCGGCAACCTAGTCGACAGATCTGTCCGGGGAGGTTATCGACACTTTGTCTGGGAACGTTGTCGACACTTGTGATTGGTTTCCTACCGTGCCGTGACGTCAGCGCGGGCCGCATGCGGCGTCACGGCCACTTCG
>DATLHO010000065.1:0-5523 GCA_035539855.1 Kapaibacterium sp. (SeqCode) | reverse complement strand
GCGGGCGTCGTCACGTCGCTGCCGCTGCTCATGTTCGCCTCGGCGGCGACGCGCATCCCGCTGTCGCTCGTCGGAATCCTGCAGTACATCGCGCCGACGCTGCAGTTCCTCATCGGCGTGGTCGTCTACGACGAACCGCTCACCAGCGAGCGTCTCGTCGGGTTCGGACTCGTCTGGATCGCCCTCGTGATCTTCGCGGTCGAGGGATATTCCGCACGACGGGTCGAGCCCTCCGTCGCCGAGGCGGAGTGACGCGCAAAATCCACCGTCACCCGATTCTCCGGTGCCGCCGTGACCGTTCCGGACGTATCTTCCTCCTACGAAGACAACACCCCCCGAGCGGAACCCGATCTCTCCACGATCGCTCCGCCGGCATTCGTAGCCATTCCCACGTGAATGGCGCCGCAGCGCTTGCAGAGGCGACGCGCGGCAACGAGGCCACATCCCCCTCCCAGCCCCCCACTGTTCTACGCCCGATCGCGTCGCGTCCGTTCGCGTCACCGAGGGTGTGCCGCTGCATTGCGGCCGCCGGCAGCATACAGAGAAACTGGTGGCTATCTGGACCTCGCCACCATGGAGGTCGTGCTCCGGCGGCCGTTGACTGGACGACGATGTGATGCTCTGAATGGTTCCGGGCACATGCGTCGTCCTGTCGCGAGGCCGTCCCGGCTCTGTCGGGGCGGTCTCCGCTTTTTTCTGCGCCGTGCCTCGCGGGAGCGAGCCTCGAAGGCGGACGTTCGGTAAGTTCCGCTGATCACTGCATCAACGCGCGTACGTCTGCCTCACTTCACGAGGATCCTGCAATGGCACGCCGCGACGATTCCGAGGAATCATTCCAGCGCATCAAACAGCGCCGCCCCCGTCTGCGAACCGGATCCGCCCTTCCACAGCTCGTCGTCGACGCCGAGCGCGCCCGACAGTTCGAGCAGGCGCACGGCGAGCCGGCGCCCACGTTCGATCATCGCGATCTTCAGGAGCTCCACGAGCGCGGCCTGCTCGATGAACTGATCGCGCCGATCCTCCGCGGCAAGGAGGCATCGGTCTTCGCCGGACGCCGTGGCTCGGCGCCCGTCGCCGTCAAGCTCTACACCGACGTCACCATCCGATCCTTCCGCAAGGACGCCAGCTATCGCGAAGGTCGCTTCATCGGCGACACGCGCATCGAGCGCGCGATCGAGCACCACTCGCGTCGGGGGCTCGCGGCCAGCCAGGCGATCTGGGTCGAGGAGGAATACCGCCAGCTCCGCACGCTCGGCGCGCGGGGCGTACGCGTGCCGCGACCGATCGGGCACGCGGGGATGGCGATCGTCATGGAGTTCATCGGCGACGACGGCGTCGCCGCTCCGCGCCTCGCCGAGGCTGAGCTGACGCCGCGCGAGGCGCACGTCGCATTTGCCGCGGCGGTCGATGCGCTCGTGAGGCTCGTGCGCAGCGGCCTGGTCCACGGCGACTACTCGACGTACAACCTGCTGTGGTGGCGCGGCGAGGTCGTGGTGATCGACCTTCCGCAGGTCGTCGAGATCACGCGCAACCCGAACGCGGTCGAGCTGATGCAGCGCGACGTTCGCTCCCTCTGCGCCTCGTTCGCGCGCATCGGCGTGCGCTCCGATCCCGAGGTGATCGAGCGACTGCTGCTCGCGGAGATTCCCCGTGACCTGCACCCGCAGAACCGGGCCGAGTCGGTACACGCTCCGGGCCGCAGCGCGCGCCGCTGACGCGCCCGCGACGCGTCGATGACGCGCCCCGGCAACACCGAATGACAACGGGCCGCTCTCTCTCGAAGAGGAGCGGCCCGTTGCGTGTCGCGTTGGGAGGCTTCGTCAGCGCGTCGCGTAGTTCATGCGGTAGAGATTGAGGTCCTTCGAGAACACACCCTGCATGCAGAACATGATGACCTCGTTGTCGTTGAGCCAGGTCGTGAAGTGCGGATGCACCGTCGCGGCGCCGCCCATCGTCAGCAGGAGATCGCCGCGCGGGGAGACGTGGCCGCCGTCGGCGAGATTGACCTCGCGCAGACGCAGGCCCTCCTCGTCGCGCAGCAGCACGTGCAGGCGATTCGTGCTCGTCACGTGCGGCTTGAACGACATCTGCTGATAGTACCAGCTCATCGGCAGTGGAATCATCAGCGAACGGCCTTCATTCTTCTCGATGCGGCTGAGCCAGCGCAGGTCGCCCTCGGCGCCGCATCCGACCATGAGGATGTCGCCGGCCATCGCGTAGTTCATCGTCCGCGAGCTGCTCGAAGCGCCGGTCGCCGACGTCGTGGTCGTCGTGATCTCCTTGGTGAATCGCGACTCGAGCACGAAGACCAGCGGCGTCGGTCCCTTCGTCTCGATGATCGAATGCAGCCACGGGAACTCGTACTCGTCGATCTCGACCTCGCTTTCGAGCTTGTCCTCGGAGATGGCGATGGTCTTCGTCAGTGGCGGGCTCGATTCGCGCATGTTCATACGTGCGAGGGCGATGCCGACGAGCGCGTCGTCGACGGTGATCGGCGCGCTGAGCATCAGGCGGTCGTTCGCTTCGAATCGCACCTTGACGCGTCCGAGCTCGGCGTCGTCGGTCCCGCTGAACGACGCGCGCATCGTCGAGACCGCGCCCTCGGTCGGGTGGCGCTCGACGCGGATCGTCGTGTCGTTGTCGATCGTGACGAGGTAGACGTTCCCCGCGTTGTCGATCTCGATCGACTGCAGCGATCGGCGCTCGCCCTCGGATGCCTTGAGCGAGAGGATCGCGCGGCGCAGCAACTGGCCGCGGCCGCCGATGACCGCCATGTTCAACGAGAGCTCGCTCTCATCGGCGCCGGGGATGTAGTTGTAGACGATCAGCCGCGAGCTGTCCGGCGAGACGCTCGAGAACGCGCGGCGGTCGTCGGTCTCGAGATCCTCGTGCAGGACCGTCGAGTAGAGCACGTCGTTGCGGAGCTGCGCGCCGGTTTTCGGGTCGTAGAGCCGGCCAATGACGTAGATCGAATCCTCCTCGCCGAACCGGTACGACAGCAGCGAGATCGCGTCGCCGGCCATCGTCATCGACATCACGGCCTCCTTCACCGTCGGCATGAATCCGAAGCCGAAGGCGCCGCTGTACGAGCGGGCGAAGCGGAACGACGACTCGACCTTCGGCTCCATCACCGGAGCGGCCCAGCCGGGCTCCAGCGCGTCGGTGTAGCGGCGCAGCGACAGCACCGTGTCGTCCATCGCCTCGCAGACGACGAAGCCGCCGTCGGGCATCCGGAGAATGGCGCCGTCGCCGTTCTCGGTCGCGGGCATGATGCGCGCAGGAGTATACGAGAGCTGCACGTTGCCGCGCGGGGTGATGCCCGAGCTCGCGCACGACGTCAGCAGGGGAGCCAGCGCAAGGAGGCCGAGCAGCAGCGCCGTCGGGCGGAGCCGCGAGCGGGTTGGAGATGGACGCATGTGATTGGTGCCCTGGGGATTCGACGAGCCGTCCGGGATTGATCGCACGGGGAATTGCGGTACGATCGAACGGCAGTGGTGTCGGGAACTTACCGATTCGCCGGGAGGCTCCCAACGAGGGGCTGATGCGTCGGGAGCCGGCGCTCACTATCTTCGCGCGCCGGCGCGGGCGATCGCAATGCATGGGATCAGCCAGCCGCACCCACGAACGTCCTCCGAGACATGGTCGTCATCCGTTGCACGCAGCGATTGCTCAAGCGCTCACGCGTCGTCCCCGATCCGACGCCACCGGAGCCGTCGGCGGTTCTCGGCGAGTGGTATGCGAACGTCATGGCCCTGCCGTTCCGCGGAGAGTCGGCGGTGGTCTTCTGCAACGTCGAGACGCGGATTGCGGTCGTCACGCTCGGGAGCACGCTGCGCACGACGATGCCGCAGTTCGCGCAGCGCCTCGAGCGGCTGCTCGAGCGCCTCGGCGTGCCTGAGGACGCCATCGCGCAGCAGCGCGCCGAGATGGTCGACGGCTCGATCACCGCGACGAACGACCGGCAGATGCTCACCACGCTCAACGACGTTACGCACATGATTCGCGCGTCGGCCGAGAGGTTCCAGTCGATTCACTCGCTCGACCTCGACGACGAGGAGGATGCCCTCGCGCGCACGGCGCACGCTGCCAGCGAGGTCCTGCCCTCGATCGCGCTCGCCACGGCTTTCGAGCGCGCCGGCTTCGTGATGCGACCCGTCGAGGGCGTGATCCATCACCGCGACGGCGCGGCTCGCAGCGCTCCGGGCCGCACGTCGACGGTGCCCCCAAGCGCACACGCGCCGGTGCCGAAGCGCGCCAGCGATGCGCATGCCGATGCGCATGCGGATACTGATGCGCACGCCGACGCTCCGGTCCTCGTGGTCGCGACGCTGACCGTGCGGCATGCGATGCTCGATCGCTATCGCGCCTACGAGGATGCTGCGATCGGGATCATGGCGAAGTACGGTGGCCACCTCGAGCGCACCATCGTCGAGGAGACCGGTGACAGCGAGACGCTGCGCGAGATCCACGAGATCCGCTTTCCGTCGCGCGCGGCATTCGACGCGTACCTGGCCGGACCCGAGCGCGCGGCGCTGGGCGACGAGCGCGAGGCGGTAATCGTCTCCACCGATGTCAGCGTGACGAACAGTCGTTGAACTCCAGCGAGGAGCATCATGGGAACGAAAGATCCACGCGTCGACCAGTACATCGCGAAGAGCGCCGACTTCGCGCGACCGATTCTCGAGCACATCCGCGAGATCGTGCACGAGACCTGTCCGGACGTCGAGGAGACGATGAAGTGGAGCTTCCCCCACTTCGATTACCTGGGATCGATGATGTGCAGCATGGCGTCGTTCAAGGCCCACTGCGCGTTCACGTTCTGGAAGGGATCGCTGATCTTCGAGGAAGGCCAGGCATCGCGCGATGCGATGGGGCACTTCGGGAGGATCACGCGCCTGAAGGACCTTCCGTCGCGCAAGCAGATCGCCGGGTACATCCGCACGGCGATGAAGCTCAACGAGGAGGGGATCACGATCACGCGGTCGCCGGCCGAGGAGTCGGCCGACCTCGAGGTCCCGGAGGAGCTCGAGGCGGCGCTGCGGAAGAACCGCGAGGCGTCGAAGCACTTCTCCGCCTTCACTCCCGGCAGGCGCAAGGAGTACATCACGTGGATCGCCGAGGCCAAGACCGACGCGACGCGCGTCAAGAGAGTATCGCAGGCCGTCGAGTGGATCGCCGAGGGGAAGTCACGCAACTGGAAGTACGAGCGCTGATCGAATCAGCGCGCTCGCCGATACTGGCGGTCCCATCGGTCGTCGTGCCCGTGGAAACCAACTACCTGATGAATCCCATGCTCCGGGAGATATCGCGGGTCAAGGTCGTCTCGCAACGGCCATTCTCACTCGACCGCAGGCTGCCTGGAGGCACGTCATGATCCGCCCGGTTCTGCTCGCGATCCTCTGTGCGATAGCGCTCGGGGCCTGCGCGGCGACGCCGCTGACGGTCGGTGAGGCGGCCCGCGAGATGCTCCGTGAGCTGCCGTCGACATACACCGGCACCGTGACGTGCGAGGGGTGTCCGCCG
>DATLHO010000064.1:0-3487 GCA_035539855.1 Kapaibacterium sp. (SeqCode) | reverse complement strand
TGGCAAGCGGCGCGCACCGCGCGATCGCCTGCCAGAGCTGCCACGCCGACGTCCGCACCTGGCCGCACCCACCGTCGACGCAACGTCGCGCGGTGAGCTGCGCCGACGACTGCCACGCCACCGACTCGACCGGCTCCCCCTATACTCATCGCGCGGTCGTGACCGCCTTCGCCTCGAGCGCCCATCGCGGCGGACTCGACGGCACCAACCGCGACGCGCCCACCTGCCTCGGCTGCCACCAGAACGACGCCCACTCGATCCGCCCCGCGCGCGCACGGGTCCCGATCGCCGAACGCATGGCGATGTGCGAGACGTGTCACGACGATGCGGCCCGCATGCATCGCAACGGCGTGACGACCGAGGCGGTCGCGAGCTACCGCCGCAGCTTCCACTACAAGGCGATCAGGTTCGGGGAGACGAACACGGCGGTCTGCCAGGACTGTCACACGACGCACGGCGTCCTGCCGGCCGACAGCACGCGCTCGTCGGTCGCCAGGGGCAACGTCGCGACCACCTGCGGGCGCAGCGACTGCCACCCGGGAGCGCGCATGAACTTCGCGATGTCCGGCGCCAACCACCTCGACCTGCGCATCGGCCGCTCGCCCATCCTGTGGTTCGAGGAGACGTTCTTCCTCGTGCTCACCGGCGGCACGATGGCCATGCTGCTCGTCGGCATCGCGCTCGACATCCAGCGTCGCTTCGGCTGGCGCGCCCTCCTCCGGCGCTGGTACGCGGCGACATCTCGATGGCTCGCCACGGGCACGCGCGCAACAGTGCGCGCGGCACGGGCGCTCCTGATCGACTGAGACCGCATCGTCCGCGACCCGGCACGAACATTCACAGAATCGAGACTCGATCTACCGTGAGCACGACATCAACGCCCCTCCAGGCCATCGACAGCAGCGCTCCCTCCCCGTCCGAGGGGAGGGAGCAGGGGAGTGGGGAGTTCGTCCGCTTCTCGCTCAACCAGCGCATGCAGCACTGGGCGCTCATCGCGAGCTTCACGCTCCTTGCGCTGACGGGTCTGCCGATGCGTTTTCCCGACGCGGAGTGGCTCGGCGCGATCTACTCGCTCATCGGCGGCCTGCCGACGGCGCGGCTGGTGCATCGCATCGCCGCGGTGATCATGATCGCCGACGGTCTGGTGCACGTCGTCTACCTCGTGCGACTGCTCGTCGAGAGTCGCTTCAACGTGCGCGCCGCGTGGCCGATGATTCCGAACGCGAAGGATGCGCGCGACTGGTGGGCGACGACCCGGTATTACTTCGGACGCGAGCCGGAGCTGCCGCGCTACGATCGCTTCAGCTTCCGCGAGAAGTTCGACTACTTCGCCGTCGTCTGGGGTCTGCCGGTGATGATGATCTCCGGACTGATCCTCTGGTTCCCCGTCTTCTTCGGCAACCGCCTTCCCGACATCGCGATCGCGATGGCCTACATCGCCCATGCCGACGAGGCGATCCTCGCGATCTCCGCGATCGTCGTCTGGCACTTCTACAACGTCCATTACAACCCCGACAAGTTCCCGATGAGCTGGGTCTGGTGGCACGGCAGGATCACCGAAGAGGAGATCCGCGCCGAGCACCCGCTGGAGTACGAGCGACTTGTCGGTGCCGATAAACCTCACAGGTGAGTGGTCATGGCTCTCTCGAAGAAACAACGATGGCTCGTCCGCGGCGGCGCCGCCGTCGTGGCGCTCGTCGCGCTGGTCTGGTTCAACTATTCGAACATCATCAACTGGGTGATCCCTTGGGAGCATCGTCCGGAGGCGATCGAGTGGAAGAAGGTCACCGTGACCGACGACGAATTCGAGCGCATCGCCGCCGAGCTCGTCGCCGAGCGCTCGCGCTACGTCTCGGTCGACACCGCGGCGAAGAATCCCGCGGTCTACCAGGCGGTCGCACGCGAGCTCGCTGGCGACGTCGCGACGTTTCGCCGGCGCTCGGGGCTGACGCACATCGAGCGCTTCCGCAAGGCGGGCATCCGCTCGTACGAGGGTCCCGAGACCTGCCTCGAGTGCCATGACGACATGCGCGTGAGGGACATGAAGGGCGGATGGACCGAGGAGGACGTGCGCGAGAACATCGAGACCAGCGTGCACTTCGGACTCAACAAGTTCTCCGGCTTCAACACCTACGGATTCAACGGCGAGCTCGTCGAGGGAATCCCGATGGGCAAGATCGACCGCGCGTGCGGCATCCCCGGATCGTTCACGTGGACGGGATGGGCGACGCTGGTCAAGACGAAGAGCGGCGAGATGCGCAGCGACGGCTGCGGGCAGTGCCACGCCGGCGGACAGTACGGACCGATCACCGGCTCCATGTTCCCGGGATACAGCGCGACCAACGCCGAGTTCGAGGCGGTCGACTGTCTGATCTGTCACTCGGAGGCCTACGACATGAACGAGAAGTTCGTCGTCAAGGATCCGAACGGGAAGCATCGCTGGAACCAGGACCGCAGCATGAAGGCGGCGATGGCGGTGGTGCGGCCGACGTCGGACAACTGCCTGCGCTGCCACGAGCACAATCACGGCGGCGACATGTACTCCGAGAACGTCGCGGCGCAGAACCTCGGCCGCATCAACAAACGGCTGCTGCATCCGGGAGCCAAGCGCGGCAACCCGACGCGCGGCGCCGACGTGCACTACGAGGCCGGCATCAACTGCCTCGACTGTCACACCAACAGCGGCCACAAGATCGCCCGCGGAACGCGAGGCACCGACCTGGTCAGCAACGATCTGCCGGGCGTCGAGGTCGCGTGCGAGACGTGCCACAGCGCGACGCCGCACATCCAGGACAAGCAGAAGCGCGCGTTCCTCAACGCCCACACCGACAAGCTCGCCTGCGAGACGTGTCACATCACCCACCTGACCGACGACAACGTCGTGCTGCGCGACTGGACGACGCCGGTGTTCAACGAGGAGGAGGGCATCTGGATCTACCGCGACGTGCTCAACTCGGGCAAGCCCGGCGAGGCGCTCGTCTATCGCTGGCACAACGGGCACGGCACGTTCATGGCGGGCGCGCTCGGCGACAACCCGAATCGCCTCGGACTGTATCGGTCGTTCGTAACCACGCCGAGCGAGCCGTACAAGGACTTCGACTACGTCGGCTACTACGACCGGGTGCTGCGTCCGATCGCGCGCATGGGCAAGTCGAAGATCGCGCCGTTCAAGCGCTTCAATGCGAAGATGTACGAGGACATGGGCAACCAGGGACCGTTCGGCGGCATGCTGCTGCCGTTCGACTACAACGTCTACTACGAGACGGGCAATCCCGAGGCCTCGGTGCGCAAGGCGATGAACGATCCGATCATCAAGATGATGTACGGACAGGTCTTCAAGACCTATATGATGGATGACTTCATGAACTACATGGGGATCGAGAAGGGATGGACGATTCCGTTCTCCGGAAAGATCGAGGGCAAGTGGATGCGCCAGGACGCGACGCTGATGCTCAATCACTCGATCACCAAGGACGCGCTCGCCTGC
>DATLHO010000063.1:0-35681 GCA_035539855.1 Kapaibacterium sp. (SeqCode) | reverse complement strand
CGGTCGCAGGTCGTCGGCGGTGAGCTCGAGCACGCCGCGAACCTCGTCCGGAGACCAGCGCGGATGTCTCGACAACACGAGCGCGGCGACGCCGGAAACGTAAGGCGCCGCGATCGACGTTCCCCCGGCAAGCCGATAGGCGCTGTCGCGTGCGGTCGAGAGAACCTCCACGCCCGGCGCGGCCAGGGCGATCTGCGAGCCGAAGTTCGAAAGCTCGTTGCGGATGTCGTTCGAGTCGGTCATCGCGACGGAGATGACTTCGGGATAACTCGAAGGATAGTGCGGCTCGCCGCTTCCCTCGTTTCCGGCGGAGGCGACGATGACGACTCCGCGGGCATGGGCGTAGCGAATCGCGTCGTGCATCAGCGGCGAGTAGAAGACGTCGCCGAAGCTCAGGTTGAGAACGCGCACTCCGTTGTCGGCGGCGTAGACGATCGCGGCGGCGACGTCATCGTCCTCGGCGTTGCCGGTCGCGTCGAACGCGCGCAGCGTCATCAGCGGCGACCGCGGCGCGATGCCGGCAATGCCGATCGCGTTGTCGTGTGCGCCGGAGATCACGCCGGCGATCGTCGAGCCGTGTCCCTGCTCGTCGCCGGGTACTCCGTCGCGTACGCTCCAGTCGCCCGTGTTCGGAACGGTCTGATCCACGAAGTCGAACCCAATGACGTCGTCGGTGTAGCCGTTGCCATCCTGATCGATCGCATCGAGGTCACCTCCGATCCCCTCTCGTACCTCTCCCGCGGGCCACGCGTCGAGCCGGCCGTTAACGTTGAGGTCCTCCGCTTCGTTGATCCACAATGATCCGACGAGATCGGGATGCGTGAAGTCGATGCCGGTGTCGATGAAGCCGATGACGATCGAGTCGCTTCCCAGCGTCAGGCGCCATGCGCCCTCGGCTTCGATCCGCCGCAGCGCCCACTGTTCGATCGATCGGGGATCGTCGGTGATGCCGTCGAGCCGGTACGTGCGATTGGGCATCGCGAGCTCGACGTCGGGGTCGCCGCGAAGCGCGGCAGTCACGGCATCGGACTGGTCAGCGGAGACGGTGACGAGCTGGTAGCGATCGAGGCGGTGGATGCTCTGAAGGGCGACGCGTCGTCCGGCGAGAACGGAGCGCACCTGTAGCGACGCCGTCGCGATGCCGCTGCGCGAGGCCGCGCGCTCGATGACCTGCTTGGTCGAGCCGTCGGCGCGCAGTCGGATGATGATGCCGGCCTGCTGCGCTGTGAGCGTCGTCGGAACGACCGCCGCGACGATCACGAGGCTGAGCATCGCAAGGCCGGAGCTGACGAGACGCAAGGAGATCGATTCGATCATCGAGTGCAGGAGTGTGACCGCCGTGTCGTAGCCGGCCCGTCGAACGATTCGGTCTCATGCGACGACGACCGAGTCACCGTCGCGCGCGACGCTCCACTCGATGCCGTCGAAGCGTTCGGAGAACGATCCCTCGCGACCGGGAGAGACGTGCGTGAAGATCAGTCGCCGTACGCCCGCCTCACGAGCCATCGCGAGGATCTCCCCCGGCTCGGCATGGGCAGACTCGCAGACGACGAGCTCGGCGCCGTCGATGACCCCGGAGAGGTCGGTGGCCCGGCCGATGTCCTGGCTCAGTACGACGCGCCGGGGGCCGTTGCGAAGCACGTAGCCGAGCGCGCGATCCGCGGCGCCGTGCGCGCGGGCATGCTCCTCGACGCGCGCCAGATGGGTCGTCGTGAACGTCTCGACGCGCCATCCCTCCTGCATCTCGAACGCGTCGAGCTCGCCGAATCGGAGACGGAACTCGACCATGTCGTCGAAGTGCAGCGACTCTATGAGCGCGCGCTCGAGGAAGGGAACGCGACCGACGGGCACGAAGATCTCGATCTCACCGGCGCCGCGCTTGAGCGCCGACCATCCGGTCACCAGTCCCGGAAGGCCGCACCAGTGATCGGCGTGCATGTGACTGATCGCGACGGTCGTGATCCGATTGATGTCGATGCCGTCGCGGATCATCGCGCGCGAGCATCCCTCGCCCGCGTCGAAGAGCACGACGCCGCCGTCGCCGAACCGCGCGCTCAGCGCGCTGGCCATCCGATGTCCGGACGGCGTCCCCGCGCCCGTACCGTGCAGCGTGAGCGTCATCGCGCCCATCGCGCCTACTCGACCTTGACGATGAACGCGGGACAGTCGCAGCCGTTCGCGACCGACGCCTTCTTCTTCCCCGCCTCCTCGAGCGTCTTGTACGGGCCGACGACGAGGGCATACTGCTTCTTGCCGTCGACGGTCTTCGGCAGCGCAACGGCCTTCACCTTGGTCTTCGCCAGTTGAGCCGCACGCTTCTCGGCCGCCGCCTTCGTCGGGAACAGCCCGACCTGCAGCGCGAAGCCACGCATACCGCTCTTCTTGTACGTCTCGGCCGGCTTCGTCTCGTCCTTCGGCTTGGCGGGCGTCCGCGCGACCTTCGAGTTGTCGGCGAGCAGCGGGCCGTCCGGATCGTCGTTCATCTCCCACGCGGTGACGCCGCGCAGGACCTCGTCGCTCATCGCGACGAACGGCGAGCGAGGGTAGTTCGTCCGGAGCACGTTCGCCCAGATGTGCGCGGCGGCCGAGTCCTTCTTCTCGATGTAGCGGCGGACGAGCTGGTAGGCCGCGTCGTCGGCCCATGCGCCGCCGGGCTCGAGCGCGATGATCTCGCGGTACAGGCTCAGCGCGCGATCGTCGGGCGTCATCTGCGCGCGCGTGAAGATCACCGACGGCACGAAGCGCGCCTCGCGCTTCAGCGGCTCGATGAGCTGGTAGGCCGTGTCCTTCTGGCCGGTGTCGTAGAGCAGGAGGATCGCCCGCGCGCGCTCATCGTACGACGGCTGGGCCGAGGCGATCGAGCCTGCGACGACGAGGAGTGCGAGCGCGAGCATCGGGGTGCGCACGAAGAAGCGGTAGCTGGCCATGGATGCAGGTATTCGAGTCAGTGGATCGTGGATTCTCGACGTCGGGCGGGAGCCTCGCGGAGAGGGAAGATACGGCTTGAACGCAGACCCGCCAGAGCCTGTTAGCGCCAATCCCTCGTCCATCTCGTGCCCCGTTCAGGCGATCGCCATCTGCAGCGGAATGAACGTCGCGTTGCCGGCCGCGTCGACGGCCGAGCCGAAGAGCGTCGCGGCACTGGCGCGGTGGATCTTCATCGGCACATAGTCGCCGATCTGCTCGTCGCCGTGGCGGAAGATGACGACCTTGTTCGTGTCGGTCCGGCCCCGCCACTCGAGCTCGTCCTTGCGGCTCGGACCGTCGACGAGCACCTGCTCGACGGCACCGACGTGCCGCTGGTTGTTCTCGGCGGAGATACCCCGGCACAGCGCAATGACCTCCTCGAGCCGGCGCGCCTTGACCTCCTCCGGAACGTCGTCGCCCATCGCCCAGGCCTTCGTGTTCTCGCGAGGAGAGTACTTGAACGTGTACGCGCCGTCGTATCGGACGCGCTCGATGAGCTCGAGCGTCAGACGGTGGTCGTCCTCGGTCTCGGTCGGGAAGCCCGTGATGATGTCGGTCGACATCGAGACGCCGGGGATCAGCTCGTGGATGCGCGCGATCCGCTCGAGGTAGTGCTCGACGGTGTAGGTGCGGTTCATCAGCCGGAGCACCCGGTTCGAGCCCGACTGCACCGGCAGGTGGATGTAGTTGCAGATGTTCGCGCGCGAGGCCATCGTCTCGATCAGCCGATCGGACATGTCCTGCGGATGCGACGTCGTGTATCGGATGCGAATGCGGGGATCGACGTCGGCGACCGCGGCGAGCAGGTCGGCGAAGTCGGAGCCCTCGGAGCGGTAGCTGTTGACGTTCTGACCGAGCAGCGTGATCTCGCGGAAGTCGTGCGCGGCGAGCTCCTCGACCTCGCGCACGATCGACGAGAGCGAGCGGCTGCGCTCGCGGCCGCGCGTGAACGGCACGACGCAGAACGTGCAGAACTTGTCGCAGCCGCGCATGACCGACAGCCATGCGGAGATGCCCTCGGTGCGCAGCGGCGTGATGTCGTCGTACGTCTCGACGCGCGAAAGCTTCACCGCGAGCCCTTTCTCTCCGTGGCGCGCTTCGTCGACGAGCTCCGGCAGCGCGCGATACTCGTCGGGTCCGACGACGACGTCGACGATCGAGCCGTCGCCGAGCAGGTCGCGGCGCAGGCGCTCGGCCATGCAGCCGAGGATGCCGACGACGAGCCCGGGGTTGCGCTTCTTGTAGTAGGCGATGTTCGTCAGCCGCCCGTGGATGCGCGCCTCGGCGTTGTCGCGGATCGAGCAGGTGTTCAGGAAGATGACGTCGGCCGCGGCCATGTCCGCGGTCGGCTCGAAGCCGCCACGGTTCATCACCGAGAGCACGATCTGCGAGTCGGCCTCGTTCATCTGGCACCCGTAGGTCTCGACATAGACCTTCCGGGTCGGGGGATTCGTCGTCTGCTCGGTCATGGACTGGTCAGTGGGGTCGGTTCGCGGTACCTGGGAAGAACGATTCAGCGCCGGCGGTCGTGTAGCGGCCGGCCGCAGCGCGTCGGGTGGCCGGGCGTCGGATGGCCGGGCGTCGGGCCACCGGACCTAGTCGTTGGGCTGGTCTACTTCGAATCCCTCGTCGTCCTCGGGATCTTCACTCTCGATGTCCTCATCGTCGACGTCGTCGTCCTCGAGGTCGTCGGCGTCGGCGCCCTCGTCGTCGATCTCGAGGCGCTCGCGGGGCGGCAGTGCCTTCAACAGGCTGATGACGAACGCGGTGCTGGCGCGAAGCTGCTCGAGGTCGCCGTTGTTGCGGATGACGAAGTCGGCGCGCTCGACCTTGTGCTGCGCGGACATCTGCATGGCGTCGCGGGCCCGGACCTGCTCGAGCGAGGATCCGTCACGGCCGGCGGCGCGCGCCAGGCGGATCTCGGGATCGGCGTCGACGACGACGATGTAGTCGAAGCGTCCCTCGCCCCCGGTCTCGAAGATCAATGCAGCCTCGCAGGCGACGACGCGGCTGCCCTCATCGAACAGCCGCCTCGCCCGCATGCCCTGCGCGGCAATCGTGCGGGGATGGACGATCTCGTTGAGCCGCGCGAGCTTCTGGCGGTCGGCGAAGACCTGCCGTGCAAGCCAGGCGCGGTCGAGCTCTCCGTCGCGGTAGGCGTCCGTGCCGAAGGCCGCGACGATCTCCTCGCGCATCGCCTGATCGTCGGTCATGAGCTCGCGCGCGATCAGATCGGCGCGAAGCACGGGAATGCCGGCCTCCTCGAAGAGGTCGGCGACGGCCGACTTGCCGGCGCCGATCGAGCCGGTGAGTCCGACGAGAACGGTGTTATCGGTGACTGGGGTCATAGTTTGAGGAGCACAGGACAGCGAATATACTGTTGTGCGGCGGCCCGTGCGATTGGCGCCCGCTTCCGCTATCTTCGCTCACCCCGCGTGCGGGCCTCCGCCCCGCACCCGACCAACTTCACAACGAGGCGCCGCCATGAACCAGGCCGGAGTCAACTTCGTCAAGTTCCATCCGGAGCAGTTCTTCGCTTTTCTCAGAGAGAACAACTATCCGGTGTACTACCGCTCTCCGATCTTCTTTCGGGACTTCCAGTACGGCCTGTGGCGGTTCCTCCAGGAGAGCCAGACGAAGGTCCCCTACGCCGACCTCGAGCGCATCGCGCGTGACGTCATCGACGATTTCGAAGCACGCGGGCTCGTGCGGAAGATCAGCCGGCAGAACTATGAGCTCCAGATGGAGGAGTTCGCGACGGTCTTCCCGACGATGAGCTATACCCAGAGCGGTGCGACGGCTCCGCCGCAGGGCAAGCCGGCGCCGGCATCGGGGCCGGCGGCGAAGCAGGCTCCCGCGGCAACGCCGGCGGCGCCCGCTGCCCCTGCCGCGCCCGCTGCCCCTGCCGCGCCCGCCGCTGCAGCCGGTACGCCCGAAGAGGAGAAGGCGCGGAAGATCGCGGAGCTGCAGGCAAAGATGGCCGCCGCGAAGGCCGCGAAGGAAGGCGGTGCCGGCGCGGCCACAGCAGCGGCCCCGGCAGCCGCAGCACCCGCCGCCGCAGCACCCGCCGCCGCAGCACCGGCACCTGCTGTTGCTGACGCGCCCGCGACTCCGGCCGCACCTGCCGCAGCCGCTGCGCCGCTCAACGACGCCGACAAGGCCGCGAAGCTCGCGGAGCTCCAGGCGCGCATGGCCGAGGCGAAGCGTCGCCGCGAGGCCGGCGAGACCGAGCCCAATTCCCAGTAACCACGAGCAGCCTCGATGAGCACACCGACCGACGACGAGAACGAGGCACAGGAACCAGCGCAGGCGCAGCGACACAACGCTGACGCGAACGCTCCGCAGACCCAGGTCTCGCGACCCGGCGAGACGCAGTTCACGCCCGACGAGACCGGCGGCGTCCCGGCGTCGTCGCTGCGGCAGGGTCCGGACGACGGCACCGACGAGGCGCGCCGCGCCGCGCAGGTGCCGGCGATCCCTCCACCGCCCGAGGCCGCCGAAGGCGCCCCGCGCCAGACGAACGAGCCGACCGAGGGCGAGCCGCTCGACGGGTGATCCTGCGTGACGAACACGCCGAGGTGGAGTCGTTCGTCGTGTAGATGTCGTGGAAATGGAATCTCACCGAATCGGGTATGATTCGGGGATATCTTTGAGATGCCGGCGCTCCGCACGCAGCGAGGCGGCGACGACCCAACATCAGAGGAACGAACGGACATGGAGAATACGCAGGAGCATCTGGTCGACACCGAGGTCGCGGCCCCGGCGTCGCCGCTGGGTCTGACCGACCGGGCGGTGAGCGAGGTCCGCAAGATCATGGAGCAGAACAGCATCCCCGAGACCTATGGTCTGCGCGTGGGTGTCAAGGGGGGCGGATGCTCGGGCCTGAGCTACCAGCTCGGCTTCGACGCCGACCAGCGCGACGGCGACAAGGTCCTCGAGGTGCAGGGCATCCGGATGTTCGTCGACCAGAAGAGCCTCTTCTACCTGATGGGCGTCGAGATCGATTTCACCGACGGCCTCAACGGCCGTGGCTTCGTCTTCAACAACCCGAACGCCCAGAAGACCTGCGGCTGCGGATCGAGCTTCGGTGTCTGAGCGGCCGTCGATACGCCATTGAACAATGCACGGGAGGAGTCTGCGACTGCGGGCTCCTCCCTCTTTTTTGCGGGGATGCCGAATCGTTCGCCGTCGAGGATTTCGACTGGCTCGGTTATGTTCGTTTGCCTATTATTACCGCAATTTGTTACCGGGCTGCGCGGCCCGAACCCTTGCGCACGGGCACGTGCCGGGGGCGCCCCGACCTACCTTTTCTCGGCCGCGCAGACAACACCGTCTCCAGCTGTCACTTCATTGAACGATCGTCAAATCAGTCGATCCAGTTTTCAATCATCCGGAGTAGAATCATGACCCCTTCGTACTCGGTGCGCCTGCGTGCGGTCGTCCTCGCGCTGGTCGCCCTTGTCATCACGAGCAGCTCGTTGATGGCGCAGTGGAGCGGATTGCCGGCACTGCCGGAGCCGCGCACGTGGAGCATGCAGACGGTGCTCGACGGCAAGCTATACGTCTTCGGCGGCATGGATGCAGCGGGCTACCCGCAGACCGAGGCGTGGGTGATGGACCTGGCGAACACCGCCGGTGGATGGAGCCCGATCGCCGAGATGCCCGAGGATCGCGGCGGCGGCTACGCCACGACGATCGCCGGCAAGATCTACATCGTCGGCGGCGTCGGTATCGCGTCGTCGGTCGAGGGCCGTCCGACGGTGCTCGAGTATGACGCCGCGGCCAACGGCTACACGCCGAAGGCCGCGATGACGACCCCGGCGTGGTTCAGCGGCTTCGCCACCGTCGGCACGAAGATCGTCGCAGCCGGCGGACTGACCCGTCTCGGCACGTCGAACGCCGGCATCCAGCTCACGCAGGTCTACGACGTCACCGCCAATACGTGGTCGGCCGGCTCGGCGATGCCGAGCATCTACTACAACGGCCACGCAGCGACGATCGGCAACGACGTCTACTACTTCGGTGGCATCAACCGCCAGGGCAACAGCACCTATCTCTACGGTGGGATGCTGAAGCTCGTCGGCGGAACCGGCGCCTGGCAGACCGTCGCCGGCACCTGGTCGACCCCGGTCTACAGCGGCGCCGCGGGCGTGCTCGACGGCAAGATCTACGTCGCCGGCGGCCTCAACACGGTCGGCGAGGTTCAGCTGACGCAGCAGTACGACCCGGTCGCGAACGAGTGGAGCGCTTCGTATCCGCTGGCCCTTCCGACCTCGGCAGTCAACTGGATGCCCTCCTCCGGCACGGACCTCTTCCTCGTCGGCGGTACGTCGGGTCTCGTCCAGAAGCTCTCAATCGGTGAGCCGCGCGCGGTCGCAGCCGTCACTCCGTCGAGCGTCAACATCGCAGCGAAGGTCGGTCAGAGCGGAACCAAGACGATCACGATCGCCAACCTCGGCGTCGTCGAGCTGACCGGCAGCGTCGAAGTCCCGGCCGCGGCGACGTGGCTGAGCGTCTCGCCGTCGTCGATCGGCATCAGCGCCGGCGGCGCCGATGCCTTCACGCTCACCGCCGATGCGAGCAGCCTCGCCGTCGGTACCTACACCGCGACGGTCAACGTCACGACCAACGACGCAGAGAACCCGACGATCGCGGTCAACGTCCGCCTGTTCGTCGTCGAGAACCTCGTCGCCCAGGAGACCAAGGTCGTCATCGAGGAGGCCACGGGCGCATGGTGCGGACCGTGCGGCACCTACGGCGGCCCGATGATGCGCGCTCTCGGCGAGGCCTTCGGCGAGCGCCTGATCGGCATCGCCCTGCATGACCGCAACGGCGGCGGCACCGCGGCCGACCCGATGGGCACGACCGCGACCGAGTCGCTCAACCGCAAGCTCGGCGTCCGCGCCTTCCCGACCGCCGCGATCCAGCGTCAGGAGTGGGGACCCGATGGCAAGATGGTCAGCGTCCCGCAGTGGGAGGCGACGATCAACAGCGTGCTGGAGGCCAATCCGTTTGCACCGGCCGCGATCCAGGTCGTCAGCTACTCGTACGATGCGGCGACCAAGCGCGTCAACGCGAAGCTGAAGATCACGACCGCCGACGCAATCGACTTCGCCAGCGGGGCCACGCTGCGCGTGACCGGCGTCGTCACCGAGGATGGCCTGATGTACACGCAGAACGGCGCGCCGGAGAATCCGTGGCGTCACGACCACGTCGCGCGCTCGTTCTGGCCGAGCATCGACGGACAGACCGTCACCATCCCGTCCGGCGCGACCGATGCGGGCGTGCTGCTTCCGGGCAAGGAGATCATCGTCAACGCGAGCTTCGCCGTCACCGGCGTGGTCGATGCGGACAACTCGCATGTCGTGTGGCTGCTGCACATCAACAACGGCGCGAACCTCGGACCGATCCTTCAGGCGGCCGAAGTCGAGCTGACGGCGTCGATCACCGAGGGTGGCGGCGGCGGCGGCATCATCACCGTCGTCCCGGATGCGGCCGTCAAGTCGATCGCCGTCGGTGAGACCGCGACGTTCAACACGACCGTCACGAATGTCACCTCGGCTCCGATCGAGGTCAGCGTCGATCGCATGTCGAACACGCTTCCGAGCGGTGAGTGGAGCAGCCAGCTCTGCGTCGGCAACGATCCGTGCTCGCCGACGACGGCCAACAAGGTGCAGACGACCGTGCTTCCGAACCAGACCGTGATCTTCCGCGTGAAGGTCGTTGGCGGTACCCCGTCGGCACAGGGCATCGTCGGCATCCGCGTCACCGCGGGCGACACGACCGTCGACCAGACCTACACGGTCAACACCGGCGTCTCGGGCATCGGCTCGGAGACCGGCGGCGACGCGGTCCTCGCCCTGTCGGCCTACCCGAACCCGACCTCCGCGGCGACGCGCGTCGAGTTCACGGTGCCGGGCAGCGGCCTGGTCTCGCTCGACCTCTTCGCCGGCAGCGGCGAGAAGGTCCGTACGCTGTTCAGCGGCCGCAGCGATGCTGGCCGTCGCAGCGTCAACGTCGATCTGGCCGGCGTTCCGGCCGGCGTGTACACGGTGGTGCTGACCGCCGGTGACCGCCGCGCCGCCCAGTCGATCACCGTCGTTCGGTAGTCGACCCGGTCCTTCGTTTCAAGTGCGCGCCCCGGATTTCCGGGGCGCGCACTTTTTTTATGGGCGAAAACGTCAGGTGCACATCATACATTCACGCTCTGCCAATCCGTGACGACTTCAACGCGGTCACAATCCAGAAGAGGCTACCGTATGCCGCATCGTTTCATCCTGCTGTCTGCCCTGGCCGCGCTCGCGATCATCGTCGCCACCCCGGCACCGGCCGCCGCCCAGAGCTTCGCGCTCGATGTCCACGATTCGATCAAGGTGCTGCACGGCGAGGTCGTCGTCGATCTCAAGGTGACGATCACCAATCTCGACGTCTCCCCGGTCTCCATTCGCGCCATTCGCTTGAAGAACGAGTTGCCCGAAGGCGCCACGTGGTACTCGGCGTTGTGCTTTGGCGAAATGTGCTATCCGCCCGACGTTGACACGCCACCGGCTGCGAACATCGCCCCCGGAGGCACGGCCGACTTCAAGCTCACCGTCGGTGCCGAGTCGGTGCGCCCGCGTAACGACACGGTGCGCGTGACCGTCCGCTTCGACGCCGGCCCGCTCTCTGACGGCGTCATCCAGGAGTTCGTCGTGATCTCCGAAGCGACCTCCGCTGCGCCCGATGAGAGGACGATCACGGTACGTTCGGTGCGCCCGAATCCGGCGCGCACGAGCACGATCATCCCGCTCGAGCCGGGCGACCGCACCGCCGGTCTCAGCCTGCAGATCATCGACGCCCTCGGACGCACCGTTGCCGACCTGCGCGACCTGTCGGCCGATGCCGACGGCATCCGCGTCGATGTCGGCTCGCTACGCGACGGCGCATACTTCTATCGCCTCGACGTCGACGGCGCCGCCCGCAGCGGTCGCTTCGTCGTCGCGCACTAGGAGACGACTCCCGCGGTCACTGCGGACAATCATCGCGAAAAGGCGGCCCCCTGAGGGGTCGCCTTTTCATTTTTCGGGGAATTAATGGCATGTTAGGCCGCTTCGATGGGCCTCCCCCGCCCCACGAACGCCGACGACACGATCAATCCCACACAACCACGACGAGGAGATCTCACATGGCGTACGAGTGGAAGTTCCGTGCACGCCCATATTCGGACGACGAGGCAAAGACGCTCCTGGCGACGGTGGTCGATGCAGAGACGAGCGACTGGCACTACAATCGCCACCACAAGGGCTATGTCGACGCCCTCAACAAGATCGAGGGAGAGCTCGAGGGCGCCGACCGCGCGAGCTCCAACGGCAACTACTCGCACTACGGCGAGCTCAAGCGCCGCTTCACCTGGAACCACGCCGGCGCGCTTCTGCACGACATCTACTGGGAGGTTCTCGGCGGCGACGGCGACCCGTCGAAGGGACCGGACGTCCTGCGCGCGATCGAGGAGAGCTTCGGCTCGTTCGACGCGTGGAAGGCCGACTTCAAGGCGGCATGCATGGGCGCGAAGCTCTCGGGCTGGGGCATCCTGCTGTTCGACCAGCTGTACTCCGAGCGTCTGCTCAACGTCGAGGTCGACGAGCATCACTACGGCGCGATCTGGGGAGGCATTCCGCTGATCCCCTGCGATGTGTTCGAGCACGCGTACTACCACAAGGACGGACCGGCGCGCGCGGCGTACATCGACAACTTCATCGCGAGCCTGCACTGGGGACGCATCAACGAGCGCTACACGCGGTTCGTTCGACGCTGAGCGACGACATCGACGATGCACACGGGGCGCGGCTCGATCGAGCTGCGCCCCGCGCATCCAACCCCTAACGACGCATGACCACGCTCGGGCTCTTCCCGCTCAACATCGTTCTGTTTCCCGGCTCGTCGTATCCGCTGCACATCTTCGAGAGCCGCTACAAGCAGCTGATCCGCGAGTCGATCGACACGAACAGTGAGTTCGGGATCAACCTCGTCGAGTCGAGCCGCATGTTCGATGTCGGATGCCGGGCAAGCGTCACGACGGTCTTCCGCGAGTACGACGACGGCCGCATGGACATCGTCGTCACCGGCACCGAGCGCTACACGGTGACGAGCTCGCGCGCCGGTGAGAAGCTCTACCTCGTCGGCGAGATCGAGCCGCTGACCGACACCGAGCCGAAGCCCGATCCCCAACTGCTCGCGACGACTGTCGGACTGTACAACCAGCTCGTCGAGTCGGTCTATGGCGAGGCGGAGGAGCTCCTGAAGCCGGCGGAGTGGATGTGGGGCGGTGCGTCGTTCCGCATGGCGCAGAAGTCGGGACTCGACCTCGTCGTGCGCCAGCAGTTGCTCGAGATGCGCTCGGAGAATGAGCGGCTGCAGTTCCTGCATACCTACCTGACCGATCTCGTCCCGAAGGTGCGGGAGCTCGAGAAGATCCAGGCCCTGATTCGCAACGACGGCTACGTCAGATAACGCCGAGCGCCACCGCTACCCGCTTCGAAGATCGCGAATGCGCGCCCGCGCCGCCGGCGTATGCTGCGACCGCGGATACTCCGTGATCAATCGCGTGTAGACCTCGAGCGCGCGAGCGCGATCACCGATGCGCCGCTCGAGAAGCTCCGCGGCGCGATAGAGAGCCCGATCCGCCGCAAGCGCATCCGGACTGGCCCCGACGAAGCCGATGAGCGCCTCGACCGCCCCCGCATGATCCCCCGTCTCGCTCTGCGCCTGCGCACGAGCCAGCGTCGACTCCTCGGCGAGCGTCGTGCGTGGAGCCGCCGCCGCCGCGCGCTCGAAGCGCTCCCCCGCCTCACTCCATCGACGCTGTAGCACCAGAAGCCGTGCCGCCATGTAGTGCCCGAGCGCTGCGTCATTGCGCTCGAAGTTCTCCTGAAGCAGGAAGAGCCACGCCAGCGCGTCGTTGGTGATACCGCTCGCTGTGTTGCGCGTCAGCTCCGTCAGTGAGTCGACCGCGAGCTTGTACTCGCCGCGATAGAGCGAAAGCTCGGCCAGCCGCAGGCGCGCAAGGTCGCGTGTCGTGCCCTCATCGATCGCCTCGTCGGCCGAGCGGGCCCGTTCGTACAGCACGCGCGCTTCGTCGATCCGATCGGCGCGCACGCGAAGATCGCCGAGCAGCACGAGCGCCTCGCCGGCGGCTCGTCCCGCCTTAGGCGCGTCGAGGAGCTCCTCGAGCGTCCCGGCGGCGGCATCTGCATCACCGAGCTCGTCGGCCTCGATGCGCGCCTTGCGCAGCAATGCCTCGGCGGCGACGTCGGTGCCCTCCTCCCGCTCGGCAAGCTCCTCGTATCGCGTCGCGAGCGCCTCGGCGCCGGCGCGGTCGCCTCCGCCGGCACGGTGCCGCTCCTCGAGCACGCGCGCATAGGTGAGCAGCGCGATCGCGTGAAGCGGGTTGTCGCGGCCATAGGTCGCGAGGAAGTAATCGAGGGCCGCGAGCGCCTGGTCGTAGCGGCCTTCGCGAAGCGCGCGGTCGGCGTAGGCATAGATGGCGGACCCTCGCCCGTTCCGAGCGCGGTCGAGACGCTTCGCGATATCGAAAGCTCCCTCGAAGTTCCCCGCCTCGTCATACAGCCACGACAGCAGGTCGATGTACGGTTCGAAATCCGGGTTGCGCTCGAGCGCCTGCTCCACGGTCTGCGTGGCCGCGGCCAGCGCCGTCGGGTTGGCCGTCAGCGACGCCATCGAGCGCTTGACGAGCGGCAGTCGCTCTGGCATGCCGCCGAGTATCGCGAGGTATTCGCGCGTCGACTCGGGGAAGCGCCCGATCGAGGCGTAGAGGAACGCGAGCTGATCGGCGAACAACAGTCGATCGCCGCTGCGCTCGCGCGCGACGCGATAGGTTTCGATCGCGAGATCGAACGCGCGGTTGTCGGTCTGCGACTGCGCGACGAGCGCAGCGACGAACTCCTGGCTGTTGCCTCGCGTGACCGCCTCGCGCCATTGCGCCCGCGCGTCGTCGCGACGGCCGGCGCGGAACAGCAGGTCGGCGTAGGCCACCCGCAGGTCGACGTCGCCGGGCCGCGTCGCGACGCGTGCCTCGACCAGCGGTAGTAGCTCGGCGTTGAGCGCAAGCGCCGAGTACGTCCGGCGAACGGCCTCGAAGTACAGCTCCGATGCGGGGTCGGCATCGAAGAGCTCGCGATAGATTCGCGCCGCGCCGCGCATGTCTCCGGCGCGCTCGTAGCCTTCGGCCAGGCGGTAGCGACGATCCTCCTCACCCGGCTGCGCGAGCGCGGCCGAGGAGAGCATCAGCAGCAGGAGAGTCGCTATGCGGATGGACGTCTTCAGTGGTCTTCGTGCCCCTTCGTTTGCGGGATGATCGAGGATCGTGAGTGACGCGCGACGCGGACGAGCGCTCACGCAGCCGGCACCGGCGCGAGGATCGCCACGATCTCCTCCTGCACCGGATCGCTCGTCGCGATCACCTCGCCATCGTCGGTGATGAGCACATCGAGCTCGCTGCGGATGCCGAAGCGACCCGTCAGATAGATCCCGGGCTCTATCGAGAACGACGTCGAGCGAAGGATCGGTCGTGTGTCGCGCGTCTCGTAGTTGTCGAGGTTCGCGCCGGCGCCGTGGAGCTCCGTCGTGATGCTGTGTCCGGTGCGATGGACGAAGTACTCGCCGTAGCCCGCCTCGGTGATCACCGCGCGTGCGGCATCGTCGAGATCGGCGCCGGTGATCGCCTCGTCGCCGGCCATCGCGACGACGGCCCGGTCGAACGCCGCATCGCGCGCGCGACGAACGACGTCGAAGACCTCGGCGTGCTCGGCCGGCACGCTCTCGCCGACGAAGCCCGTCCACGTGATGTCGCCGAAGACGCTCGTCGCGTCCTTCTCGCGCGCCCACAGATCGATCAGGACGAAGTCTCCCAGACGGATCGGTGAAGAGCCTTCAGCGGTCGGCTCGTAGTGCGGGTTCGCGCTGTTCGGTCCGACGCCGACGATCGGCGGATGGTCGGTCTCGAGTCCCCGCCGCTCGAACTCCTCGAGGATGAACCGCTGCACGTCGTACTCGTTCAGCGCGGTCGCGTTGGCGATGCGGTCGCGGATCAGCGAGAACGAAGCCATCATCACCTCACGAACGGCCCGGCCGGCGCGCAGCGCGGACTCCTGCTGCGCGGAGTCGAGGCGCGCCTCCAGGTGCGCTATCAGGGCTCCGGAGGAGACCACCTGGACGCCCGTGGCTTCGACCAGCTCGACGGTGCCGGCATCGACGCGCGAGATGACGGGGATCGCGTTGTGGTGCGAATACTCCATCGCAACCTGTCCGAGTCCGGCAAGCAGCGAGCCGAGTCCGCGCTCGAACTCCTGATGCGTCGAGTACTCGATGACGTCGCCGGGCATCATGCGCGCGATGTGCGGCTCGATGCGATGGGTAAGCCCACGGACGCGTCCCTCGGCCGGGATCAGGCACGCCCAGCGGCGCGACTGGTGCACCTCGGGCGTGAGTCCGAGCATGCGCGTTGCGATCGGATTGCTGTCGCGGAAGCTGTAGAGCAGCCAGCCCTCGAGGCCGAGCTGCCGGAGCGTCGACTGGATGGATTCGAGACGTTCGGTGTTCATTGAGGATCGATGGTCGTTGAGGTCGAGCGTACTCGTCGCAAAGAGCAGCAACGGACGCTGATCTGCAAGAGCTTCGTGCGGTCGGTCGGCGATGCTGCGAATTGTCGCGGCGCCCGCCGGCGATTGCCTTATTTGGGGCGCTTGGGTATGTTGAACGGCAGGCTGCGGCGTAACGCGGCATCCACCGGACCCTCAGCGAAGCGCAATCGAATGCAACTCGTCCGCATCAGCAGGATCCTCGCGCCGACCGACTTCTCGGACCATTCGTGCCACGCGCTGCGCTACGCGCGGACGTTCGCCGATCGGTGGCAGGCCGAGCTCCACCTGCTGAGCGTCGTCGAGCCCGCGGTCTTTCCGACCGAGGCGGGCCTGACGCCGATGGGGCTTCTGAACCTCGACAGCGAGCTGACGACGGCCTCCGAGCGCGCGATGCAGGAGCTGCTTGGCCGCGAAGAGCTCGTCGGCGCGTCGAGCGTCGTGACCGCGATCGCTCACGGACGGGCCAGCAGCGCGATCATCGAGTACGCGACCGAGCACGGCATCGACCTGATCGTCATCGCGACGCACGGCCGCGCCGGCCTCGAGCACCTGCTCTTCGGCTCCACCGCCGAGCGCGTGGTGCGCGAGAGCCCATGCCCCGTGCTGACGATCAGACCGGTCCAGGAATAACCAACCGACCCCAACCCACGACACGGCCCATGCGCGGGCCCGGACGGCCGCGCGGCGCTCCCTCTACTCGCAGGCGACGACATGCAGCGAAACCAACGACTGGTCACCATCGAGCGGCACATCGCCGACAAGCAGCACCTGTTCCGCCACGCGACCGGCGAGTTCAGCCGTCTGCTGCGCGATCTCACGCTCGCGATCCGCGTGATCTCGCGCGAGGTGCGACGCGCCGGCCTCGCCGACGTGCTCGGCTTCACCGGCGACCGGAACATCCACGGCGAGCAGGTCAAGAAGCTCGACGAGTTCGCCAACGAGATCATCATCCGCGCCATGCGCTACAGCGGCAACCTCTGCGCGATGGCGTCGGAGGAGTCCGACGGGATCATCGAGATCCCCGGCGACGCCGAGCGCGGATCGTACGTGCTGCTGTTCGATCCGCTCGACGGCTCGTCGAACATCGACGTCAACGTCTCGATCGGGACGATCTTCTCGATCTACCATCGGGTCTCGAAGGACGACGGATCGTCGGGGTGCATGGAGGATTTCCTGCAGCCGGGCTATCGCCAGGTCGCCGCCGGCTACGCGCTCTACGGCTCGAGCACGACGCTCGCCTACACGACCGGCGACGGCGTCGACTTCTTCACGTATGATCCGACGATCGGCGAGTTCCTGCTCTCGTCCGAGCGCGTGCAGATCCCGAAGCGCGGCAAGTACTACTCGATCAACGAGGGCAACTCGGTCGACTGGCTGCCGGGCACGCGCAAGTACATCGACTGGATCAAGCAGCGCGACGAGGAGACGGGCCGGCCCTATGGACTGCGCTACATCGGCACTGCCGTCGCCGACATCCATCGGACGCTGATCTACGGCGGCACGTTCCTGTATCCGGGAGACCGCCGCTCGCCCAACGGGAAGCTCCGTCTCGGCTACGAGGTCAATCCCCTCGCCATGCTCATCGAGCAGGCAGGCGGCGTCGCCTCGACCGGACGCGAGCGCGCGCTCGAGCTCACTTCGACCGGACTTCACGACCGCGCGCCGCTCGTGTGCGGCAGCCCCGACGACGTGGCGATCGTGCTCGAGTTCATGAAGGAGGATTTCGAGCCAGCAGCAGGCTCCGCCGCTCAGGGCTCGGCAGCGACGGGCTCTTCATCGTCGGGCGCCGCATCCTCGAGCTCCGCGAGCGGCGTCGCGAGCCAGAACGGCTCGGGCGTCACAACCTCGACCACGAACTGACCGACGTCCCGGTGTTCGAGACACGTCCGCGGATCATCTTCTCGATTGGCGACATCAACGGCATTGGACCGGAGGTCCTCTGCCGCGCGCTCGCGCACGCCGACGTCGTCGACGCGATCGAGCCGGTGATCGTCGCGAACAGCCGCCTGCTCGGCGAATACCTCGACGCCCTACCCGATCTTCCCCGCCACGTCTTCACCGCTGCCCGGATCATCGACGTTCCGAGCGACGCGACGCTCGCTCTCGGCAGCATGGGCGCCGCGGCCGGGCGCCTTGCGCACGATGCGATCATCGAGGCGACGAGCCGCGTGCTCGCCGGCGAGGCCGACGCCCTCGTGACGATGCCCATCTCGAAGGAGGGCATGCACGCCGCGGGCAGTCCCCATCCGGGGCACACCGAGCTGATCGCGTCGATCACCGGCGGCGACCCGATGATGATCCTGATGACGCGCGGAATGCTCGTCGCCCTCGCGACGATCCACGTACCGATCGCGGCCGTTCCGTCGATGCTCACCGCGCCGCTGCTCGAATCACGACTGCGCGCGCTCGAGCACACACTGCGCGTCGACTTCGCGCACGAGAGCCCGCGCATCGCCGTGCTCGCGCTCAATCCGCACGCCGGCGAAGGAGGCCTCATCGGCACCGAGGAGCAGCGGACGATCGCTCCGCTGCTGGATCGCCTGCGTGCCGAGGGACTCGACATCGACGGCCCGCTTCCTGCCGACGGATACTTTGCGCGCTACTCTCCGGAGGCGCACCATGGCATCCTCGCGATGTACCACGACCAGGGGCTGATCCCGCTCAAGCTCTTCGCGCGCGGCGCGGGTGTCAACGTCACGGCCTCGCTGCCGATCGTCCGGACGTCACCCGACCACGGCACCGCCTTCGCGATCGCCGGCCGTGGCGTTGCCGATGAGCGCAGCGTCGTCGAAGCCATCGAGATCGCCGTCGAGATCGTGCGCAATCGGAGCAAGGCCGCGGCTCAGCTCTGGCCTGAACGAGAAAACCCCGACACCGGTTGACCCGGTGTCGGGGTTCTTCCTTACTCACCCCGTGGAGCTCGCGGCTCCTACTTCGTGGTGAACGTCGCGTCGTCGATCTTGACGTTCACCTCGTGCTTGATGTCGGATGCGCTCAGCGCCTGGGGTCCGATCTCGATGGTCATGCGCGTTGGCATCTTGAGCCCTTCGCCCACATCGGACCACACGTCGTAGTTGATCGCCTGGCCGTCGTCCGACTCGGTACGCACCGGCAGGTAGGTCGTCTTGTCGAGGAAGTACGTCTTCGCGCCGCCCTTCGGCAGCGTGATGACGAGGGCGAGCGTCTCGACGCCGCCGATCTTCTTTCCGGCGCTGACCGCGAACGTCGCACCGGACTCCTCGGCCCACGCCTCGCCGAGAAGCCGGCTGGCCGCCAGGGCCTTCTCGAGCTCCTCACCGGTGACCTCGTTGGTCTGCCCCATCTGCTTCTGCACGATGCGGCGTCCGTCGTTGAAGATCTCGACGACCTTCATGCCGCCGGCCTCGATCGCCATGTAGCTCTTGTTCGGAGCGGCGGCGGTCATCGTGATCTGACCGGCACCGAAGCCGGGAATCTCGAGCTTGCCGGTCGAGCGCAGTGACGTGACGGCCTGCATCTTTCGCTTGCCGCCGCGGGCCTCGATCATCTTCGCGTAGACCTGCTCGGCGGCCATGCCGACCGAGACGGTGCTCGGCTTGCCGACCGGGTTGAGCTCGACGTCCCACACCTCGACCTTGCCGAACGGCTCGAGCTTCGAGCGGATCTCGCTCGCCTTGCCGACGACGACGATCGCCAGATCGTCGGTCGCGAGGTACTTGCCGGCGAGCTTGCGCAGGTCGGAGGCCTTCGTCGACGCGTAGATGCCCGGCAGGCGGTTGTAGTAGTCCTTTGGCAGCCCATAGAAGTCGATGAACTGCACGCGCTCGGCCGTGACGTTCGGCTCCGCGATCGACATCAGGAAGCGGCCCGTCGACGACTGCACGTGACGGTGCAGCTCCTCGGCGGTGACGTCCTCGCGCTGGATGCGCTCGACCTCGTGGAGAATCTCCTTGAGCGCCGAGTCGGTGACCTCGTTGCGCACGTCGGCGCCGCCGATCCAGTAGCCCTGGTGCAGGTTGGCGGCGAAGTAGCTGAACGGCGAGTACGTGTAGGAGTGCGTCTCGCGCAGGTTCATCGTCAGACGATCGCCGAGACCGCCGCCACCGAGAATGCTGTTGAGGATCGTCGTCATCGGACGCTCCGGCGTGTTGTAGAGCGGGCCGCGTCCGACGACGCGGATCGAGCTCTGCACCGAGGTCGGACGATCGACCAGCACGATGCGGCGTCCCTTGAGCTGCGGGAACTTCGGGTTCGAGACCTTGATCGCGCTTCCCTTCTTCCAGCCGGCGAACGCGTCCTCGAGCAGCGAGCGCAACTGGTCGACGCTGAAGTCACCGACGACCGCGAGCGTCGAGTTCGCCGGCGTGAAGTGCGACTTGTGGTAGGCCGAGAGCGCGGCCGGCGTCAGGCTCGAGATCGTCTCCTCGGTCGCGACCTGTCCGTAGGCAGTCGTGCCGAACAGCACACGATTGACGGCGTTGTTGGAGATCGTTCCGGGGTCGGCCTGGTTGGCCTTCAGCGCAGTGATCTGCTCCTGCTTGTACTTGCCGAGCTCGTCGGCCGGGTAGGTCGGCGCCGTGATCGCCTCGGCATAGAGGCCGAGGATCGTTGCGACGTGCTTCTTGAGTCCGGACGCCGAGACGGTGACCATGTCGCTCGAGGAGCCACCGCCGATCGAGCCACCGACGAAGTCGATCTTCTGCGCGAACGCCAGGGCCGAGTGGTCCTTCGTTCCCTTGGTGATGAGCTCCGCCGCGGCCGACGAGACACCGGGCGTCGTGCCGTCGGTGCTTGCGCCGCCGCGCACCTGCAGGCGGAACGTGACGACCGGACGAGGATCACGGACGAAGTAGACCTTCAGTCCGTTCTTGAGCGTGAACTGCTCGAACGTCGGGAAGCTCGCCTTCGGCGCCGGATCGGCTTCGGGCTGGCGGGTGCGGTCGATCTGCGCGATGGAGGCTTCGGTCATGAGCCCGAAAACGGCTAGGAGGATTGAGATGTTCAGTGCACGCATACGGCGGCCGGAGAGGATCCGGTCGATAGTGGTTCGGGAGGTCATCAATTCTCACCTCCCTGCGCCGGGGGCAGATACTTCAGCACGACGCGGTTGGCGGGAACGAGATACGTGCGGGCGACGCGCTGGATGTCCGCGCGCGTGACGGCCATCGTGCGATCGATCTCGACGTTGATCAGTCCCGGGTCGTTGAAGAACGTCTCGTACGACGCGAGCGCCTGCGCCTTGTCCATCACGTCGGTGAACGACTGCGCGTACTGCGTCTCGACCTGGTTGCGCGCCTTCTGGAATTCCTCCTCGGTCACGCCCTCGGACTGCACGTCGGCGATGATCTGATCGAACTCGCGTCCGAGCTGCTCCATCGTCACGGTCGGATGCGAGACCGCGAACAGGCCGACGATGCCGCCGCTCTCGAGCGTCAGCGGAAACGCCTGCACGCCGACGGCGAGTCGCTTCTCGTCGACCATGGTGCGATAGAGGCGTGAGCTGTTGCCGGTCGCGAGAATCGTCGAAAGCATGTCGAGCGCATAGCTGTCGGGATGCCCCTTGCCGACGCTGCGATACCCGTAGATGAGCGCCGGCAGCGGCGTCTTCTCCTCACGGATCTCGACGGCCTGCTCGGCCGTGCCGAGCTGCATCGCGAACTTCGGGCGCTCGATCTCCGCGCCGCGCGGAATCTCGGCGAAGTAGTCCTCGATGAGCTTCTTCGTCGACGCGGGATCGAAGTCGCCGACGACCGCGAGCACCGCGTTGTTCGGCACGTAGAACTGCTTGTAGAACTCGCGGAACTCGCCGATCTGCGCCTGGTCGATGTATTGCGCCGAGCCGATCGGCGTCCACGCGTACGGCGTGCCGTTGCCGACATACTTGGCGAGGTTCTCCATGATCGAGCCGTACGGCGTATTGTCGTAGCGCGACTTGCGCTCCTCCTTGACGACCCCGCGCTGCGTCTCGACGCCGATCTCCTCGACCTGCGCGTGGAGCATGCGCTCGGACTCGATCCACAGCGCGAGCTTCAACTGGTTCGACGGCAGCTTGATCTGGTAGCCCGTCTCGTCGAACGACGTGAACGCGTTGAGCCAGCCACCGGCGGTCTGCACCATCTTGTCGAGCGTGTGGCGCTCGATGTTCTTCGATCCCTCGAACATCAGGTGCTCGAAGAAGTGCGCGAAGCCCGTGCGGTCGGGGCGCTCGTTCTTGGAGCCGACATGGTAATGCACGAACGTGGCGACGACCGGAGCCGTCTTGTCGACCGAGAGGATGACGGTCAGTCCGTTCGGGAGCGTGAACTTCTCATAGGAGATCGTCGGAAGGTCTCCTGCGGCATAGGCGTTCACGGACAGCGCGGTGGCGACCGTGAGGCTGGCCGCGATTACGCCTCCCTTACGAAGGGGTCGTAGCATCATGACGTACCTGGGTAGTGACTGGAAATTTGTTTGCTTGGGCAATCGACCAAAATACGAAACTCGGGGAGCCTTCGGCAGGCATTCGATCGGACGTGGAACACACCGAACCATAGCGTTCAACAAGCCCTATGGCGTCATCACGCAGTTCTCGCCGAGCGACGACAAGGTGACCCTTTCCGCGTTCGGCTTTCCGGAGCACGTCTACCCGGTCGGGCGGCTCGATCACGACAGCGAGGGGCTGCTCGTGCTCAGCGATGATCCATCGCTCAATGACCGGCTGCTTAATCCTCTCCACGCCCATCGGCGCACCTATCTGGCGCAGGTCGAGCGCGTGCCCGACGCGGACGCCCTCGAGGCCCTTCGTCGCGGCGTCGTGATCCAGGGCGTGCTCACTCGTCCCGCCTCGGCGAGGTTGCTCGACGAGGCGCCGGACCTGCCCGAGCGCGGCGTGCCGATCCGCATGCGTCTGAGCGTGCCGACGGCGTGGCTCGAGCTGACGCTCACCGAGGGGCGCAACCGACAGGTGCGGCGGATGACCGCTGCGGTCGGCCATCCCACGCTGCGCCTGGTCCGCGTGGCGATCGAGCGTCTGCGCCTCGACGCGCTCGGCCTCGCCCCCGGGCACTGGCGCGACCTCGACGAGGACGAGCTCGATCTTCTGCTGCAACAAAGGCCGCTGCGCGGCCGTTGGTAGCCGCCGGCACCCACCGGGTCCCGACCTTCCCAAACCCAACGCAATGACACCGACGATCCAGATTCACGGACTCGAGAAGATCTACCGTGGCTCGAGGCGCGAGCCCTCGGTCCACGCACTCAAGCCCATCGAGCTCGAGATCGCGCCCGGCGAGGTCTTCGGCCTGCTCGGTCCCAACGGCGCCGGCAAGACGACGCTCATCAAGATGCTCCTCGGCATCGTCCACCCGACGAGCGGCTCGGCGTCGATCCTCGAGCGGCCGATCGGCACGCCTTCGAGCAAGGAGCGCGTCGGCTACCTGCCGGAGAACCACCGGTACCCGGCCTATCTCAGCGGCGGCGGCGTGCTTCGCTACTTCGGAAAGCTCAGCGGAATCGACAATACCGAGTTGAAGCAACGCATGAGCTCTCTACTGGAGCTCGTTCAGATGACGCGCTGGCGCACGACACGCATGAAGAAGTATTCGAAGGGAATGATGCAGCGCATCGGCCTGGCGCAGGCCCTGCTGAACGACCCGCGCGTGATCTTCCTCGACGAGCCGACCGACGGCGTCGACCCGGTCGGGCGCAAGGAGATCAGGGACATCATCGCTCACCTGCGCGACGAGGGGCGGACCGTGTTCCTCAACAGCCATCTGCTTTCGGAGGTCGAGATGGTCTGCGATCGGGTGGCGATTCTCAACCGGGGAGAGCTCGTGCGCATCGGCACGGTTCGCGAGCTGACCGAGGCGCAGTCGAGCTATCGGATCGAGGTCGCCGAGGGACAGGAGGACCGCCTCCGCGCCCTGCTGGGCACGCTCAGCATCGAGACCAACGGCGAATCGCTCGTCAGGCCGGCGTCGCTCGAGGAGCTCAACGGGCTCGTCGACCGCGTCCGCGCCGAGGGTCTGCTCATTCGCGCGGTCACGCCCGCGCGGCAGACGCTGGAGGAGCTCTTCTTCGACACGATCACCGGCGGAGGTGGCCATTGAGACTACTCGCACTCGTCACCGACTCGCTGCGTGAGATCTACGCGCGAAAGGTCATCATCGGCATCGTGATCATCGAGCTCGTGACGCTTGGCATCACTGCCCTGATCCTCTATAGCGACGCGATGCAGCGCGACTACCGCGACGCGCGCCTTGCGGTGTCCGCGCCGGCGGCCAGGCCCGATGAGGCCTTGCCCGATGAGGCCTCGCCCGATGACGCCGCTCTCGAGGCGGAGGATGCCGAGCCCGCGTTCGACAGCGAGGACTCGCTGCTGCTCGGCCTCGACTCAGCGTCAACCACCGACACGAACGCACTCGATACCACGACGAGCCGCTCGCTCGATGCCGGTACCCCGGCCGGCCCGGACGATGGCGAACACGGCGGCGAGGTCGTGATCGAGGAGAAGGTCAAGGGCGAGCTCGGACTCTTCGCGATGCCCGTGATGCTGGCGACGCTGTTCCTCGGGATCTTCGCCACCGCGGGCATCGTCCCGTCGATGATGGAGAAAGGCACGATCGACCTGCTGCTGTCGAAACCGCTGCCGCGCTGGCAGCTGCTGTGGGGGCGGGCACTCGGCGGGATCATCGCGGTCGGCGCGAACCTGGTGCTGTTCACGATCGCGATCTGGGCGCTCTATGGAAGCGCGTCGGGGGTCTGGTACACGCCGTTCATCGGCATCACGACGCTCTTCGCCTTCACGACGTTCGTCGTCGTGTTCACGGCGATCGTCGCGCTGAACGTGACGACCGAAAGCTGGGTGCTGCCGATGAGCCTGGCGTACATCCACCTGACGATCCTCTCGAACTTCCTCGCCGCGCGCGAGACGACGATCTTCGAGTGGGTCAAGACGCCCGCGCTGCAGACGCTCATCAGCGGCCTGTACTACATCCTCCCGCAGACGAACGACATGTTCGTCCAGACGGGAACGGCGGTGCACACGGGTATGATCCTCGACTGGGCGCCGTTCCTGCAGGGGGCAATCTTCGCGACGGTGATGGTGGCCTTTGCGACGTGGCGATTCCAGCGCAAGGACTTCTGAGCCCGCCCGCCCGCCGATCTCAGTCGCGGACGTTCCGCTTCGAAACGCGCGCGTCGTCGAGCACGAGCATCGACGAGTCTCCGTAGCTCAGGAACCGATAGCCGTCGGCAAGAGCCGCATCGTAGACACTACGCCAGAGATCCCGGCCGAGAAGCGCGCCGACGAGCAGCACGAGCGTGCTGCCGGGCTGATGGAAGTTCGTGACGAGCGCGTCGCAGGCGCGAACGCGATAGCCGGGGACGATCATGATGCCGGTCGAGCCCTCGACGTGCTCGAGCCCGGCGTCGGCCCGCCAGCGATCGACGGCTTCGAGGGCCTCGACGATGTCGGGAAGGACGGGGGCGGTCTGTTCTAGACGGTAGGGATCCCACTGTCCGACCGAGAGCTCCTCGGAGGACTCGCCGGCGACGAGTCGGGCGCCGAACCAGTACAGCGACTCGATCGTCCGAAGTGAGGTCGTCCCGACGATGACGAACGGCGCACCATCGCCGTCGCGCCGACGGCGTGCGTGCTCGATGAGCCGTTCGATCGTCGCGCCGCGGACGGAGACCCGCTCGCGGTGCATCTCGTGCTCATCGGCCCGATCGCCCTTGACCTGCCGGAACGTCCCGGCGCCGACGTGCAGCGTCAGGCGTGCCGTCTGAATCCCCTTCTCGCGCAGCTCGTCGAGCACGCGTGGCGTGAAGTGCAGTCCCGCGGTCGGCGCCGCGACGGAGCCTGCGAGCTCGGCATATACCGTCTGGTAGGTCTCGGCGTCCTGCTCCTCCGCCTCGCGCTTGATGTATGGCGGCAGGGGCACGCGGCCGGCGGCTTCGAGAAGCTCCGCGAACGTCTCGCCCCCACTCCACCGGAACCGCACGCGAAAGCCCTCCGCGTCCTCGTCGACGAGCTCGGCCGAGAGAGTCTCTCCGCCGGGCAGCGTGTGCGTGATCGTCGAGATCGAGCGCACGCGCCGCGCGCCGCCGACGAGGCAGCGCCAGGTCGACTCGGCGTGCGCACCGAGCGCGATCGCGGGATCGTGCGACGGCGCCATCGGCTCGAGCAGAAAGAACTCGACGCGTCCGCCGGTCGGCTTGCGCATCACGATGCGCGCGCGCACGACACGGGTGTCGTTGACGACCAGTAGCGCGTCGGCGGGAAGCAGCGAGGGAAGATCGGCGAAGGTGTGATGCTCGAGCGTGCCGGTCCGGGCGCGGCAGACGAGCAGCCTGCTGCGGTCGCGCTGCGCCAGAGGCCATGCGGCGATACGGTCCGCCGGCAGCTCGTACTCGAAGTCGGCCAAGGCGACCGAGGGCTTCGACCAGGAGGAATGGGTCATCCGGCGAAGATAGCGAACGGCGACCGCGCGGCGCCGGTCGATGCCTCTGAGTCTTTCTCCGCATCAAAGTGCGCGCCCCTGGATCCATCGCTTGGAAACGGGCCCCGATGACTGTGATCTTTGTCGATGACCACGATCGACATCGACGACTTTCCCGGCCAGCGCATCGAGAAGGACTGGGACTGGTGGAGCAGCTTCCTGCAGCGCGAGTACTACTCGAGTCCGAGCGAGCACAAGGGATGGGATGCCGCGGCGGCCGACGTCGCGCACGTGCTCGAGCTGCGCCCAGGGATGCGTGTGCTCGATCTAGGATCGGGAGCCGGCGAGATGCTCTACCGCCTGGCGATGCGGGGCGCCGACGTCGTCGGGGTCGAGCAGAGCGCCTCGCTCGTCGAGCACTGCCGCCGGCGCGCCGCCGAGCTAGGCGTCGCCGCGTCGTTCGTCGACGCGAGCATGTTCGACTACGAGCCGGACGCTTCCTTCGACGTCGTGCTGTCGCTCAACACGAGCTTCGGCTACGGCAGCGACGAACAGAACCGCGCGCTCATCGGCAGAATCGCCTCGTGGCTGCGCCCGGCCGGCGCCCTGTTCCTCGACGTCGCATCGGCCGACGTCGCCGAGTCGTTCGGACAGTGGGGCGATGAGCTCGCCGGCGGCAGCCTGATCGTCGACAACCACTACGACGAATCCACGCAGACGATGATCAGCGCTCCGCACTGGATGAGTCCCGACGGCGCCACGCTCTATTACGCACGCGAGCCGGAACGCGTGCGTCTGTATCGGCGCGAGGAGATCGAAGAGCTGATGAGGGCGGCGGGGCTCGAGCCGGAGCGATTGCGACGCGCGATGGGGCGCCGCTTCAACCAGGACGAAGCCCAGATTCTGACGACGTGGATCGCGCGACGCCGGTAGGCGGCGCTTGACACGAGTCGGCTCAATCCCCATCTTGGCGGGAAGACTCCATCGCAACCATGGGGTAGCAGCATGTCACACGACGAATTTCGGGACGCTCCGGACGGAACCCGGCGACTGCCGCTGGGCAGCTACGCGCCGATCGTCGAATCGATTCTGCGATTCGTCCGGACGCAGTGCTTTGTGGCGCCGGAGCAGATCAAGCGTTACTACAGACTCTTCGGCGACCTCGAGTACGATCTGCTCGCGCTGCGTGCCGAGACCGCCGCGATGCAGTTGCGGCTGCGTGAGGTTCGCCGTCGCATCGGCGCCGACGCGTCGCTGAGCATCGAGGAGGAGCGCCAGATCTGCGTCTCGTCGCACGACCTGACCGAGCACCTGTATCGTCGCGCCGAGAACATCCAGTCGGCGATCACGCGTGCGCGCAGCTTCCGCTACGACGTCGAGCGCGAGCAGCAGGGCTGCATCCTCTTCGCCGACATCGCCGCCGCGGTCGTCGGCATCGCCGATGCCTCGATGCGCGGTCGTGAGCTGCCCTCGCTCACCGCGGCGATCGAGGCCTATGGCCGACTCGACATCGCGACGTTGATCGACCTGCACGATCACGTTCAGCCGTTCGTCGCGCTGCAGCGCCGCGAGCGACTCGACGACCACGAGGAGATCGAATGGGAGCAGAAGCTGCTCGCACTGCGCGCCCGGCATCCGCTCTCGCGCGTGGGATGGCTCGAGGACCCGACGAGGATCAGCGAGCGCATGCAGTGGCTCCGACGTCGCATCATCGCAGAACAGAAACAGCTCGAGCACGTCGCCATGGTCTACCTGGCGGCCGTCCGGGCAGCACGCTTCAGGAACTGACGGCAACCATGGTCCGCAAACAACGCAGCATCATCGTGGTGGGTGATCGCGTGCTCGTGCGGCCGGACACCGAGTCCGACCGCACCGCGCATGGCCTCTACCTTCCTCCGGGCATCGCCGAGAAGGAGCGCGTCCAGAGCGGTCGCGTCGTCCATGTCGGACCCGGCTATCCCATCCCCAATCCGAACTTCACCGAGGACGAGCCGTGGTCGGCTCGCGAGCCGGCGCGCTACATCCCGCTGCAGGCCGAGATCGGCGACATCGCCGTGTTCCTGCGGCGCGAGGCGACCGAGATCGAGCTCGAGGGCGAGCGCATGCTCATCGTCGCGCAGCCCGCGATCCTCATGCTCGTGCGCGAGGAGCTCCACGAGGAGCCCCGCTCGCGCGAGCCGATCAACGGCGAGGGATAATCCCGCCTCAGGCCCCGACGCCCGAGATCGCGCCGGCTCCCTCGGAACGCTCCGACGGTCGCGACGCGAGCTTCTCGGGATGCTCGTGCTGCTGCAGCTCGAGCCAGCGCTCGGCGTCGATCGCGGCGGTGCAGCCCGAGCCCGCGGCGGTGATCGCCTGGCGGTAGACATGGTCCTGAACGTCGCCGCAGGCGAAGACACCATCGACCGACGTGTAGCTCGACTTTCCTTTCGTACAGATGTAGCCGTTGGTGTCCGTCTCGATCTGCCCCTTGAAGACCTCCGTGTTCGGACGGTGTCCGATCGCGAGGAAGACACCGTCGCAGCGCACCTCGCGCGTCTCGCCGGTATGCGTGTCGCGCAGGATCGCGCCGGTGACGCGCTTGACCGGCGTGACCTCGCCGAGGATCTCCACGAGGTTCGAGTTGTACGCCACCTCGATCTTCGGATTGGCGAGCACGCGGTCGACCATGATCTTCGACGCGCGGAAGTCCTCGCGGCGATGCACGATCGTGACCTTGCTTGCGAAGCGAGTCAGGTAGTTCGCCTCCTCCATCGCGCTGTCACCGCCACCGACGACGAGCACCTCGAGATTGCGATAGAAGAACGCGTCGCACGTCGCACACGCCGAGACTCCATAGCCGAGGAAGTGCTGCTCCGACGGAAGGCCGAGATAGCGCGCCGAAGCGCCGGTCGCGACGATGAGCGCGTCGCAGCTGAAGCGCTGGCCGCGGTCGTTGCGCAGGCGGAACGGCCGCTGCGAAAGGTCGACCTCCTCGATGTGCTCGAAGCGGCAGTCGGCGCCGAAGCGCTGCGCCTGCTGGCGGAACATGTCCATCATCGCCGGACCCATGACGCCACCGACGAAGCCGGGGAAGTTCTCGACATCGGTCGTCGTGGTGAGCTGGCCTCCGGGCTGGTTGCCCTCGAAGACCACCGGGCGCAGGTTCGCGCGCGCGGCATACAGCGCGGCGGTCAGTCCGGCCGGACCCGATCCGACGATGATGAGAGAATGATGCTCGTGGCCGTCGATCATTTCGCCGGCATGACGAACCGGCTCGATGCGGACGCCGTCGTGGGTGTTGGTGTCTTCCATGATGAACTCTGCGTGATGCGATCTTCCGTCAGTCCTACAGGCGACGAGTGACCGCTGGAAACCTTTTCTCGGCGGGCGCGATCGCACGTCCGCTCATGGCGACGGCGGCGCGAATCCTCGAAACGGGATCGGCGCCGCCGTCACATGCGGACTCGGCTCAGACCGACAGGATGTCCTTCTCCTTGTCGGCGAAGTGCTTGTCGATCTCTGCGATGTAGCGATCGGTGAGCTTCTGCACGTCGACCTCGCCGGCCTTGCGCGCATCCTCGCTGAGGTGCTCGGCCTTCTCGGCCTTCTTGAGCGCCTCCATCGCATCGCGGCGCGAGTTGCGCACGCCGACCTTGGAATCCTCGGCGATCTTCTTGGCCATCTTCGCGAGATCGCGACGGCGCTCCTCGGTCAGTGGCGGGATCGGCAGGCGGATCTGCACGCCGTCGTTGGTCGGGTTCAGACCGAGGTTCGCGGCCTTGATCGAGCGGTCGATGACCCCGAGCAGGTTCTTCTCCCACGGCTGCACGATGATCTGCGTGGCGTCGGGCGTGGAGACGGTCGCGACCTGGCTGAGCGGCACCTGGTTGCCGTAGTATTCGACGCGGATGGTGTCGAGCAGGCTGACCGAGGCGCGGCCGGTGCGCAGCTTCGCGAACTCGATCGAGCAGTGATCGATCGCCTTGCGCATGGAGGCCTCGGCCTCATCGAGAATCGTTTTGATGTCCATGACGATAGCTACTGAACGGACGAAGGTTGATCGGTCGTGGCGGCCGCCGCGGCGGCGTCCGACACGGTCTCGTCGGCCATGACGTGCCCGTTGGCGTCGGAGACGAACGTGCCGATGGTGTCACCGGTGACCAGTCGAAGCAGGTTGCCGGAGACGGCGAAATCGAAGACGACGATCGGCAGTTTGTTCTCCTCGCAGAGCGTGATGGCCGTCAGGTCCATGACGCGCAGGTTGCGCGCATGCACCTCGCGATAGGAGATCCGGCGGAAGCGATGGGCATCGGGGCGCACGCGGGGATCGGCATCGTAGATGCCGTCGACGCCGTTCTTGCCCATCAACAGAGCGGTCGCGTTGATCTCGATGGCTCGCAGCGCGGCGGCGGTGTCGGTCGTGAAGTACGGGTTGCCGGTGCCGGCGCCGAAGATCACGACGCGCCCCTTCTCGAGGTGGCGCACGGCGCGCCCGCGGATGAAGGGCTCGGCGATCTGCTCCATCTTGATCGCCGTCTGCAGGCGCACCTGCAGTCCCTCGCGCTCGAGCGCGCTGCGCAGGGCGAGACCGTTGATCACCGTGGCCAGCATTCCCATGTGATCGCCGGTGACCTTGTCGATCCCCTCGCCCGCGGCCTGCACGCCGCGATAGATGTTGCCTCCTCCGATGACGATGCCGACCTGGACGCCGAGCTCGGTGATCTGCTTGACTTCGCGGGCGAAATGAGTGAGCACGCCGGCGTCGATTCCGTAACCGGCATCGCCCATCAGCGCCTCGCCACTCAGCTTCAACAGGACACGTTTCAGGGTCGGGTTCATGTGGTCGTCGTGCTCGGTTGTGTCGGATCGGGCGGCCGTCGAATCGGCGCCCAAGGTACAAAAAAGTCCCGCAGCGGCTGAGCGCTGCGGGACTTCCCTGTTGTTTCAGTCTATGCCGAACGACCGTGACGGCCGCGCATGTTACTGCGCCGTCTCGGCCTCCTGCGACACCGGCATCGACTCGCCGAGGTTGAAGCGAACGAAGCGGCGGACGTCGACGGTGACGCCCTCGGCCTTGCCGAAGTCGGCGAGGATCTCCTTGATCGTCTTGGCCGAGTCCTTGACGAACGACTGCTCGACGAGGCACACGTCGCCGTAGAACTTCTCGACGCGGTTGTTGACGATCTTCTCGGCGATCTCCGGCTTCTTGCCTTCGGCCGCGGTCTGCTCGGAGAAGATCTCGCGCTCCTTGGCGACGATCGACTCGGGCACCTCGGTGCGATTGACGTATCCGGGATTCATCGCCGCGACCTGCATCGCGACGTCGCGCGCGAGCGTGTTGGTGCGCTCGACATCGCCGGCGCCCGAGAGCTCGATGAGCACGCCGAGCTTGTCGCCGTGATGGACGTAGTCGGCGATGTAGCCGTCGGTCGTCGAGAGCGTGCCGAAGCGACGAACCTCGATGCGCTCGGAAAACTTGCCGAGCAGCTCGTGCATCGCGGTCTCGACCGTGATGTCACCGAGCGAGAGCTTCTGCAGCTCGTCCTGCGTCGACGGCGAGCCGTCGAGCACGGCCTGTGCGAGGCGGCGGACGAAGGTGCTGAACTCCTCGTTGCGGGCGACGAAATCGGTCTCGCAGTTGACCTCGACGATCGCGCCGCGCTTGTGATCGGGGGTCACCGCGGTGGCGACGACGCCCTCGTTGGCGGTCTTGTCCGCGCGCTTGGCAGCGGTGGCCGCGCCCTTCTTGCGGAGGAACTCGATCGCCGCGTTCATGTCGCCGTTCGACTCCTCGAGTGCCTTCTTGCAGTCGGCCATGCCGGCGCCGGTCCTGTCACGGAGACTCTTGACGTCCTGTGCTGAGATTGCCATGGAACTGAACTGGGTTGGTGTTGCTTCGATGAAATGTTCCTGGTGCCGGGACAGCTCTGACGCCCTCATGGGGCGCGCGGCTCCGCCGTTGACGGAGCCGTCGCGGAAGCTGCCCGCGGCGGCGGGTGCGTGGGCCTCGTTCGCCGATCGCCGCCGCGGAGTGACTCCGCGGCGGCGCCGTGGCGAATCCTACATGTTCTGGCCCGAGCCCTCGGTCGTCTCTCCCTTGCCCTCGGTCTGCGGGGCGGTCTCGACGCGCGTGACCTCCTCGGCCGTCGCGACGCTCACACCGGCTGCCTCGCCGGCGCCGCTCTCGGGCTGGTCGCCGCCCTCGGCGCCGCGACGCGAGCGCGTGCGGCGACGTGCGCGCACCTTCGCATCGTCGGTCTGGCCGGTCGCGGCGGCGTCCTTGTCGGCGCGCTCCTGCGCGTCCTGCGAGTCGCCATAGCCGGCGGCCGAGCTGGCCTCGCGACCGAGCGCGATGCCGTCGGCGATCACCTTCGTGATCAGCGCGATCGTCTTGAGCGAGTCATCGTTGGCCGGCACCGGGAAGTCGACGTCGCGCGGATCGGTGTTCGTGTCGACGATCGCGATCACCGGGATGCCAAGCGTCTTCGCCTCCTTGACCGCGAGATGCTCCTTCTTGATGTCGACGATGTAGAGCGCGCCGGGAAGGCGGTTCATGTCGACGATGCCGCCGAGGACGCGCACGAGGCGCTCCTTCTCGCGGTTGAGCATCAGGCGCTCCTTCTTGCGAAGCTGGTCGTAGGTGCCGTCGGTCTCCATCTTCTCGATGGTCGTCAGGCGCTTGATCGACTTGCGGATCGTCTGGAAGTTGGTGAGCATGCCGCCGAGCCAGCGCTCGGTGACGTGGTTCATCCCGACGCGGATCGCCTCGTTGCGCACGACGTCGCGCGCCTGCTTCTTGGTGCCGACAAAGAGGATGCGCTTGCCCTCGGCGGAGATCCGCTCGGCGGCGTCGCGGGCCTCGTCGACGAGGATCTGCGTCTTCTTGAGGTCGATGATGTGAATCCCGTTGCGCTCCATGAAGATGTACGGGCGCATGTACGGGTTCCAGCGGCGGGTCAGGTGGCCGAAGTGGGCTCCGGCCGTCAACAGGTCTTCGATTTCGACGAAGGGCATGGCGGACTACTGAATGTGTGTTGAGATCCTCTACCGCCGTCGTCTCGCACCGCTCGGCACCGAGCATTGTCGGCGCCACACACGGGCGATCGGGCGGTATGTGTGATGGCGAGCCGGCCGCCGGGGCGAACGACTCACTGGTGGGTGCGGCGCTCAACGGTCGAAGTGCGAAATGGGGACGAGCCCCACTTCGCACTTCGTCGTTGTGCGATGCGCCCGCGACCGAAGGGCTCGATCAGCGCTTGCTGAACTGGAAGCGCTTGCGGGCCTTCTTCTGGCCGTACTTCTTGCGCTCGACCATGCGCGGGTCGCGCGTGACGTGACCGCCGCGACGAAGCGGCGACTTCAGCGTCTCGTCGAGGTCGACGAGCGCGCGGGCGACGGCGTGACGGATCGCGCCGGCCTGGCCGGCACGGCCACCACCCATGACGTTCGCCTGCACATCGAAGCGCTCGACCATCTCGACGGTCACCAGCGGAGACAGGACCGTCTGGCGGTCGAACTGATCGGGGAAATAGGTCTCGAATTCACGCTTGTTGACGGTGACCTTCCCCGAGCCCGGGATCAGGAACACGCGGGCCACGGCGTTCTTGCGGCGTCCGACGGTGATGTTGTTCGGCATACGAGCGGTACTGTGTTACTTGGTCTTGAACTCGATGGGCTGGGGCTTCTGGGCTGCGTGCGGATGCTGATCGCCGGCGTAGACGTGCAGCTTCTTGCCGATGCGACGGCCGAGACGGTTCTTCGGGAGCATGCCGAGCACCGCGTGCTCGAGAATGCGCTCCGGACGGGTCTCGAGCATCTGCTGGTAGGTCATGACGCGACGGCCGCCGGGATAGCCCGTGTAGCGGCTGTACTCCTTCTGCTCGGCGCGCTTGACCGCCATGAAGACCTTCTCGGCGTTGATCACGACGACGAAGTCTCCGCAGTCGACGTGCGGCGTGAACAGGGGCTTGTGCTTGCCACGCAGGATGCGCGCAATCTGGGAGGCCAGACGGCCAACGGTCTGTCCGTCGGCGTCGACCACCCACCACTTCTTCTCGACGTCCGCCTCCCGGACCGAGATCGTCTGCTTATCCGGCGTAATCACTGCGTCAATCTCCCTGTCTCGAGACAGCACTGGAATGAACTATTCATGTAAAGAACCGCAAAAATAGCACGGGAAAGTACTCGGCACAATGGGGGCGGCCCCCTCGGCGCAACTCTTTACATGCGGCCAGGGGCACACCCCACCCCCGTCGCCCGGGGGCGGCCTGCCTCCGCAGAGGCGGATCATCGGGAGCGTGAACCGTCAGGAACGTCGATAGCGGGCCACGATCGGCGCTTACAGCAGCCGGCGGCCCATCCCCGCCTCGGCCGCGTCGATCACCGCGCCGGAGCCGATGAGTGACGCCGCGGCGCGCAGATCGTTGAAGATCACCCGATCCTCGTCCAGATGCGGCACCTGCGAGCGAAGCAGCGCGCACGCCGGCCGGGTGCCGGCGCCCGGCGTCAGGGGCTCGTGGAAGTCGATACCCTGAACGGCGCAGAGATACTCGACGGCCAGGACGCTCTCGAGATTGCCGGCGACACGCAGCGCCTTCTGCGCGGCGATCGATCCCATCGAGTTGTGATCCTCCTGGTTGGCGCTCGTCGGGATCGAGTCGACCGACGCCGGGTGCGCCAGCACCTTGTTCTCGCTCACGATCGACGCCGCCGTGTACTGCGCGATCATGTAGCCGCTGTTGAGTCCCCCGTTCGCCGTCAGGAAGCGCGGCAGCCGGCTCAACGCACCGTTGACGAGCCGCTCGGTGCGCCGCTCCGACACGTTGGCCAGCTCGGCCATCGCGATCGTCAGGAAATCGAGCGCGAGCGCCAGCGGCTGGCCGTGGAAGTTTCCGCCCTCGATGTGCTCGCCGTCCTCGGCGAAGATCAGGGGATTGTCCGTCGCGGAGTTGATCTCGATCTCGAGCACGTTGCGTACGTATGCGATCGCGTCGCGACTGGCGCCGTGGATCTGCGGCACGCACCGCAGCGAGTATGCGTCCTGCACGCGATCGTCGTCGTGACGGTGCGACTCGCGAATCGCGGAGCCGGCGATGAGATTCATGAGGTTCGATGCGACGACCATCTGACCGGCATGCGCGCGGACCGCATGCAGGCGCGGATCGAACGCACGATCGGTGCCTTTGAGCGCCTCGACGGAGAGCGCCGCAAGCACGTCGGCCGTGCGCGCCAGACGCATCGCCGCGTCGACGGCGAGGCAGCCGTACGCCGACATCATCTGCGTGCCGTTGATCAGGGCGAGTCCCTCCTTCGCCTTCAGGCGCACCGGCGTGATGCCGTGTCGCTCGAGCTCGCCGGCGGCCGGCACGACGACTCCGTCACGCCACACGCTGCCCTCCCCCATCGCTGCAAGCACCAGGTGCGACAGCGGCACGAGGTCTCCGGAGGAGCCGACCGAGCCCTGATGCGGACTTGCAGGAATGACGTTGCGGTTGAGCATCTCCAGCAGCGTCTCGACGGTCTCGATACGGATACCGCTGAACCCCTTGGCCAGCGCGTTGACGCGCAGCGCCATCATCGCGCGCATCGTCGGCGCGTCGATCCAGTCGCCGGCGCCGACCGCATGGCTGCGGATGAGATTCTCCTGGAGCCGCTCGATGTTCTCGCGCGAGATCACGACGTTCGCGAACTCGCCGAA
>DATLHO010000062.1:0-21365 GCA_035539855.1 Kapaibacterium sp. (SeqCode) | reverse complement strand
GAGCTGCTCGGACTCATCAACGGGATGCCGACGCAGCTCGGAATGCTCGACGGCATCAACGGGCTCCGCGACCGGCTGATGGTGATCCTGCCGGACGTGGATCGCATCTCGATCTCGGTCAACACGCACTGCGATCTGGAGGATCCTGGGGGTTACCAGCCCAAATTGAACATATCGCAGCGTCCGGAGCAGGGGGGAGGCATTGACGAGGGAGTCGAGGTGAGCTGGATCCAGGGTGTTCAGACGCCTGCCGAGGACATCCTCGAGCAGATGCGCAAGGGCGGATTTCCCTTCGACCGGTACCATCCGCCGGTCGCTTTCGACTTGTGGTACGAGGGAACGGCCGACCTCGGGGCGATCGTCTTCTGGCGGGAAGTCGACAAATCCCCGATTTCAGGCGAAACGCTGGCACGAATCGAGACGCTCCGCCCGTTCCTGATCTACGTCTACTCGAACCTCGTCATCCGTCATCACTACGCGAATCCCCGCGACAGGGTGTTCTACAGTTCGCTTCGGGACATGGCCGAGCGGGCTCAACTGACGGCGCAGGAGCGGCGGATCATCAGCTACCGGCTGATGGGATACTCGTACAAGAGGATTGCCGCCGAGCTCGGCAGGACCGAGGGGGCGGTCAAGAAACAGATCGCCTCGGTGCACCGGAAGACAGGGACCCAGGGACACTCCGAGCTCTTCGCCAAGTATTTCACCCCCCGGCTCGTCAGTGATCAGTAAACAAAAGTGGAATTGATTAGCGCGCGCGTATGGGTGCATTTTGCAGCCGTGATTCGTCAAGCGCCGCACGAGCTCAGCGACGCGACGAGATGGTCAAGAACGATTCTCTTCGGCCGCGACCGAGTTACCCTCCGAATGAAAGCTTTCATCTACGCCGTTCTGACAACGCTCGCATTGGTGCTGCTGGTGGTGGCGACCGCCTCGGCGCAGGCGCCGGTGCATCCGACGGACCCGAACGCGGTGCTGATCGGCACGTTCGAGGTCTCGATCTTCGTTTCGGGAGGGACGGCGACCACGGCGTCGCGCACGGGAATCAGATCCGCGTCGACCTCGACCGAGGACTGCCAGATCAAGGCGACCATCCAGGTCTGGCGCACGTCGACCGGCGCGATCGATTACGTCATCGACGCTTCGAGCATCCGCTACATCGGCTCGTGCGGCTCGCTCGGCCTGACGACGAACGACATCTTCGGCCTGCTGTCGCAGGCGGCGCTGCAGTCGGGAATCCAGCAGGGCTTCTCGCCGTGCACGTCCGACTGCAACGCGCAGAACGCCGCGCGGGTCTACGCCGCGCTCTGTGTCCGCCATAGCGGCAGCGGCGAGTCGACGCGGTACGAGCCGTGCGACATGACGAGCTACTGCTACCGCGACTACGCGTACTGCTGCCCGAACGGAACCGGCACTCCGCAGATCACCGAGATCCCGCGCACCGGCGACGGCTGCGGCTCGGGTGTGCCCTCCTCGTGCGAGCCGACCTGCACGACGAGCAGCAAGCAGTTGAAATAAGATTCAAGCACGTCCGGGTGCCACCGGACGTGTTGCTGGTCCCCACGCAGAGAACCCTCGCCCGTGTGGTCGATTCGGCTCCCCCCTTGGTGTGTGCCCACACCGTCGGAGCGACCTCACGATCACGCGTACCACGCGGGCGGGGCTGCAGAAGGTGGCCATGAACGTTGGACGCCCTGGGGCCGACACCCCGGGCACTCGGGCCAGGGATGGCCTGTGACCGGCCATCCCGAATCGATCGCTCCCTCGAGCCGTGCAAGGTCGCGGCTCGAGGGGATGGTCTTCAAAGCGGCGGCCGACCTCCGTCGTGAGCTTCCCACCCGACCCTGTCGCGGCCGACCGGCCGCGCGAACGAACGAGATTGACGAATGCCGCGGTGTCCGTGCGGAGCCATCCGCCCGGCGACGCCGCCGCCGCTTCCGGAACACTTCCGGGCGCGCCAGCGCTCGGAACGGCGCAGCACCACATTCCGGAAGTACCGACGTCCGCGCTCCGGATCGGTCCGGGAGCACGACCATCCTCTCCGGCACCACATCGTTCCGGAGCGCGGAGTCGGAGTTTCGGCCTTTGGACGATGGGCCTTCGGCCGATGGGCCTTCGGCCCAGGTACAGGCCTTCGGCCAGGGGACAGGCCTGCGGCCAAGGAACAGGCCTTCGGCCAGGGGACAGGCCTTCGGCCAAGGAACAGGCCTGCGGCCAGGGGACAGGCCTTCGGCCAGGGCGGACGAATGCGAAAGGGCAGTGCCAACAAGGTCGGCACTGCCCTTCGTATTTCATGTCCCCTCGCGAAGCGTGTCCCCTCGCGAAGCGTGTCCCCTCGCGGAGCGTGTCCCTTCGCGGAGCGTGTCCCCTCGCGAAGCGTGTCCCCGCGCCGCAGGCGCTAATGCGGATCGCGGTAGCGGTGCTCGATTTCGCCGTCGAGCATTTCGTCGAGGGCGAGGAAGGTCGGCTTCGGGATGCGGTCGAACTCGCGGCTGATCTCGAGCTGGTCGAAGTTCGTGATGTCGCCCTCTTCGTCGCCGGTGCTCATCACCGACTCGAGACGGCGCGACAGGTTCTCCTTGAGCTCGTCGTTGATCTGGCGCGCACGACGAGACATCACCACGATCGCCTCGTAGATGCTCGTTGCGCCACCGGTAGCCTGTTTCAAGTCGACGGGTCTGATCGGCATATGCTGGCTCCCTGGAAAGTCAGAAGTCGTTGGTCAAAGTCGGAAGTCGGAAGCGACGGCCGGCGGATGTGGCCAGATCTGCATGACGAGACCGGTCACCCGTTATTGCCGCACGAGCGCCTCGATCTCGGCCGCCGCCCGGTCGACGATGTCGTTGATCACGACGGCATCGAACTGCGGCTGCATCTCGAGCTCCATCTGGGCCCGCGCGATGCGTCGCTCGATCGCCTCGGCGCTCTCGGTCTGCCGCGTCTTCAGCCGGCGGATCAGCTCCTCGAACGACGGAGGTGCAATGAAGACGAGGAACGCGTCGTTCGGGAACGCCCTGCGGATCGCCAGCGCCCCCCGGACGTCGACGTCGAAGAGCACGCGCGTCTCGTCGTCGTCGAGCAGTCGCACGATCTCGCTGCGAAGCGTGCCGTAGAGGTTCCCGAAGATCTCCTCCCACTCGACGAGCTCCCCGGCCGCGATGCGCCGGCGGAACTCCTCGACCGTCAGGAAATGGTAGTCCTCGCCGTCGAGCTCGCCGGCACGCACCGGGCGCGTCGTCGCCGAGATCGAGAAACGCCACGTCTCGTTGCGCTCGATCAGCCGGCGCGCAATCGTCGTCTTGCCGGCGCCGGATGGTGCAGACAGCACGATCAGCCGGCGGCTGTTCGCGGGCGACTCGCCACCCGCGCGGTCAGCCGCACCACCGTTTGCGCCCGCACCGTCTGCGCCTGTGCCGTCTGCGCCTGCGCCGTCTGCGCCTGCGCCATGTGCGCCTGCGCCGTCATCGGCGGCGCCTTGGGCGTTGCCGTTGCTGCTGGTATGTCCGTTCGACGGCAGGCTGCTCTCCGGCATGAGGCTCGGGCTCACTCGATGTTCTGAACCTGCTCGCGGATCTTCTCCATCTCCTCCTTGGCGCGCACGACGATGTGCGCGATCTCGGAGTCGTTGCACTTCGATCCGATCGTCGTGATCTCGCGGTTCATCTCCTGCAGCAGGAAGCCGAGCTTGCGGCCGGCCGCCTCGGGGCCCTTGATGGCCTCGACGAAGAACTTCGAATGGCTGCGGTAGCGAACGCACTCCTCGGTCACGTCGAGCTTGTCGGCGAGCAGGACGATCTCGAGCTCGAGACGCTGCTCGTCGATCTCGTCGTTCTCGAAGAGCTGGGCGATGCGCTCGCGCAGTCGCTGGCGCTCGGCCGGCACACGCTCGCGCGAGAGCTGCTCGGCGCGCTCGATGAACCCGTCGATCGTCCGGATGCGGTTGAGCATGTCGCGGGCAAGCTCGCGACCCTCGTTGCGACGCATCTCCTCCATCGCGCGAGCAGCGGCGTCGACCGCCTCGGCGACGACCTCCCAGCCGTCGTCCTCGCCGCGCGCGGTGTTGCCGCGAACGATCATCTCATTGGCGAACTGCAGAAGGTGCGACAGCCCGGCGGCCTCCTTGATCTTTGCGGCCTTGCGGATCGCGTCGACGGCGTTCTTGTAGGCGACCACCGTGTCGGCGTCGACGTCGAGCGTCAGGGGCTCGGCAGTCGCGTTGCGCTCGACGGTGATGTTCAGATTGATCTTGCCACGCATCAGGTGGCGGCGGAGGATCTCCCGGATGTCGTTCTCGCGGGCGTTGAGCTCGCGCGGAATCCGGCTGGAGACCTCGAGGAACCGGTTGTTGACGCTCCGAAGCTCACAAACGACGGTCATCCCATCGCGCGAGATCTCGCTCCGGCCGTAGCCGGTCATACTAATGATCATACACTCTGCCGTATAGCCGGGGACTCCGGCTGATTAGGATAAGCGCCAAAGTTAGCGCTAAAAGTCGAATGGGCGAATCCAGAAGTGCGAATTGCCACGCGGCGATTCGGGGGTGCGACCAGAGAGGTGGCAAGGGCGCGATCGGAAACGAGGCGGCGCCGCTGGTCATGCCAGCGGCGCCGTCCGGTAGAATCGTCGATGCCGTCCTTCGGAGACGACTCAGTCCTCCTCGACCTCTTCGACGTCGATCCCGTTGATGGCGATCACGACGTTCTCCTTGCGGCCGGCGTAGAGACGCAGCTCCGAGGGCGTCGCAAGCGCGACCCAGGTGATCCGTGTCAGCGAGATCCCCTCGCGCTGCATGAGCGCTCGGAGTGCCTGCACACGAGCCTGCGCCAGTGCGGCGAGCGGGTCCTGCGAGCCGGTGCCGGTCGGCGAGGACGTCGCCGTCGCTTCCTCGACCGACGTCGTCGTCGCATTGCCTTTCTTCTTGCCCTTCTTTGCCTTCGCCGCGGGCTTGGCCTTGGCCTTCGAGCTCTTCGAGGCGAGGTCCGGGATCACCGTGATCTTCAGCGTCGCGGCCTGCGACTGCTTCATGAACGCGAGCGCCTTCGCGAGCTCGCCGTTGGTCCGAAGCTCCGCGCCGCCGGCGTCGAACAGGCGTCCGCTGAAGAGCGTGGATCCGACCGGGATCGGCTCCATCGTGAGATCCTTCACGTACTCCTCGTAACCCGCCCCGTCAGGCGTGCGCACGGTGGTCTCCGTCGGCAGGAAGCGATCGGAGCGAAGCACGAACCGATATTCCTTCGAGGGACCGAGCACGACCTGATAGGCGCCGGTGCTGGGGTTGATCTTCGACAGGGCGACCGGCTCGGAGCCCGATCCAAGATAGACCATGACCCTGCCGCCGTCGACGGGCTTGCCGGTCCGGACGTCCTTGATGATTCCCTTCGTCAGCTTGATCGCCTGCGAGGGCCGATCCGGCTGCGCCGTCGCCGCGACCGTCAGCGCCATGGCGAGGAGGCTCACCGGGAGGAGGTGTCGGAGGACCGTCCGGGGGATTTGAGTTCGAGACTTCATGCGTTCCATGGGTATGATGTGACCACGCGCGAAGAGCGTCGGTCAGGAGGCTTTCTCGAGGAAGCGCGCGATGCCGGCCTGGCAATCCGGCGTCATGCGAGTAAGGGCGTTCATGCGCGAGGCGTAGTCGAGCGCCGAGGCGAGCGGCATTCCGTCGAGCGCCGTGAGCATCTGCTTGGTCAGCGAGACACCCGACGCGCTCGTTCGATTAATCTCCGCCGTCAATGTCGCGATGTGTGCGTCGAGCGCGGGGATGCCATCGCCATCGCCGTCGACGAGCGTGGTCACGAGCCCGCGGGCGACGGCCTCTTTCGCGTCGATGATCCGGCCGGTCAGCACGAGCTCGCGCGCCTGTACCTGCGGGACCTTCCGAAGCAGGAATGCGAGCACGATCGCCGGGATGAAACCGATCCGCACCTCGGTGTAGCCGAAGCTCGCCCCGGGTCCTGCGACGATGATGTCGCAGACCGTCGCCAGCCCGCAACCGCCCGCGATCGCCGGTCCGTGCACGCGCGCGATCGTCGGCTTCGGCGCCTCGTAGATCGCCTGAAGCGTTCGAGCGAGCGCGGCCGAATCCTCCATGTTGTCGCTGACCGAGTAGCCGGAGATCTCCCGCAGATACGCCAGGTCGGCTCCCGCGCAGAAGGCAGGGCCGCGGCCGCCGAGCACGATCGAGCGCACGGAGTCGTCGCCGACGAGCATCGCGATGGCCTCGCGGAGCTCCTCGACGAGCACTCTGTCGAGCGCATTGCGCTTGTCGGGGCGATTCAGCCAGATACGGCCGACGCCACCGTCGATCTCGATCTCGAGACGCTGGAAGGACATGGGAGGGAGAGTCGAATTGCGGACCAATGGCGCGGCACGATGCGGGTGCACGGTGCGGGCGCCGACCTCCGGACCACGGTCGTCGGAGGAACGACGTACCGGGTCGCTGTGTAGTTCATTGTCCGTAGCGGGGGGGTGCTCGGGACCGGGCAAAGATACTCCCGGTCGGCGTCGATCTCAAGAGACCGGCCGAAGCGGGCGTGCCGTCTCTACCGCACGATCACGAGCGGATGGCCGACGCTGCCGCGAGCGTCGGCGGCTCGCAGCACGTAGACACCCGGCTCGAGCGCCGAGACATCGATCGCGACGTCGCCGCTACCGTCCGGCGGAATGCTCGCGGTGAGGTCGGCGACGCGGCGGCCCATCGCATCGAACAGCCCGAGCGTCGCGCCGCGGCGCAGGTCGACCGAGACGCGCGCGTGGAGCGTCGCGGGATTCGGCCGCGACGCGCCGAGCATGGCTCCGAGCATCGGACCGAGCGCGTCTGCGTCGTCGTACGCACCGCCCGGCGCGCCGGCGGCGATGGCCTGCATCCCGGCCACGGCCTCCGTTTCGGACTGCCCGATGCCGACGACGAAGAGCACCGTGTCCTCCTCGTCACGCTCCAGGCCGGCGAGCACGCGCCCGGTGACCAGGCTGACGTCCGTCGGTCCGGCGTCGCGCTCACCGATGCCGTTGCTGAGCGTGTGCCACTTCTTCTCGCGATTGAACCCGACATAGAGATTGAGATCGCCGTCGTTCTCGATCGCGTAGTGGATCGGCGCGCGGCCGCGTGCGACCGCGCCGCTGGCGACGACATAGCCGGCGCCGCTGACCAGGCCGTACAGCGGCACGATCGCCGTGGCGTCTTCTCGTGTGGCGATCGTCTGATCGTCGCCCTGGCCGGCAAGGTCCCAGTCGGCGAACATCGCCAGGCGCAGGCTGTCGATCGGTGTCGCGTTGACGTTGCGCGCGCGAACCTGCATCGCGAACGCGTTGGGGATGTCCATCGACACGAGCGTGCGAATCCTGAGCTCGAGACCGATCTCGGCGGCCTCGGATGCTCCCGCGTCGGTGATGGTGAGCGTCTGGTTGTTCTCCGCGGTCGGCAGCTCGACCGTCGTGAAGTCGACGTCCTGCGACTCGCCGTCGGCGCCGCGCACGTTGCTGACGAGGCGCTGCGCGCTCTCGGCGGCCATGAAGCCTCCCTCGAAGAGGAAGCTCTCGTTGTCGTAGGTCACGCCGACGCCGTAGCTGTTCTCGGGATAATCCGCGTAGCCGATGTTGCCGCGCGATGAGATCGAGACCGCGAGCAATCCGGTCGAATAGATGGCGATCGACGGGCGATCGAGGTAGACGAAGGGGGCGGCGAAGTCGTAGTCGGAGTAGCCGCCGTCGGCGGCGATCTCGACGCGCAGGTTGAGTCGGTTCGTGTCGGGACGATCGAGCCGGAACGGGTAGCCGAGCGCCACCGTCGCGGTCGCGCCCGAGGCGATCGAGCCCGCATCGTGCCACGACGAATCGATCGTGACGCCGGCATCGGCGTCGCGGTAGTCGACGAGGCGCACGCGGACGTTCCCGGCGGCGCCGAGCAGGTTGCGCAGGCGGACGCGAATCTGCCCGCGCTCGCCCACGGTGAACGTCTCGCGCGGACTGCCGGTGCTGTCGTCGAGCCAGAGCGTGTCGACGACGATCCCCGGACGCGACATCGGGTCGACCGAGACCGCGCGCAGCGCGTTGACGCGTCCGTAGCCGGTGAGGCGGTAGCGCTCGCCGTCGGCGGCGATGGTGTCGCTGGTCAGTCGCACGTGCGCGAGCGCCTGGCGCGCGTCGAGAGCGGGCCAGCGGCTCCGTGCAAGCGCGACGACTCCGGCGGCGACCGGCGACGAGAACGACGTCGCGACCAGGCCGGGCGCGTAGCCATTGTTGTCGACGGTCATCGCGCCGACGGGAGCCGAGACATCGACCTGCTCGCCGAAGTTCGTCGCGAGGAAGTCCTCTGCGTCGAGCGCTCCGACTCCCATGACGCCGTTGTACCCTGCGGGATAGCGCTGTCCGTATTGCGGATCGTTGCCGCCCGCGGCGACGATCGCGACGTCGTAGAGCTCGATGAGATAGCTGATGAAGCTCTGCTGCGTCCGCGAGAACCCACGATCGCCGAAGCTGCAGTTGACGACCTTCATGCCGGCGCGCGCGCAGTACTCGATGCCGGCGTAGGCCTTCGTCAGCGCGCCACCGGAGATCGACATCGTCTTGACGGGAAAGAACTGGCAGCGGTAGGCGACGCCGGCAATGCCGATCCGGTTGTTGACGGCCGCGGCGGCTGCACCGGCGACCGCCGTTCCGTGCTGCACCGCGCGCGTGTCGCCCGGTGTGCTGCCGTCGCCGGGCGCGTTGAGGTTTGCGCCGCGCCAGTCGTCGATCACGCCGTTGTCGTCGTCATCGACTCCGTTGGTCCGCTTGTCCCGGCTCTGCGCGTCGAGGCCCTCCTCGCCGGCGTTCTCGCGGATGTTCGGAACGAGATCCTCGTGCGTGTTGTCGATGCCCGCATCGACGATGCCGATGACCGTGTTCGAATCTCCCGGCCACACGTCCCATGCCTCGTACGCCTTGATGCGCTCGAGATTCTGCATCATGCCGATGAGCGAGTCGTTCGGGATGAACGACGCGGCGCCCTCGGTGAGCACGGCCGGCACGGGCTCGGCATGCTCGACTCCAGCAATCGACATCAGTCGCCGCGCCGCCTCCTCCGGATGCAGGTCCGACGCATACTGCAGCTCGACGGTGCGCGCGAGCTCGCCGGCCAGGAGCTCGACACGTGCGCGCCGCGGCGACGGCAGCGCGAGCAGCGCGCTCGTCGACCGCTTGTCGCTCGTCGGCGACAGGAACCCGAGCGGCGTCGCGACGACGGGCTCGAGCCCCGCGCGGCGCGCCATCGCGAGCACTGCGTCGGCGGTGATTCTGGTGGCCGGGCTGGAGCTGGTGCCAGCGGCCGAGCCGTGCACTCCGTTCGGGCGCAGCGCGACATACAGCGCCCGCGCGACGACGTGGCCTCCGTTGCTCGAAGCAACGATGCCGGAGCGCGTGGCGGCGAGATCGGCGGCGCCCGTCGCCTGCTGACCGGAGGCATGGGTCGACGATGCGATGGCGATGAGCGACCACGCGACGATGGTCGCGACGAGTGGCGCGAGCGGGCGGCGAACGAGACGCGAGCGAAGCTTCATGGGGCTCTGTTCATGGCGACCCGCTCTGCGGTGCCGCGCGGTTACTCGGCGGAGGTTCGGTACTCGGGAACGGAGATCGGCTCGATCGCGACGGCGCGGCCCGAGTCGACGTCGACCCTGACGAAGACCGCCGACAGGCGCGGCTCGCCGACGGCGAGCTCGAACTTGTGCGGCGTGAGCGTCAGGAACCGGCGGATCGCGACATCCTTGTTCATGCCGATGACCGAGTCGTACGGCCCGGTCATGCCGACGTCGGTCAGAAAGGCGGTGCCGGCGGGAAGGATGCGCGCGTCGTTCGTCTGCACGTGCGTGTGCGTTCCGATGATCGCGGAGACCCTGCCGTCGAGGTACCACGCCAGCGCCATCTTCTCGGCCGTCGCCTCCGCGTGGAAGTCGATGATGACGATGTCGGCCTCGTCGCGCAGCCGATCGAGCACCCAGTCGGCGCACCGGAAGGGACAGTCGATCGGCGACATGAACGTGCGTCCCTGCAGGTTGACGACGCCGATGCGCGTGCGATCGCCCGTCGTGAATACGACGTAGCCCTGGCCGACATTGTCACGCGGGTAGTTCAGCGGACGCAGAACGTTGCGGTTCTTCGTCAGCACCTCCTTCGACTGCCATCGCTCCCAGACGTGATTGCCCGAGGTGATGACATCGGCGCCCGCCCGGAATATGGCGGTCGCATCCGAAGGACGCAGCCCTTTTCCCTCATACGTGTTCTCGCCGTTGACGATGACGAAGTCGGCGGCGAAGCGCTCGCGCAGGCGGGGGAGCTCCGCACCGAGGATGCTCAGGCCCACATCGCCGACGATGTCGCCGACGAGCAGGATGTTCTTCAGATTCGACATGCGGATGCCGGCCACCGTGGCCGGAGCTTGGTTGAGAGCGGCTCGCTCGTATCTTTGCGCGAATTGCGGGGGCAAAGCACCCAAGATAGCATTGACCCGCACACCGGACCGCCGCCGAGCTCACGAGGTCGCTCGTGGCCTCTCGCCGGGCGCGACCTGACGGCGCCCGGATCAAATCGCTTCCACATGGCCTTCCGCATCTATACCCGCACCGGAGACGACGGCACGACCGGCCTGTTCGGCGGAGCGCGCGTGGCGAAGGACTCGCTGCGCATCGAGGGCTACGGCGACGTCGACGAGCTCAACAGCGCCCTCGGACTTGCGCGCGCGCAGGGTCTGCGCCGCGATCACGACGAGCTGCTCGGCCTGGTGCAGGAGCAACTGTTCATCCTCGGCGCCGATCTGGCGACGCCGTTGCGCGGTGAGGACCGTCGGCCGGCGGTGCCGCGTGTTACAGCCGCGGAAGTCGTGTGTCTAGAGCAGGCCATCGACGATCTCGAGGAGAATCTGCCGGCGCTGACGAGTTTCATCCTGCCCGGAGGAACGCCCGCCGGCGCGACGCTTCACCTCGCGCGAACGATCTGCCGGCGCGCCGAGCGCCGCATCGTCGCGCTGCTGCACCAGGAGCCCGAGACAGGACCGCTGCCACTGCAGTACGTCAATCGGCTGAGCGACATGCTCTTCGTGCTCGCGCGCGCGGTCAATCACGCCGCAGGCGTAGCCGAGCACCCGTGGCACGGTTGATCCGATGCGCTGCGCGGCCGACGGCACGCACATTGACGGTGCCGTCGGACTAAACCAAGGGAAGTATCCAGGGACTAATCGTACAAATCGGCTCCGGCAGCCAGTGGGCGGGGGAAGGTGGGAAGGGCCGGCATACAACAGAACTACCCGAAACAACGCACGCCCGCGCAAGCGGGAGCGCGCACATCAATTCAGTGACGGAGAAGCACATGATGGTTCGCAAACTGATCCAGTCCAGCCTGCTGGCGGTGCTGATGGCCTTCGTGGTCGTCGGTTGCAATGAGAATCCGAGTGATCCGGGAGTCGATGGCGGCGTCACGGGCCTGAGCGCCACGTCGATGTCGGAGACCTCCGTGGGTCTGAGCTGGAATGCCTTCAGCGGCGCGACGAGCTATGACGTCTCGTGGGCACCGAGCAGTGGCGGCACTGGCTCGAGCGGCTCGGCGAGCGCCGTGACGACGTCCGCGACGGCGATGGGTCTTGCCCCGCGCACCGAGTATACGTTCACGGTCACCCCGCGCACGGCGACGGGCGTGGGCGCGGCGTCGACGATCAAGTGGGCCGGCGCGACGCGCTCGACCTCGCCGAGCAACCCGGTCAGCGGCACGACGACGATCCGTCTGTATGAGGCGAACTCGACCAACCCGTCGGCGCTCAACCTCAGCCTCAACGGCTCGCCGCTGCTGACGACCCTGAACCCGAACGCGCCGGCTCCGGCCGCCAAGGCCCAGATCGGCATGTTCATCGACCCGCGCACCGGTGGCAACCCGACGAAGATCGTCATCGGACCGGTCTACGCGATCCCCGAGTACAAGCTGTCGGCCGGTCTGGACATCAACCGCATCGACACGTCGGTCTACATCTCGGGCACGACGTACCAGATCACGAGCCTCGACACGTGGTACCTCAGCGCGCCGCTGAGCACGCTGATTGACCCGGTCAGCAACGTCAAGGCGTATGAGTTCACCTCGGCGAGCGTCGCCTCGAACCAGGGCTTCGTCGTCCGCACCGGCTCCAGCGCCGCGACGTATCACTACGCTCGCGTGATGGTCAAGAGCATGAGCGGCTCGATCCTCGGTGGCACGTTCCCGAACCGCTACATCGAGCTCGAGATCTCGTACCAGGAGGGCGTCAACCTTCCGTACGCGAAGCCCGGCATGCGCCCGGCCGCCGAGGGTGTCCGCGCGACGGTCATCCAGTAAGCAGGAGCGGGCTCCGTCGAGGAGCCGATTGATCGAAGGGGCGGAGGCTGCAACATGCCTTCGCCCCTTTCTGTTGTACAGGTCCTATCTTTCCGTTCGTCGCTCCAGCGCGACCTCGTTCGTTCCACCTCAAGCACGACCGTTCGTGAATCGATCGCCGCTCCTGCCCGCCCTTCTGCTCGCGCTCGCGGTCGCCGCATGCGCATCGTCGAGCGGCTCCTCGGCCGGTGACTCCGACACCGTAGAGTACACGGTCGCGACGAACAACCGCCTGGCGTGCTGCCGGCGCATGAGCTTCTCGGTCGCCACGTTCGCGCCGACGCAGCCCGTGGCCGCACCGGGAACCGGTGTCGTCGTGCGCTTCGACGGGGCGAGCGCCGCCGGCAACTGTCGCGAGGGCGCCCAGACGCCGCTGGTCATCGCGAACCACACGCGGCGCGACATCTACATCCCGACGTCGCACGAGCTCGACGGGACGCGGATTAAACTCTACCCCTGGCGCCAGCATCTCGACTCTACGCGCGGCGCGATCCGCCTGGCCCGCCAGATCCAGTACGGCGACCTCTTCGAGCGCAACAACGAGTCGCGGTTGCGGCTGATGCGGCTGCCGGTCGGTCGCGAGATCCACCTCACCGCGTGGGTACCCGGGGACTGGCTCTGCACGAAGCCGACCGAGCTGTACGAAGGATACCTCGACGCAGAGCTCGATCCGACGTTCTACGCCCAGCGCGCACGGGGACTTCGCACGTCGCCCTACGAGCAGGCGCGCGAGCTCGTCTCGCCGATCGCGATGCGCTACGATGTCATCTACGTCACGCTCGAGTTCCTCGAGACGCTGCCGGTCGACGCGCGCACGACGAGCCCCCGCGGCGACACGATCACGATGCACCTGAACGTCACCGAAGAGCCGGCCGCGTTTTTCAACGCGGAGCAGAAGGTCGCCGCGAGCAACCTCATCGACCTGATCATCGAGAAGTGATTCCCGAATGCTAATGAACCGCAGACACTTCCTCCAGAGCTCGCTCCTTGCCGCGACCGGTCTCGTCGCGCTGCCGCTCGCCTCGCGTGTCTCGCTCGGCCGCCTCGTGGGCGACGGCGACGACCGACCGGGCGAGCCGATCTTCACGGGCGAGGAGGTCTTCGATCGACTGATGAAACTGGCGCGCGAGAACAACTGGCGCGCGCTGCCGATAGGGGAGAGAATGGCGGAGGTGGCGCTGGCGCTGCGCGAGACGCCGTACGTCGGCGCGACGCTCGAGCTCTACGAGGATCGAGAGGTGTGCTCGGTGAATCTGCGCCGGCTCGACTGCGTGACGCTCTTCGAGATCGCCCTTGGGTTCGCGAGGATGCTCGCAAAGGGCGGCACGACACCGGGCGATCTGCTCGACCAGATCACGCTCACGCGCTACCGCGACGCGCGCGTCACCGACTACTCGTCACGGCTTCACTATACGACCGACTGGTTCTTCGACAACCAGAAGAAGGGCATCGTCGAGGTGGTGACCCAGGAGCTTCCGGGCGCCGAGCGGTTCACGGAGGTCGTGAACTTCATGAGCACGCATCCCGACGCCTACAAGCAGCTCAAGGCGAATCCGCAGCTCGTTGGCAAGATCGCCGAGATCGAGCGTCTGCTCAATGCGCGGAAGATGACGTGGCTCCCGAAGGACCGCGTTGCCGCCGCCGCGTCGAAGCTGCGCACCGGCGACATCATCGGCATCACGACGACGATCAAGGGCATCGACTGCTCGCACACCGGCATGGTCTACCGCGACAGCGACGACTCCGTGCGCTTCCTGCATGCGTCGCTGACCGAGAAGAAGGTGATCCTCGACCGCACGCTGGCCGAGTATCTCGCATCGGTGAAGAAGCACACCGGCATCATGGTCGCTCGGCCGAAGGAGGCGTAGGCGAGGCGTAGAAGCCGCCACCGGACTTCTTGCCGAGCCGACCGGACTCGACCATCTTCTGCTGGATCAGGTGCGGCCGGAAGCGCGACTCCCCGAAGTACAGGTCGTGAACCGAGCGCGTGACCATCAGGTTGACGTCGATGCCGATGAGATCCATCAGCTCGTAGGGTCCCATCTTGAAGCCGATCGCGCGCATGCAGCGGTCGACCTGCTCGTGCGTCGCGGCGCCTTCACCGACGATGCGGAATGCCTCGCCATAGAAGTTCCGAGCGACACGATTGACGATGAACCCCGGCGTGTCCCTGGCGCGCACGGGCGTCTTGCCGAGCTCGGTGACGATGGCGATCGTGCGCTCGAGGATCTCGCTCGAGGTGCGGTATCCCTCGATCACTTCCACGAGCTTCATGATGTGCGCGGGATTGAAGAAGTGCATGCCGACGCAGCGCTCCGGTCGCGCGAGCGCGCCGGCGATCGCGGTGATCGGCAGCGACGACGTGTTGCTCGCGAGGATCGCATCGTCCGCGACGATCGACTCGAGCCGGACGAAGAGATCCTGCTTCGCGTCGAGGCGCTCGAGGATTGCCTCGACGACGACCGTGCAGTCGGCGAGATCCTCGAGGCGCGCGGTCGTGCGCACGCGGGCGGAGACCGCATCGGCGTCCTCCTGGGAGATCCTGCCGCGCTCGACGCCGGAGGCGAGATACGACGCGATCGACGCCCGGCCGCGATCGAGCATCTCGTCGGCGATGTCGTAGAGCCAGACGTCGTAGCCGACGAGGGCTGCTGCATAGGCGATGCCGGAGCCCATCGTGCCGGCGCCACAGACGCCGAAGGTGCGAGTCGATGCCATCGAAGTGGGTCGGGATTGCGTGACGATGATGGTGGAGGGGTCTAGTCCTTGTCGACCGGCGCGCGATGCGCCGGCAGCGTTCCGCGAAGCACGGCGATACGCCGGATGATGCTCACCACCGCGATGATCAGAAAGAGCACCGCCGCGAACCAGTACTGCGGATACACCCGCACGAAGCTCACGATGTAGAACACACCGATCGCGAACGCGACGATCATGAAGACGCTCGCGACGCGGCTGAAGGTCGACGGAGCCGGAGCCTGGGTCTGGGACGGAGACGGATCGGACATTGAAGCTGGCGACGTTGAAAGAACGATCACCGCGTTACGCCGACGTCGTGTCGGGCGCTCGGGATCGTCGGGAAGTGCGTACGCTCGAGCGCTACTCGCCGCGGAAGGCCGGCCTGCGCTTCTCCACGAAGGCCGCCACGCCCTCCTGGTAATCGCTCGTGCGTCCGGCGGCCTCCTGCATGAAGACCTCGTAGTCGAGCATCTCGTCGAGCGAGGAGTGCTCGGCGCGATGGAGCATCTTCTTGATGTAGCCGTAGGCGCGCGTCGGTCCGGCGGCGTAGCGCTCGGCGAGCGCCCTGGCCTCGTCCATGAGCGACTCGGCCGCGACGACGCGATTGATCAGTCCGAGCTCGGCGGCGCGCTCGACCGGGAGCTTCTCGCCGAGCGATGCGATCTCGAAGGCGCGCGAGTAGCCGGCGGCGCGAGCGAGGAAGAAGGAGCTTCCCGAATCCGGAACGAGGCCGATGTTCACGAACGCCTGCAGCAGCGACGTGCCCGCGGCGGCAAGCTTCATGTCGCACGCGAGCGCGAGCGAGCACCCGGCGCCGGCGGCGATGCCGTTGATCGCCGCGATGATCGGCTTCGGCATCGTTGCGAGCTTGCGGATGATCGGGTTGTAGCGACGCTCGAGCGAGTCGGCGAGCGAGCGCCGCCCGCCGGACGCCGGCGCGTCCTTGAGATCCTGTCCCGAACAGAACGCCTTGCCCGCTCCCGTCAGAATGATCGCCCGCACCGCCGCATCCCGCTCAGCGTCCTTCAACGCCGCCTGCAGCTCGGTCGTCATCTGCTCGTTGCACGCATTGTAGCTCTCAGGCCGATTCAGCGTCAGCGTCAAAACACCGCCGTCGACACTATAGATGATCGTTTCGAAAGACATGACAATCAAGAATTGAGAAGTCGCCCAAAAACCAAAAACCAAAAACCAATAACGAAAAACTACCTCCCCCTCCACTCCGGCGCCCGCTTCTCCAAAAACGCCTTCATCCCCTCCTTCATGTCCTCGGTCGCGAACAGCAGATAGAAATTCTTCCGCTCGAACTCGAGACCGTCGTTGATGGTCGTGTCGAACGACTTGAGCACGGACTCCTTGGCGAGTCTGACCGAGATCGGGGGCCGGGCCGCGACCTCGCGGGCGAGCTTCATCGCCTCGTCGAGATAGAACTCGACGGGCACGACGCGATTGATCAGACCTGCGGCGTGCGCCTCGGCGGCAGTGATCATGCGGCCGGTGAGCACCATCTCCATCGCGAGGGCCTTGCCCACGGCGCGCGTGAGCCGCTGGGTGCCGCCGGCGCCCGGCATGACGCCGATCAGGATCTCGGGCTGGCCGAAGCGCGCGGTCTCCGAGGCGATGATCATGTCGCAGATCATCACCAGCTCGCAGCCTCCGCCGAGCGCGACGCCCGAGACCGCTGCGATCAGCGGCGTGCGGACCCTGCGGATGCGATCCCAGCGCTTGAACTGGTCGCGCTCGAGCATGTCGACGGCCGACGCCTCGGCCATCTCGGTGATGTCGGCGCCCGCGGCGAAGACGCGCTCGCTGCCGTGAATCACGATCGCGCGTACGTCGGGGTCGTTGTCGAGCTCGTCGAGCGCATCGACCAGCTCGACCATCAGCGCGAGGTTCAGGGCGTTGAGCACCTTCGGGCGATTCAACTGCACGGTGGCGACGTGGCCGTCGTGTCTGGAGACGATGATATGCTCGGGCATGGAGAGACTATCGAGTTCAGAGTTCCGAAGAAGCCGCCAAGATACGACGCGACAGCCGTCCGGCCTCCCTTGACGCGATGGTCCGATTGCGGCATCTTCAGCGATCGTGAATTCTCCCACACCCGGTTCGTCTACAATGCGCCGACTTCCTCCTCGCGTACCGACGTCACTCCTCGCGCTCGTGATGATCGCCCTGCTCGTGTCTCCGGCGGTCGGCCAGTCCGGCGACGACGAGCGACACAGTCGCGTCATCGCCTGGCCCGCGTCCGAGGCAGAGCACGCCCTGATTCGCTCGCTCGACATCGACCACGTGCACGGCCAGGGCGACGGTCTGCGGCTCGTGCTGACGCACTCCGACGTCGAGCGCCTGCGCCGTGGCGGAGTCCGCTTCGAGATCGAGGTCGCCGAGCTCGAGCGGCACTACGAAGTGCGGGCGCTGCGCGACCTCGAGCAGATGCGTGAACGGCCGCGATCGTCGCTGCACTCGCCGCGCAACTTCGCGCTCGGCAGCGTCGGCGGGTACTATTCGATCGCGGAGCTCGGGACGCACCTGTCGAAGATGGGCGAGCTGTATCCGCAGCTCGCCGGCTCGGTCGAGACGATCGGGACGACCCACCAGGGACGACCGATCCACGCGATCAGGATCTCGGCGCGCTCCGCCGGCGACACGACCGTGCCCGAGGCGCTGTTCACCGCGCTGCATCATCCGCGCGAGCCGGCGGGCATGATGAGCGTCGTCTACTCGATGTGGACGATGCTCGAGGGCTACGGCACCGATCCGGAGATCACATGGCTGCTCGACAACCGGGCGCTGTGGTTCGTGCCGATGGTCAACCCGGACGGCTACCAGCACAACGTCCAGCGCTATCCCAATGGCGGCGGCCTCTGGCGCAAGAACATGCGCTCCAACGGAGACACCGGAGTCGACCTCAACCGCAACTACGGTCCGGAGGAGTTCTGGTCGCACGCGATCGGCGGCTCGAGTGTCAACGTGCTCGCCGAGACCTATCGTGGACCCGGTCCGTTCTCAGAGCCCGAGACGCGTGCGGTCCGAGACTTCGTCCTGCGCCGGCGCTTTGCCGTCGCGCTGAACCACCACACGTTCAGCAATCTCTTCATCCAGCCCGACGAGATCATCCTGCCCGACGCCGCAGACTCGGTGTACTTCCGCACCGCAACGCGCGCGCTCGCGTCGCTCGCCGGGTTCGCGCCGGGCAACTCTCGCATCACCGTCGGCTACACCGCGCGCGGAACGGCGGAGGACTGGCTCTACGCCTTCGGCAGGGGAAGTGACGGCCACACGTTCGCGTGGACGCCGGAGAGCGGCAACGGCGAGGACGAGTTCTGGCCGGCGCCGCTGCGGATCGAGCCGATCTGCGCAGCGAGTCATCGGATGAACATGGGGATCGCGTGGGCGGCCGGCGCCGCGCCGATCATCACGGCGCGGACGTGGCGTCCGGACACCGCCGGAGCCATCGTGCGCGTGACGGTGACGAACATCGGTCGCGCGACGATGACGAGCGCGGCGACGCTTGCGCTCGACGGCGGCGTGCCGCTGTCGGTGCCGCCGCTGGCGCCGTCGGAGGCGCTGACCTTCGAGCTGCCGGTTCCGGACTCGCTCGCCGGGCGGCCGTCGGCGCCGCGGACGATGATCGGGATCACGCTCGGCTATGAGGGCGCGAGGATCCTCGACTCGATCGCCCCAATCGTGCATCCGATCCAGTACGCCTTCACCGAGCGATTCGAAAGTGGGATGGGCCGATGGCACACGGGCGCAGCGTGGGGACTCGAGACGACGGTCGAGCACACGAGCGTCGCCTCGGACAGCCCCGGCGGCAACTACGAAGAGCGGCGCGAGGCCAACGCACTGACGGTGCGCGAGCCCATCTCTCTCGTCGGCTTCACCGCGGCCGATCTCTTCTTCGACGCGAGCTACGCGGTGGAGGGACGCAACCACACGGCATTCGTCCAGGTGCTCAGAGAGGGCGGGATCGAGTGGCGCGATGCCGACTGCGACGAGCTGCAGCTTCCGTTCGAGAGCGCTTCGCCGATCCGCAACCGCTTCCGCGGCGACATGCGCGAGTGGCGCCGTTATCGCGTCAACCTCGACGAGTATCTCGGAAGCGAGATCTCCGTGCGCTTCGTCGTCGAGGCCTACAACAGCCAGTGGCACTACACGTTCGACGGCATCCGGATCGACGACATCGAGGTCGTCGGCGCGCGCCCGATCGTCACGTCGGCTCCGGACGTCTCGATGCACGGCGTCGCCTTGACGGTCTCGCCCAATCCTTTCGATGCCACGCTAGCAGTGGAGCTTTCTGGTTACACGGGGCCGGCCACGCTCGAGCTGCACAACGAGCTCGGCGAGGTCGTCCGCACCGCGACGGTCGACGCCCGGGCGACGCTCGCGACGGAGGGCCTGCCCGCCGGCGTGTACACGGTCGTCGTGCGCGGCGGCGACGAGGTCCTGCGCCGGCGCGTCGTGCTGCAGAGGTAGCGTTCTGGCGCTGCCCCGACATGCGCCGATGGCTCCGCCTCCGGCCGGCCGGTTCGTCAGCGGCGCGCGCGCTGTTCTCCGGAGCTTCGCATTCTCCGGTCGTGCAGGAAGATGTTGAAGACGAGGACGAGCCCGCCGGTCGCGGCCAGCAGGAAGAAGATGATCGCCAGACCCGGATAGCCGAAGAGCGTGAAGCTCGTCTGGATGTCCATCAGCAGCGCGGCGCCGATGATCAGCGCCGCGAGGACGAGGCCGACGGTGATGCGGTTGGCGACCTTCTGGAATCCCTCGATCAGGGCGTTCTCGTCGATCGCCTCGATGTCGATGCGGAGCTGGTCGTTGGCGACCTTGTCGAGGATGCGATTGACGCGGCCGGGCAGCTCCTGGACGAACTCGCGCATCTCGATCGCCGAGGCGAAGAGGTTGCCGGGCGTCGCGCTCTTCTGAAGGCGCTGGCGCATGACCTCGGCGGCGTTGCGACGGATCGCGTCGTTGGGATCGAACTTCGGATCGAGCGTCCGGCCGACCTCGTCGAGATTGAGCAGCGTCTTGCCCAGCATCGTGAACTCCGGCGGCGTGCGGATGCCGCTGGCTCCGGCGATCCTCACCACCTCGAGCACCAGGCGTCCGATCTGGATCTCCTGCACCGTCGAGTTCTGCTGCTGCGCGACGAGCTCCGCGATCTTTCGCTTGAAGCTGATGCGGTTGAACTCCTCGAGCCGCTCACCGAGCTCGATGCAGATCTCGGCCGCCTCGTCGCTGCGTCCCTCGCTGATCGCCAGCAGCAGTTTCAGCATCTGCGACTGCATGCTCGGCGAGAGATGACCGACCATGCCGAGGTCGATGAGCGCCACCTTCCCGTCGTGCGTCAGCAGCACGTTGCCTGGATGCGGGTCGGCATGGAAGATCCCGTCGACGAGGATCTGCTTCATGTAGGCGCGGAAGACCTGCTCTGCCAGGTCCTTCATGTCGCGCTCGAGATGCGCCAGCGGACCGAGCGACGAGATGTTCGTGCCGCGCACGAAGTCCATCGTCAGCACACGGCTCGTCGAGTAGTCCTCGTGCGGCGCCGGGATGAGCACGCGGTCGAAGCCGCGGAGGTTCTCCGAAAGCTGCTGAAGGTGGCGAAGCTCCTGGCGATAGTCGAGCTCGCGCACGAGGTTCGTGCGGAACTGATCGAGCATCTCGCCGATGCGGAAGCGCTGGCCCATCTCGGTGTGCCTGTCGAGGAACTCCGCGATCTCGGCAAGCGCCTCGAGATCCTCGGCGATCTGGCGACGGATGCCCGGGCGCTGCACCTTGACGACGACCTCGCGACCGTCGCGCATGCGTGCGCGATGCACCTGCCCGAGCGACGCGGCCGCCAGCGGCGTCGCTTCGAAGCTCTCGAACGCCTTCGAGATTCGCACGCCGAGCTCCTCCTGCACGATCTGCTCCACCTGCCCGAAGTCGAACGGCTCGATGTTGTCCTGCAGCCGCGAGAGTGCCGCGACGTACTCCGGCGGCAGGATGTCGGTGCGGCTGGAGAGGACCTGACCGAGCTTGATGAAGATCGGCCCCATCCGCTCGAGATCGTCGGCCAGCTCCGCGGCCTTCGAGCCGCCCGGACCGTTACCGTCGCGCCGGTCGTCCTCGTCGAGCAGCTCGTCGAGGCCGGCGGTCGTGACGATGTCGGATCGCCCGTGCTTCCAGGCGAGGACCGCGAGGTCCTTGTAGCGTTTCAGATGCTCGGGTTTCAGGGAAATTCCCATTGTCGCTCTCCGGTGTCGGTGTCCGCC